>NZ_JADQDK010000001.1:5959567-6273229 GCF_019263705.2 Pseudonocardia abyssalis
GGCGAGGACATGGCGAGGATCGTAGCGGCCCGCGCGGTCCGTGCGTCGCCGCCGGCGCGTCCCGCGGTGGCCCACCCGGGCCACCGTTGGCGCGGCCGGCCCGGTGACGCAGCGGCAGATCGTTGTGACGCTGTGCACAGCATCTCGATGGTGAGGAGTAGTCAATGAAGACGAAGGCAGCAGTGCTCTGGGGCCTGGGCCAGAAGTGGGAGGTCGAGGAGATCGACCTCGATCCGCCCGGGCCCGGCGAGGTCCTGGTCAAGCTGACCGCGAGCGGCCTGTGCCACTCCGACGAGCATCTCGTGACCGGCGACCTCCCGTTCCCGCTACCCGTCGTGGGCGGGCACGAGGGAGCGGGCACCATCGTCGAGCTCGGTGCCGGGGTCGAGGACCTCGAGGTCGACGACTCGGTCGTCCTGACCTTCCTGCCGTCCTGCGGCCGCTGCTCCTACTGCGCCCGCGGCATGACGAACCTGTGCGACCTCGGCGGTGCCGTCATGATGGGCCCGCAGCTCGACGGGGGCTACCGCTTCCACGCCCGCGGCGAGGACATCGGGCAGATGTGCCTGCTCGGCACGTTCTCCGAATACACGGTCGTGCCGGTCGCCTCCGTCGTCAAGGTCGACCAGGGCACGTCGCTGGACAAGGCCGCGCTGATCGGGTGCGGCGTCACCACCGGCTACGGGAGCGCGGTGCGCTCCGCCGAGGTGCGTGCCGGCGACACCGTCGTGGTGCTCGGTGCCGGCGGCATCGGCATGAACGCCATCCAGGGCGCACGCATCGCGGGCGCCCGCTACATCGTCGCCGTCGACCCGGTGGAGTACAAGCGCCAGCGGGCCGCCGAGTTCGGTGCCACGCACGTCGCCGAGTCCGCCGACTCCGCCTGGGAGATCGTGAGCGGCCTGACCCGCGGTCAGCTCGCCGACGCCTGCATCGTGACGACCGGTGTGGCCGAAGGAGCCGAGACCGGCTCGGCGCTGGCCCTGGTGGGCAAACGCGGCCGGGTGGTCATCACGGCGATCGGTCATCCGGAGGAGACGACGATCACCGCGTCGCTGCTGGAGATGACCCTCTACGAAAAGACGATCAAGGGCGCGCTCTACGGGTCGTCCAACGCCCAGCACGACATCCCCCGGCTTCTGGAGCTCTACAACAACGGACAGCTCAAGCTCGACGAGCTGATCACCCGTGAGTACCGCCTCGAGGAGATCAACCAGGGCTACGACGACATGCGGGCCGGGCTCAACATCCGCGGCCTCATCCGTTACTGACAGCAGCGCGAACCGACCCCACCGCTACGACCTGAAGGAGACCGGACATGGCCATCGACCGGATCATCGAGCACAACAAGCGCAACGGCTGGGGCAGCTTGTCCCACGACGGTCTCCGCATGGAGTCGTTCCCGATGCGCCTGTTCCGCAAGGGCAACAAGAAGTTCTGGAACCCCGAGGACATCGACTTCTCGCAGGACAGGGCCGACTTCGAGGCGATGACCGAGGACGAGCAGCGGATGACGCTGGTCCTGGCCTCGCAGTTCATGGCCGGTGAGGAGTCGGTGACGCAGGACATGCAGCCGTTCGCGCACGCGATGGCGGCCGAGGGTCGGCTGGCCGACGAGGCGTATGTCACGCAGTTCATCTTCGAGGAGGCCAAGCACATGCAGGCCTTCCGGCTGTGGTTCGACGCGGTCGGCCTGAGCGCAGACCTGCACAGTCACGTCGAGTACAGCCCGGCCTACGACACGATCTTCAAGCAAGAACTGCCGAACTCGATGTACGCCCTGATGACGGACCCGACCCCGGCCAACCAGATCCGGGCCTCGGTCACCTACAACCACGTCGTCGAGGGCACCCTGGCGCTCACCGGCTACTACGCCTGGGCCAAGGTGTGTGCGAGCCGCGACATCCTCCCCGGCATGCAGCGCCTGGTGAAGCTCATCGGCGACGACGAGCGGCGCCACATGGCGTGGGGCACCTTCACCTGCCGTCGCCACGTCGCGGCCGACGACAAGAACTGGGACGTCGTCGACGAGCGGATGCAGGAGCTCCTGCCGCCCGCCCTGCAGCTCATCGTCGCCCTGTTCGACCAGTACGAGAGCGAGGGCAAGCCCACGCCGTTCGGCATCTCCATCGACGAGATGAGCGACTACGCGCTGGACAAGGTGAACCGGCGGATGGAGTCGATCGAGAGCGCGCGCGGCCGCGACGTCTACGAGATCGACGAGGACTACTCGCCGATGGAGATGGAAGACCACTTCGGCGACTCGGACGAGCGCGAGATCAAGGCTGCGCTGGTCGGCGCGAACGCCTGACGACGCCGGCGCCGGGCGCAGTCCACGCGGCGCGCCCGGCGCCGTCCCACCTACCCCCGAGGAGTCCCCGTGGCATTCGTGATCGGCCCGTCGTGCGTCGACGTCATGGACAAGTCGTGCATCGAGGAGTGCCCGGTCGACTGCATCTACGAGGGCGGCCGGATGCTGTACATCCACCCCACGGAATGCATCGACTGCGCCGCCTGCGAGCCGGTGTGCCCGGTCGAGGCGATCGTGCCGGGCCAGAAGGTCACGGCTGAGTGGAAGCCGTTCCAGGAGTCCGCGAAGGCATTGTTCGACGAGGTGGGGTCGCCCGGCGGCTCCTCGAACGTCGACGTGCTGACCGACACCAGCTTCGTCGCCGGATTCGAGAAGGACGAGGACTGAGGTCCGCGAAGGAGCCACTGCCATGCCCGACGACATCGACGTCGACCTGCTGCTGATCGGCGCCGGCCCGGCCGGCCTGTACGGCGCCTACTACGCGGGCTTCCGCGGGCTCCGCACCGCCGTCCTCGACGCCCAACCGCAGCTCGGTGGACAGGTCAGCGCGATCTACCCCGAGAAGAACATCTACGACGTCGCGGGCCTGCCGGCCGTGCGGGGCCAACAGCTGGTCGACGGCCTGGCCAGCCAGGCCGCGCAGTTCGACCCGACCTACGTCCTGGGTGAGCAGGCGGTGGAGCTGGAGCGCTCCGGGCAGCGGTGGACGATCCGCACGGCCACCGGACGGCGGATCCACGCCGGGGCGGTCGTGATCACCAGCGGGGTGGGCGCGGTGACCCCGCGGCCGCTGCCGTGCTCGGCCGAGGACTTCCTCGACCGCGGGCTGCGCTACTTCGTGCCGCAGCTCGACGTGCTCGACGGCAAGGACGTCGTGGTCGTGGGAGGCGGTGACTCGGCGGTGGACTGGGCGCTCGCGGCGTTGCCCCGCGCCACCTCGGTCACCCTGGTGCACCGTCGCCTGCAGTTCCGCGCGCACGAGCACTCCGTGCAGCTGCTGCGCGCCAGCGCCTGCCGGTTGATCCTCGACGCCACGGTGAACGCGGTGCGGGGCAACGGTGCCGTCGACGGCATCGAGGTCCAGGCGAAGGGCGAGGAGCCGGAGGTGCTCCCGGCCCAGGTCGTGGTCGCGGCGCTGGGCTTCCTGATGAACCTCGGGCCGATCAAGGACTGGGGACTGGAGCTGGACGGCCGGTCCATCCGCGTCGACACCGCCATGCGCACCAACCTGGACGGGATCTACGCCGCCGGTGACGTCACCACCTATCCCGGCAAGGTGAAGCTGATCTCCGTCGGGTTCGGGGAGGTCGCCACGGCGGTCAACAACGCCGCGGTCGCCCTCGACCCCGACGCGTCCCTCGCCCCCGGCCACTCCAGCGACGCCCTCCCCGCCACCTCACCCGCCGCGGTCTGAACCCGCGCAACGACTTCCGGCCACCGCGGCCGGGGAACCGACGGCATCCTGCCGCCGGCACGACCCGACGAAGGAGATCACATGGCTCGGCGCTCCAACTCCCTGACCAAGTTCCTGCAGGACGTCGTCGACAACAGCAAGGACCTCGTCGACGACCTCATCGACCGCGGCCGTGACGTCGAGTCCGACGTCCGCACCGGTGTCTCGAAGGCCGTGTCCAACGAGGACGACGACCACACCGACGCCGACCTGGCCCGGCTCCAGGCCTCGCTCGCGGAGCTCAGCGCCAAGGTCGACACCCTGGCCAAGGCGAAGCCGGCCACCACGGCCACCCGCTGATCGGTGCACCCCCCCGGCGGTGGGCCGTCCCGGCGGCCCACCGCCGCTCCGTAGGAGGACCACGATGGAGTGTCCGCCCATGCGGCTGCGGCGTGACGAGGCCGGGCTCTACGACCTCGACGGGCGGCACGTGGTCGCCTTCGAGCGCCTGGCCGACCACGTCCGGTCCGGCGGCACGTTCACCGCGGTCGCGCACGACACCGGCACCGACTGCACGCGTCTGGTGCTGGCCGACCTGCTGCGCCACCAGGCGCGGCAACAGTCCTCGGGCGCCCTCGCCCAGGGTCTGGGTACTCTGCGCGATGCCGTCACGGCACTGCTGCCCGCCGTGCTCGGCAGCGGCCCGTCGACCCGCGACCCCTGGGCGGGCGCCATCCGCCCGGACCGGCCGGCCGAGCGGCGGGCCAGGGAGGCGCCGGGTGACCGGCGCGATCGATCCGACGATCGGAACGGGATGGAACACGATGCGCATTGAGGCCGACGAGACGCGGTCGTTCGCCATCCCGGCGGAGCGGGTCTGGCCGCTGGTGAGCGTCGTGCACGGGTACCTCGACTGCATCCCCGAGGTCATCGCCTACGAGACCGACTCCGCGGACCTCACCGCCGCCTTCGACGCGCGGCTCAAGGTCGGTCCGGTGCAGTGGAAGATCCCCGGCAGCGCCGCGGTCACCCCCGTGGTCCCGGGACGGGAGGTGGCCGTGCAGCTCACCGCGCCGAAGCTGGTTCTCGGCTACGCGGGAACGCTCACCCTGACCGACGTCGGCTCCGGCGCCGTGCGCGTCGGCTACCGGGGCGCGATCACCTGCGAGCACGGCATGATCGCCCGCCTGCACTTCCTGCTCCGGCAGATCCTCGTCGACCACGTCGACCTCGTCCTGGACGGCATCGTGGGGCAGGCCGAACGCTCCTACCAGGCGGAGCAGGCACTGCTCGGGCGCTCCGGTGCGCCGCACCGGCGCTCCTGATGGCCACCCGCGACCGCGTCCGCCTGGTGGCGCGGGTGCTCGCCGGGCTCGTGGCGGGCGAGGTGGCCGGCTCGGTCGGCATCCGGCGCGGCGGCAGGGGCAACGTCGACGGCTCGCGGCGCCGCGCGCGGGCCGTGCGGGCCGCGCTGGAGGACCTCGGGCCGCTTTACATCAAGGTCGGCCAGATGCTCTCGACCCGGCCCGACCTCTGCCCGCCGGCCATGATCGAGGAGTTCCAGAACCTGCACGAGCAGGTCACCGTGCGGCCCTTCGCCGACTTCGAGCCGGTCCTCGAGGCCAACCTCGGCCCCGCCTGGCGCGAGATGTTCGCCGAGATCAAGCAGGACCGGCCGCTCGGCGCGGCCTCCCTCGCGCAGGTGTACAAGGCCACGCTGCGCAACGGGGAGGACGTGGTCCTCAAGATCCAGCGGCCCGCCGTCCGCGAGGCGATGCAGGACGACATGGTCGTGCTGCAGCGCGCCGTGCGGATGGTGGCCAAGCGCACCGCGCGGTTCAACGAGGTGATCGACATGGAGGCCATCCTCGACGTCATCTTCACCGCGATGCGCCCGGAGCTGGACTTCCGGATCGAGGCCGAGAACATGGAGCTCGGGCGACCGACCGTGGCGCGGTTCGACCGCCTCCGCATCCCCGAGGTCGTGCACGACACCCCGCAGGTGCTGGTGCAGACGGTGGCCTCGGGCGGGTCCATCCGCGACGTCAACCGCGACCGGTTCGCCGACGACGAGCGCGACGAGATCGGCCGCCAGCTGCTGGCGTGGTCCTACCGCAGCTTCTTCGTCGACCGCGTGTTCCACGCCGACCCCCATCCCGGCAACGTCTTCGTCCAGCCCGGCTCCCCGGCCTACATCATCGACTGGGGCATGGTCGGCAAGGTCGACACCCGCACGTCGGTCGCGCTGGCGCTGCTGCTGCTCAACATGGCGCTCAACGACGGCGCCGGGTTCGCCCGCTCCTGGCTCGAGCTCGGCCGCGCGACCACGTGGGCCGACCTGCCCGGCTTCGCCAGCGACGTCACCCGCTACCTCCCCACCGTTGGCGGGGCGTCGATGGACAACCTCAACCTCGGCGTCTCCCTGACCAACGTGCTTCGGTTCGCGACCGCCCGCGGCGTGGCGACCAGCCCGATGATCGCCCTGATCACCAAGTCGTTCGCCAACATCGACGGCTGCGTGCGCTACCTCGCGCCGCACCTGTCCATGGTCGACGTGTTCCAGGACGAGCTCAACGACATCCTGTTCGCGATGACGCGCGACTACCTGTCGCCGAACCTGGCGATCCGTACCGGGGTCGAGACCCTGCTCGCGGCGACCGAGGTCCCGCACGCCGCCCGCACGTTCCTCGCCGATGTCGTCGACAAGGACCTGACGTTCCGGATCGGCGACGCGCACCGCCGGGGCTCGCTGCAGGAGGACCGCGCCGACATGCGGGCCCGCCGCCGTGACCGGGCCCTCCTCATGGCGGCGGTCGGCGGGGCATGGGCGCTGGGCCGCGGCAGGCGTTGACCCGCTCCGGCCCGCTGGGCCCGGGATCCCCGTCGCTGCCGCGCTCGGGGCTGCCACCGGGGGCCGCGACCGCACGCCGCCCACCGCGCTGGACGAGGTGAACCGGCGGATGGAGTCCATCCAGGACTCACGCGGCCGGGCCGGGCTCCGGATCCTGGCCGAGGAAGCGTGTCACCACGGTCGCGATCTGCTCGGCCACCGTCGACGCGTCGTGCAGGGGGGTCACGACGTGGCTGATGGCGAGCCGGGTGGCCACCTCGGACGCGGTGGTGACGTCGCGCGGGTCCAGTTCGGGCCAGCGTTGCAGCAGGAAGGTGCTCGCCCGGTCGCGCGCCACCTGCACGACCGGCTCGCTCTGCGTGGTGAGCAGGGGGAGGAGCTCCTCGCTGCCGTGGCCGGTCAGGATGGCGCGGAGCAGGGGATCGTCGCCGGCACGCCGGACCGTCATCCGTACGGCCGCGACCCAGGCCGTGTAGAGATCCCGCTCGCCGCCGAGCGCCACCTCCACACTGTCGAGGAACTGCTCGGTGAGTCGGAGGACCAGGGCTCCGGCCAGGCCCTGCTTGCTGGAGAACTCGTTGTAGAGGGTCTGCCGGCTTACCCCGACCCGGTCGGCGACGTCCTGCAGCCGCAGGCCCCGCCACCCACCCGCGACGAGGAGGTGGGCGGCGACGTCGAGGGCCTCATCGCGCATGAGTCGATGGGTCCGCTCGGCGAGGGAACGGGCGACCATGCACGGAGTCTCGACGCCAGAGCCTACTGAGTCAAGGCGCTGGACACATTTTGCATCTGTGTCTAACGTGGTGCCATTCATTCCTTCGGAGGTACTCATGGTCCCGCAGATGGTCCGGGCGGCTCGCGAGCGGCTGTCCACGGTGTTGCTGGCGCCGCTGCCGGCTTCCGTCGATGCCGCAGTGCTGCGCGGTGCGGTCCGCGGTCGCCCGGTCGATCTCGCCACCGCGCCGCCCGGCCTGGCGGCCGTTCCGGGTCACCAGGGTCTGCCGGTGCTCGGGCGCACGCTCGAGTACATCCGGTACGGCAGTGACTTCACCCGTGCCCGGCACGCCCGTTACGGGCCGGTGTCCTGGACCGGTTTCCTAGGCGAGCGCGTGGTGATGGCCGCCGGCCCGGAAGCCACCCGTGCGGTGCTGGCCAACGCGGACAAGGCCTACTCGCAGGACGGGTGGCGCTACCTGATCGACCGGTTCTTCGGGCGTGGACTGATGCTGCTCGACTTCGACGAGCACCGCGCGCACCGCCGCGTCATGCAGCATGCCTTCACGGCCGACCGGCTCGCCGGCTACGTCGACCAGACGGTTCCGTGCGTCCGCGACACCGTTCCGACCTGGCCCACCGACCGATCCGTCCGGATCTACCCCGAGCTCAAGCGTCTGACTCTCGACGTCGCGACCAGGGTCTTCATGGACGAGCGCACGGGGCCGGAGACCGAGCGGATCAACCGAGCGTTCGTCGACTGCGTGCGCGCGGCGAGCGCTCTGGTGAAGTGGGACGTGCCCGGCACCCGTTGGCGCGCGGGGTTGCGTGGCCGGGCGGTCCTGGAGAGCTACTTCGCGGAGAACCTGCCGGGCAAACGCGCGCAACCGGGCCACGATCTGTTCTCGGCGTTGTGCCAGGCCCGTACACCGGACGGGGAGGCCTTCAGCGACGCCGACGTCATCAACCACATGATCTTCCTGATGATGGCGGCGCACGACACCTCCACCATCACCAGCGCCGCGGCGGCCTACTACCTCGCGGCGAACCCGCAGTGGCAGGAACGGGCGCGCGAGGAGTCACTCGCCCTGGGTGATGCGCCCCTGGACATGGCCGCCCTGCGCACCCTGCGCACGCTCGATCTGGTGGTCAAGGAGTCGCTGCGGCTCGTCGCGCCGGTCCCGGTCGTCATGCGCCGCACGGTCACCGACACCGCCCTGCTGGGCCACCACATCCCCCGGGGCACGCTGGTTCTGGTCGCCGGAGCGGTGAATCACTTCGACCCCGGCTGTTGGACCGACCCCGACACCTTCGACCCGGACAGGTTCGCCGAGCCCCGCAACGAGGACAGGTCGCATCGCGACGCCTGGATCCCGTTCGGGGGTGGCGTGCACAAGTGCATCGGGATGGCGTTCGGCACACTGGAGGTCACCGCGATCCTGCACGAGATGTTGCGGACGCATCGGTGGAGCGTCGAGCCCGGGTACCGGCCCCGCTGGGACAACACCTCGCTGCCCGTCCCGGCCGACGGGCTCCCGGTGCGCCTGACCCGGCTCACCGCGTGATCGCACAGGGGCTCGCGGGGGCCGACCCGGACGCGGAGCAGACGCTGATGGAGGTGCTGCTGACCGACCACGGGGCCCCCGGCCCGTACGCCGGGTACCGGCGCCTGCGCGAACGGGCACCGCGGCTGCGGACCGCCGCCGGTCTGCTCGTGCTCAGCGGGTACCGCGACTGCGAGGCGGCGCTACGCAACCGGGCGCTGGGCAAGATGGACGAGTCGCTGGGCTTCCAACTCGCCGCCGTGCCCGAGGACCTGCGTCGGCAGGCTCTGCGCCGGTTCCGTCGCACCATGCTGTTCCGCAACCCGCCCGACCACACCCGGCTGCGGCGGCTGGTGTCGTCGGTGTTCACCCCTCGGCACGTCGAGGCGCTGCGCCCGGCGGTGGTGCGGCGGATCGACGCGCTGCTCGACGGGTTCGCCGGGCGTGACGTCCTCGACGTCGTCACCGAGCTGGCCCTGCCGTTGCCGGTCGGGGTGATCGGCGACCTGCTGGGTGTCCCGGACATCGACCTCGCGGTCGCCGCGCCGTGGGTGCGGCACCTGGTGGCCCCGCTGGAGCCCAGCGCCGACGTCGCTGCGGTGGAGGCCGCGGTGCACGCCGAGGACCAGCTCGCGGCCTACGTCGGCGACCTGCTCGCCGAGAAGCGACGACGCCCTGGCGACGACCTGCTCAGCCGGCTCGCCACCGCGCGCGGCGAGGACCAACTCGACGACGACGAGTGCGTCGGCACCGCGATCCTGCTGTTCGCGGCGGGCTTCGAGACCACGACCAACCTGATCGGCAACGGCCTGGCGGCGTTGCTCGGGGCGCCGGTGCAGGCCGCCCTGCTGCGTGAGCGTCCCGGCCTGGCCGGGCACGCCGTGGAGGAGATGCTGCGGTTCGACGCCCCGGTGCAGACCGACGGCCGGACGGCACTGGTCGACACCGCGGTCGCAGACGTCGAGGTCGGGGCAGGCCAGGTCGTCCTGATGCTGCTCGGCGCCGGCAACCGTGACCCGGAGGTCTACACCGATCCGGACTCCCTGCACATCACCCGCCGTCAGGCCGCGCCCCTTTCCTTCGGCGGCGGCCTGCACTTCTGCCTGGGGGCACCGCTGGCCCGGTTGGAGGCGGTCGAGCTTTTCCCCCGCCTGCTGGCCCGGTTCCCCGAGCTGGCCACCGCAGGCACGGCGACCTGGCGTCCCGGCCTGTCGTTCCGCGGCCTCGCCCGCCTTCCCGTCGCGCCGGGCCGTCCGGCCTGACGTCCGAACCAGCCCTTCCGGAGGAACCATGAGCGCCACCCGATCCCCGTGGATGAACACCGACCTCGACGACTTCCGCGACATGGCCCGCACGTTCTGCGAGAAGGAGCTGGCTCCCCACCAGGACCGCTGGATGGAGCAGAAGCAGGTCGACCGGGAGTTGTGGAACAAGGCGGGGGAGGTCGGCCTGCTGTGCCTGTCGATCCCCGAGGAGTACGGCGGCGGCGGCGGCAACTTCGCGCACGAGGCCGTGCTGATCGAGGAGCAGGCCGCCTGCGGGGACAGCTGCTGGGGAGTGGCCCTGCACAACGCGATCGTGGCGCACTACGTGCTCGCCTACGGGACCGAGCAGCAGAAGCTGGGCTGGCTTCCGAAGCTGGCCAGCGGGGAGTGGGTCGGCGCCATCGCGATGACCGAGCCCGGCACCGGATCCGATCTCCAGAACGTGCAGACGAAAGCGGTTCGTGAGGGCGACGACTACGTGGTGAACGGCGCGAAGACGTTCATCACCAACGGTGGCCAGGCCGACGTGGTCCTCGTGGTGGCCAAGACCGACCCCGCGGCGGGTGCGCAGGGTATCTCGTTGCTCGTCGTGGAGGCCGAGCGCGCGGGCTTCCGCCGCGGGCGGATCCTGGACAAGGTCGGGCTCAAGGGCCAGGACACCGCCGAGCTGTTCTTCGACGACGTCCGCGTCCCGGTCGGGAACCTGCTGGGCGGTACCGAGGGCCAGGGCTTCGTCCAGCTGATGCAGCAGCTTCCCCAGGAGCGGCTGCTCATCGGGATCACCTCGGTGGCCGCGATGGAGATGGCCGTGCGGGAGACCGTCCGCTACACCAAGGATCGCTCGGCGTTCGGCCGTGAGGTCTTCTCGTTCCAGAACACCCGCTTCACCCTGGCCGAGGCCGCGACGGAGGCCCGGGTGTGCCGGGTGTTCCTCGACGACTGCATCACCAAGCACCTCGCCGGGGAGCTCGACATCCCGACGGTCGCGATGCTCAAGTGGTGGACCAGCGAGCGTGCGATGCGCGTGATCGACGAATGTGTACAGCTGCACGGCGGCTACGGCTACATGAGCGAGTACCGGATCGCCCGTGCGTGGACCGACCAGCGGGTGCAGAAGATCTACGGCGGGACCAACGAGATCATGAAGGAGATCATCTCGCGCACGCTCTGAACGAGGCCGGACCCGATCCGGCACGAGACCGGGGTCCGATACGGTGTCGACATCCGAGCGGGGGAGGCGCGATGTCCGAAGCCGTGGCCGGGGTGCGCTGGCCCGCGGAGTGGCCGAAGCGGTCGATGATCGGGCTCGTCCTGCGCTCGGGGTGCGTCCTCGGATTCGGTGCGCTGCTGCTCTGGACGGGCGTGGTGAGCATCGGTCGCGACGACGTCGGGTCCGTGATCGGGTCGGTGCTCGTGCTCGCCGGGGTGGCGCTCGTCGGCTCCGCGGTGATCGGGATCGTCGCCGCGGCGGCGCACCGCCCGCGGCGGCTGACCGTGGTTCGGGGGCGCTCCGAGCGTTTCGACGAGAACGGCGTCGCCGTGCCCGGGGCCCGTGGCGTCGCCGTCGCCTCGGCCGTCACGGCGGGAGCGGTCGCCCTCACCGCCGGGGCTCTGCTCTTGGCGCCCGGCCCGGCGTGGGTCGTGGCATGCCTCGGGCTGCTCGGCGTCGCCTGGCCGGTCGCGGCGGCGGTCCGCCGGCTGCACGGCGTCGAGGAGCTCGTCGTCGTCCCGGCCGGGCTCGAGTACCGCTCGCCGTCCGGATCGGTGGCTGTGGAGTGGGACGCCGTCGTCTCGATCGTGGCCCGGGCGCCGTACCGCGGACGCCTGATCGGGGTGGTGACGAGCGCGCCCGCGATGCGCAGACGGGGGACGGACGGGCCGTGGTCGGCCGAGGAGGTCCCGACCTGGAACGGCGGGCTGCCGCTGCCGGTCGACCGGCTCGACGCCGACCCGTTGCTGGTTCTCGACCTGCTCGACCGTGCCCGTACGGACCCGGCTCTGCGCGCCCGGCTCGGCTCGGACGTCGACCCGCGCTCCGCGGTGCGCTGACGCGACTTCCCCCGTCGCGCAACTGTCGCCGAGCGCACCGGGCGTTAACCGCGGCTAACTATTTTGGGCGATGACCGTTACCTCTGCCTGCCCGGCCCGTTGAGACCAGCATCACGGTCCATCTCCGGGCCACGAGCGGAACGAGGGGACGCGGTGACCGCAGCAGGTCGATTCCCTGGTAGCACAGCCCTGCAGGAGATCGGGCAGCTCCTGGCGCTCGCGCGGGAGGTCGGCCGTGCCCTGTTCCGCCCCCCGTTCCAGACCAAGGAGTTCATCCAGCAGTCGTGGTTCGTCGCGAGCGTGACGATGTTGCCGGCCGCGCTGGTGTCCATCCCGTTCGGTGCGGTGATCGCCCTGCAGTTGGCGTCGCTGACAGAGCAGCTGGGTGCACAGTCGTTCACCGGGTCGGCGGGCGTGCTGGCGATCGTCCAGCAGGCGGCGCCGGTCGTCACCGCGCTGCTGATCGCGGGGGCGGGCGGCTCGGCGATCTGCGCCGATCTCGGCGCCCGCACCATCCGCGAGGAGATCGCCGCGATGGAGGTGCTCGGCATCTCCCCCATCCAGCGGCTCGTCGTCCCCAGGGTGCTGGCCGCGATGCTGGTCGCGGTCGTGCTCTCCGCGATGGTCAGCGTCGTGGGCGTGTTGGGCGGCTACTTCTTCAACGTGGTGCTGCAGGGCGGCACGCCCGGGGCGTACATCGCGTCGTTCTCCGCGCTCTCGCAGCTCTCCGACATCGCGATCGGCGAGATCAAGGCGGCACTCTTCGGGCTGATCGCCGGGATCGTCGCCAGCTACCGGGGCCTGAACACCCCGCCGGGCCCACGTGGCGTCGGGGACGCGGTCAACCAGTCGGTGGTCATCTCCTTCCTCCTGCTGTTCCTGTTCAACCTCATCCTCACGGCGATCTATCTGCAGGTCGTCCCGCCCAAGGGATCGTGATGTCCGCCGAACGCGACAACCTGCGCCTGCTCGTCGACCCGCGGCTGCGGCGTGCTGCCGGTGCCCCCGTCCGGTGGCTGGACGACCTCGGCAGCCAGATGCTGTTCTTCCTGCGGACCCTCGCCTGGGGACCGCGCACCGTGCGGCGCTACAAGCGCGAGGTGATCCGGCTGCTGGCCGAGGTCAGCTTCGGCTCCGGTGCGCTCGCGGTGATCGGCGGCACCGTCGGCGTGGTCACCGCGATGTGCTTCTTCACCGGCAGCGTCGTGGGCCTGCAGGGCTTCGCCGCGCTCAACCAGATCGGTGCCGCGGCGCTGACCGGTTTCATCACCGCCTACTTCAACACTCGCGAGATCGCGCCGCTGGTCTCCGGTATCGCGCTCTCGGCCACCGTCGGCTGCGGCTTCACCGCGCAGCTGGGTGCGATGCGCATCTCCGAGGAGATCGACGCCATCGAGGTGATGGCCGTGCCCAGCCTGCCCTTCCTGGTGACCACCCGCGTCGTCGCCGGTCTGGTCGCGGTGGTCCCGATCTACGTGATCGGGCTGGTGTCCTCCTACGGCTCCTCACAGGTCGTCACGACCCTGTTCTACGGACAGTCGGCCGGCACCTACGAGCACTACTTCGAACTCTTCCTCCCGCCGGGCGACGTGCTCTGGTCCTTCGGAAAGGTCCTCCTCTTCGCGGTGGTGGTGATCATGGTGCACTGCCGGGCGGGCTACACCGCGAGCGGCGGGCCGGCCGGCGTCGGCGTCGCCGTCGGCAACGCGGTGCGCACCTCGCTGGTCGCGGTGACGCTGCTCGACCTGATGCTGAGCCTGGCCATCTGGGGTTCCACGACCACCGTCCGGATCGCCGGATGAGCGGGCAATGGAGCCGGACCGCGATCCGGATGCTCGGAGTCGGGTTCATCGCGATGGTCATCGGCGCCGTGGTGCTCACCGTGGCGCTGTACCAGAAGGCCTTCACCCCGGTCGTGCCGGTGACGCTGCAGCTCACGGAGCTCCCCGACCAGTTCGAGGAGTCCGCCGACGTCAAGCTCGACGGACTGATCGTCGGCGCCGTCGAGTCCATCACCCAGCGCGACGGGTTGGTCGAGGTGCGGCTCGGACTCGACCCCGCAGTCGTGGATCAGATCCCGGCCGACGTGTCCGCCCGGCTGGTGCCCAAGACCCTCTTCGGGCCGCGGTTCGTCGACCTCGCGACCACCGGGTCGACGACAGCGCCCCTGACGGAGGGCGCGGTCATCGGCCTCGACCGTTCATCGAGCGCGATCGAGCTGCAGCGCCTGCTCGACGGCCTGCTCCCGCTGCTGCGCCAGGTCCAGCCGCAGGACCTCGCGATGACGCTGAACGCGGTGTCCACGGCGCTGTCGGGCAACGGCGCGGACCTGGGGGAGACAGCGGTGCTGTTGCAGGACTACGTCGCCGAGCTCAACACCGTCCTGCCGGACCTGCAGGCCGACATCAGCGGGCTGGCCGACACCGCCGACCTCTACACCGACGCGGCCCCGGACCTGCTCGACGCCGCCGAGGACCTGACCGTCACCAGCCGGACCGTCGCCGAGCTGGAGGCGCAGCTCGCCGCGCTCTATCCCATGGTCACCACCGCGTCGGACGACCTGACGCAGTTCCTCGACCTCAACGGCACCACCGTCGTCGAGCTGGCGGCGGCGGCCAACCCGACCCTTGGCCTGCTCGCGCAGTACTCACCCGTGTTCGCCTGCACCTTCGACAACCTCGCCGTGATGGACGAGCGGCTCGCCCGCCTGTGGGGCGGCGGGCGCGAGTTCCCCGGCCTCTACCTCGACATCGAGGTCGGTGGCAGCCGAGGCAAGTACGTGCCGGGCCAGGACGAGGCCCGCTACGTCGACGACCGGGCCCCGTACTGCGTCCCCGGACCGCCGGAGGGGATCAACGCCTCTCAGTACGCCGGTGGGGAGCACCCGGAGTACTCGCTGCCCGGCGGGCCGATCGAGGACGGGTCCGACCATCCGCTGCCCCCGCGCTACCAGAGCGAGACCGACCCCGTGGCGAACCTGATCGGAGGCGGACGATGAGTGTCGACCTGCGTGGGGTCGTCGCACCGCTGGTGAAGATGCTCGTGTTCATCGTGGTCACGGCCGTGGCCACGACCGGTCTGGCGATCGTCATCACCAACTACAGCCCCGGGGACCGGACGAGCTACACAGCGCGGTTCACCGACGTCACCGGGCTGGTCGAAGGCGACGACGTGCGGATCGCCGGAGTCCGCGTCGGGTCCGTCGAGGACATCCGGGTGGTCGAGCAGACCCTGGCCGAGGTGCGGTTCACGGTGCTCGCCGACCGGTCGCTGCCGGGGACCTCGACGGCCGCGATCCGGTACCGCAACCTGGTGGGCCAGCGCTACCTGGCGATCGGGCGCGGCGACGCCGCCCCCGGACCGGCGCTGGAACCCGGCGCGACCATCCCGCTGGAGCGCACCACCGGCCCGCTCAACCTGACCGCCCTGCTCAACGGGTTCCGGCCGCTGTTCCAGGCGCTCTCGCCGCAGGACGTCAACCAGCTCTCCTACGAGATCATCCAGGTGCTGCAGGGTGAGGGCGGCACCATCCGCAGCCTGCTCACCCGCACCGCGGACCTGACCGGCGCGATCGCCGACCGCGACGCGGTGATCGGCGAGGTGATCACCAACTTCGACGAGGTGCTGGGTACGGTCGCCGACCGGGACACCGAGCTCGGCGCGGTGCTCACCCAGCTCCAGCAGCTGGTGAGCGGGCTGGCCGAGGACCGCCGCCCGATCGGCGACGCCGTGGCGGCGCTGGGGGAGCTGACCGACACGACCGCCGGCCTGCTCGACGAGGCCCGTCCCGCGCTGCGCAGCGACATCGCCGCGCTCGGTGACCTGTCCCGCCGGCTGGCCGACCAGGAGGGCGAGATCGAGCCCGCCCTGCAGAACCTGCCGATCAAGGCGGAGAAGATGGTGCGCAACTTCAGCCAGGGTGGCAGCTTCTTCTCGTTGTTCCTGTGCTCGGTGTCCACCCAGATCGGCTGGTCGGCGATGGGCATCGAGCCGGTCCAGCTCACCGACATCTACCCGGACGCCACGGTGCTGGCGCCGCAGCCGAGGTGCGTGCAATGAGATTCCTCCTCGAGGGCAACCGGATCCCCACGGCGGTGATCGGTCTGACGGTCATCGTCGCCTTCATCCTCGGTGCCTTCTTCGTCGACGAGCTCCCGGTGATCGGGAGCGGTCCCAGCTACCACGCCGAGTTCTCCGAGGCGGCAGGGCTGCGCGACGACGACGAGGTCCGGGTCGCCGGGGTCAGCGTCGGCCGCGTGGAGTCGATCGAGCTGGCCGGGGACCGCGTGCGGGTCGGTTTCACGGCCGACGAGGCCTGGGTCGGAGACGCCAGCTCGGCGTCCATCGAGATCAAGGACCTGCTGGGTCAGAAGTACCTCGCGGTCGAGCCCGCGGGGTCGGCCGCCCTGGAGCCCGGCGCGACGATCCCGCTGGAGCGCACCCGCTCGCCCTACGACGTGACCCAGGCGCTGGAGGGCCTCAGCGACACGGTGGGTGAGCTGGACACCGCGCAGCTCGCCGAGGGCATGCGGGTGGTGGCAGACACGTTCGCCGACTCCCCGGAGGAGGTCCGCGGGGCACTCGACGGGCTGTCGCGGCTCTCCCGCACCATCTCCAGCCGGGACGCCGAGATCGCGTCGCTGCTCGACGGGGCGAACACGGTCAGCGGCGTGCTCGCGGACCGGGACGAGACCTTCGCGCGGCTGCTCTCCGACGGCGAGCTCCTGCTGGCCGAGCTGTCCCGGCGCCAGGAGGCGATCGACTCCTTCCTCGCCGGCGCGCGCCGGATGTCGGCGCAGTTCACCGGGCTGGTGGAGGACAACCGCGAGCAGATCGGCCCGGCACTGGCCGAGCTGGAGCGGATCACCGCGATCCTGCAGCGCAACCGCGACAACCTCGCCCTCGGGATCGAGCGTCTCGCACCGGTCATCCGGGTGGGCGCGAACATCATCGGCAACGGCCGCTGGTTCGAGGCGTACTTCTGCAACATCGCGCCCCCGTCGGTGGGCCCGATCAACTCCGAGGGGTGCACGCTGTGAGCGCCGGGTCCTGGATCGAACAGCACTCCCGCCCGATCGCGGTCGGTGCGATCGCGGTGCTGGTCGCGCTCGGCGTCGCCGCGGCCCTCGGCGGGCCCGAGCCGCGCCGGGTCACCGCCTACTTCGGCTCGGCGGTGGGGCTCTACACCGGGTCTGACGTGCGGGTGCTGGGTGTCCCGATCGGCCGGGTCGCCGAGGTGGTGCCCGAGGGTGACCGGGTCCGTGCCGAGCTGGAGCTCGACGACGGATGGGATGTCCCCGCGGACGCGCTCGCGGCCGTGGTCATCCCCACCCTCGTGGCCGACCGGTACGTGCAGCTCGCCCCGGCCTACACCGGCGGCGAGCGGCTCGCCGACGGGGCGGTGATCCCGCTGGAGCGCACCGCGGTGCCGGTCGAGCTGGACGAGATCGTCTCGTCGGTCGACGACCTGACCACCGCACTGGGCCCCGAGGGTGCCAACCGCGACGGGGCGCTGTCGGAGCTGCTGCAGGTGGGAGCGGACAACCTGGACGGCAACGGTGCGCTGCTGGGCGACACGATCACCGAGCTGTCCGGGGCGACCGCCACGCTGTCCGGGTCGCGCGAGGAGCTGTTCGGGACGATCGCCGGGCTGCAGGAGTTCACCAGCACGCTGGCGGCGAACGACGACGACGTCCGCGCCTTCACCGAGCAGCTCGCGCAGGTCAGCGGCTTCCTCGAGGAGGACCGCCCGCAGCTCGACGCGGCCCTGCGCGAGGGTGCGGCCGCGCTCGGCACGCTGGCCGGGTTCGTGGCCGACAACCGCGAGGCGCTCGACACCGACGTCGAGCAGCTGGTGTCGGTCACCGGGGTACTGGTCGAGCAACGCGACGCGCTCGCCGAGATCCTGGACGTCGGGCCGATGGCGTTCAACAACCTGCTCAACACCTATGACCCGTCCAGCGGCACCCTGCACGCCCGGCTCAACGTCAACGAGCTGGCCTACCCGCCGCTGCTGACCGCCTGCGATCTGGTGGACCGGATCCTGCCCGAGCCCGAGGGACAGGTCACCGAGGAGGTCGAGGACCTGTGCCGGCCGGTGCAGAACGTGCTCGACGACGTCGTCCGGTTGCCCACCGGGACCGAGGTGCTCACGGCGCTGCAGACCGGCGACCTCGGGTCGCTGCCGCTGTCGCTGTTCCCCGAGCCCGGCGACGAGCGGACGGGTCTCTACCAGCCCGAAGGGGGCAGCCGATGAGTCGGCTCCGATCCGCGCTCGTCGCACTCCCGCTCACGGTGCTGGTCGCCGGCTGCGGCAGCGGCGGCGTGTACGACTTCCCGTTGCCCGGCGGCGCGGACGTCGGTGACCGGCCCTACACGGTGACGGTCCAGTTCCAGGACGTGCTCGACCTCGTGCCGCGGTCCATGGTCAAGGTCGACGGGGTCGAGGTCGGCCGCGTCGAGTCCGTCGCGCTGGCCGCGGACGGGTGGACCGCAGACGTGCTCGTCACCCTGCCCGGCGACGTGGCGGTGCCCCATGACGCGACCTTCAGCCTGCAGCAGACGAGCCTGCTCGGCGAGAAGTACGTGTCGATCTCCGTGCCCGAGGGGGCGACGGGCAGGATCGCCGCCGGCACCGTCGTCCCGCTGGCCGCCACCGACCGCGGGGTGGAGGTCGAGGAGGTCCTCGGCGCGCTGTCCATGGTCCTCAACGGTGGGGCCGTCGAGCAGGTCCGCACGATCGCCCAGGAGGTGAACGCGGCCCTGGAGGGCAACGAGACCGAGGTCCGGGCCCTGCTCGGAGACCTCGACACCTTCGTGGGCGGGCTCGACGAGCAGCGCGCGGAGATCGTGCGCGCGCTCGACTCGCTCAACGCGCTCGGCGGGCAGCTGCAGGCCCGCACCGGGCAGATCGCCGCGGTGCTGGAGGGGATCGGCCCGGGCCTCGCCGTCCTGGAGTCCCAGCGCACCGAGCTGGTCGGCATGCTGGCGTCGCTGGACCGGCTCAGCGACGTCGGGGTCGACGTGATCAATCGCAGCCAGGACGACGTCGTCGAGGACCTGCGGCTGCTCACCCCCACGCTCGAGCAGCTGGCCGTCTCGGCCGAGGACCTGGCCGTCAGCCTCTCCGTCGTGCCCACCTACCCGTTCCACGACGAGTACATCCGGGCCGAGCAGGGCGACTACGTCGACGGATTCATCCGGGTCAGCGGGGACCTCACCGACATCCTCGGCAACCTCGGCCGGACCCAGCAGCCGATCCTCGACCCGGAGATCCTGGGCGGGCCGCAGGCCGGTGGCGTCGAGCAGCCACCGCCGGCCTCACCGGGGGAGATCCCGCCCGTCCCGATCCCCGCCCTGCCCGGCGGCGGCGGGCAGGGCGGCCTCGGCGACCTCCTCGGCGCCGTCATCGGAGGTGGCTGATGCTCACCCGCACCGTCCGGATCCAGGTCACGGTCTTCCTGCTGATCGCCGTGCTCGGCGTCTCCTACACCGGCATCCGCTACGCCGACCTGGGCCGGTTCGTCGGCCTGGACGGCTACCGCGTCGACGTCGAGCTCGCCGAGTCGGGCGGGATCTTCGCCAACGCGGAGGTCACCTACCGCGGCGTCCCGGTGGGCCGGGTCGACCGGCTGGAGCTGCGCCCCGGCGGGGTCACCGCGGTCCTGGGGATGGACCGCGGTGGTCCGGACATCCCGGCCTCGGCGTCCGCGGTGGTCGTCAACCGCTCGGCGGTCGGCGAGCAGTACCTCGACCTGCGCCCGGACGCCACCGGCGGCCCGGCCCTGGCGGACGGATCGATCATCCCGGTGGGCCGGACCAGCGTCCCGCTGCCGATCGAGCAGGTAGTGGCCAGTGCCGACGGCCTCGTCCGATCGGTGCCGCTCGACGACCTGAGCACGGTCGTGGAGGAGCTGGGTCTGGCGTTCTCCGACACCGGTCCGGCGCTGCGGTCGCTGGTGGTGGACGGCCAGGCCCTGACCCGGGCGGCCATCGAGGCGAAGGACCCGACGCTGCAGCTGATCCGCGACGCCCGCACCGTGCTGCAGACCCAGAACGACCTGGCTCCGCAGGTCCGCTCGTTCAGCGACGACCTGCGGCTGGTCGCCGAGCAGCTGCGGACCTCCGACCCCGACCTGCGCGGGCTGGTCCGGACGCTGCCGCAGCTCGCCGGTGAGGTCCGGAACGTGCTCACCGACACCGGTGCACCCCTGGAGGGCCTGCTCGCCGACCTGCTGACCACCTCGCGCCTGCTGGAGCCCCGGACCGACGGGCTGCGCCAGCTGCTGGTCACCTTCCCGGTGATGTCGGCGGGCAGCTTCAGCGTGGTGCCCGAGGACGGCATCGGCAACATCCAGCTCGACCTCAACCTGGCCGAGCCGCCCGTGTGCACCCGTGGCTACGAGGGCACGGTGCGCCGCCCGGGGTCGGAGACCTCCGACGACATGCCCGCCAACTACGAGGCGCGCTGCGCGGAGACCTCCCCCAGCCCCATCGGGGTGCGGGGCGACGGGAACGCCCCCGACTACGGTCCGGCCCCCGAACCGACCGAGCCCGGCGGGTTCCGGCCCACGGGCACCCGCCTGTCCGCCGGGCAGGACGACGACGTCCCCGGGTTGGCCGGCGCCGCCGGGCTCCCCGGCCCCCCGGCGACGATCGCCGGACCACTGGAGGCGCAGCGATGACCGTGACCGACATCGAGCCCGCCCTCGACCCGTCCGGCGGGTCACCCGAGGCCGGGGCGGCCGGCCCGCTGTGGCGTCGGCTCGCCACCGGCGCGCTCGTCCTCGCGGTGTGCGGGGTGCTGTGCGCCGCCGGGTTCGGCGTGGCGCTCGCCCTGGCCGCCGGGTCGGAGGACGCGGGCGTGGCCCGCGCCCGGGACACCGTCCGGCTGGACGCCGAGAACGCCGCGGCGGTACTCAACACCCTGTCCCCGGACACGGCCGAGGAGGGCATCGACCGGTGGGAGGAGGTGGCGACCGGGCCGCTGCTCGCCGAGCTGACGCGCAGCCGCGCGGCGTTCGTGGAGACCATCCAGCAGGCCCGGCGGAGCACGGAGGCCCGCCCGCTGGACTCCGCCGTCGCGACGCTCGACCTCGCCGGCGGCACCGCCACGGTCCTGGTGTCCACCGACATCCTCACCACCCCGCCCGACGGGGAGCCGGTGACCAACCGGCAACGACTGGAGGTCGTCATGACCCGCACCGACGAGGGCTGGAAGGCCAGCGGCGTGCGCGTGATCGGGCTCAACCCGTGACCCGCGGCCGCCGGCCCGCTGCCGCCGCAGGTCCTGCTGCGACGAGCGCGCCTGTCCCCGACACCGCAGCTGCGCCGGTTCCGGCGGAGTCGGGGACCGATCCGGAGACCTCGGCCGCCGCCGAGCCGGAGGACCGGGCCGCCGGCGACCCTCCCGCCGTCCCCGAGGACCCGGCGCCCAGCGGCGGCCCGGGCCGACCGAGGGGCACGGCGGTGCGCGGCGAGCGGGCGCGCGCGCAGGCGGTCCAAGTGTGGCGAGGCATGATGGCGAGGCCGGTGCGCACCACCGTCGTCGCGACCGTGGTCGGCCTGCTCGGCCTCGGTGCTGCGGTGGCGATGGCGGCCCAGGCGGACGAGCTGCGCGGCCCGGCCGCGAACACCGCGCTGGTCGACCAGGAGAGCACCGCCCGGCTGCTCGGCGACGTCAACGCGGCCGTCGAGCGGACCTACGGCTACGCGTTCGACTCGCTCGACGCCGACGAGCGCGCCGCGCAGGACGCCGTCGTCGGCGCCTTCGCCGACCGGTTCCGCGAGGAGTTCGCCACCGTGCGGGAGCTGGCCCCGGCCCAGCAGGCCACGGTCACCGCCACCGTGCGGGAGTCGGCCGTGCAGAGCCTGCGGGGGAGTCGCGCGGAGGTGCTGGTGTTCGTGGACCAGACGATCCGCAACCTCGAGCTGCCCGAGGGAGCCGCCAGTGGCGCCCGGCTGGTCGTCACCGCCGAGCTGGTGGACGGGCGGTGGCGCATCGCCGACGTGCTGAGCCGATAGCGGGCGGGTCGCAGCCCGTGGATCCCGACGTGCGCGTCTTTCGGCATCGGGTTGACACCGCACGGATCCGGGACCCCCGCACGGGTCACCCGGTCGAGAGGACCTCTCGGAGGTAGGGCCCGATGAGTTCGGCGATCTCACCGGCCACGGTGTCCACGTCGCGGTCGGGCAGCACCACGTGGCTGACCAGCAGCCGGGCCAGTGCGTCGGCGGCTACCGCCACCTGGCGCGGGTCCGCGGAGGGACGGCGTCGCAGGACGTGGCCGGTGAGGGCCGCGGTGGCCCGGTCGATGATCGGGGCCGAGTCGGTGGTGACCAGGTCGAGCAGGCCGCTCTCCGCCCCGGTGAGCAGGCAGGTGACCATCGGGTCCTCCCGGGCCGCGTTCAGCAGGAACCGGCAGCAGGTGCGGACCGCTTCCTGCTCGTCGCCTTCCGTGCCCGCCAGGACGTCGGACAGCGCACCGAGGAGCAGGTCGGTACGGCGGAGCACGACCGCGCGGATCAGTGCGGGCTTCGAGCCGAATTCCGCGTAGAGCGTCTGCCTGCTGATGCCCACCGCGACCGCCACGTCGCCCATCCGCAGCGACTCCCAGCCCGATCGGCCGGCAACCTGGGCGGCGGCGTCGATCACGACCTCGCGCAGCAGGTGGCGCGTGACACCCGGGAATCGGTGCTGCCCTTGTGCCATGATGGCAGCCTGACAGATGGCGCATCGCTGTCAAGAAGACGGACACAACGCAACGAAGGGTCCACCGATGACGGAGCTTCCTCCGCGGCCAGCGGACGCTGTCCTGCTCGACCCGCACGGGGACCGCTGCTTCGGCTGCGGCCCGGACAACCCGGCCGGGGTCGCGCTGCAGGTCTACCGCGTCGGCGACGAGGTCCTGGCTGACGTGTCCTTCGCGCCGAAGCACGCCGGCGCCCACGGTGTCGTGCACGGCGGGGTGCTGGCGTCGGCGTGCGACGACCTGGTGGCGTTCCTGCTCTACGTGCTGCAGCAGCCGGCCGTGACCCGCAGCCTCCAGATGGACTACCTGGCACCGGTGCCGGTGGGGGAGCCGCACCGGCTGGTGGGTGGACTGGTGAGTCAGGAGGGTCGTCGGTTGACGATGGTGGCCGAGGGGCGCGCCGCCGACGGTGCGGTGCGGTTCTCCGCGCGCGCCGTGTTCGTCACGGTGGACCTCGCGCACTTCGAGCGGTTCGGCGCGGTCGACGGGGCCGACGTGGTCAGCAGGTTCCGTGTCGCACGACCCGACCCGGCGACGGCGGACACCGGACCGCCCCGCCCGTCGGTGCCCGGCACGATCGCCCGGGGTGCCTGATGGGTGGCTCGATGGTGGCCGGGTACCCGCACCGGATCGGCGGGCACTGCGGGTCCGGCTCGTTGCGTGACCTGCTCGAATGGGCCGGCCTGAGCTACGGCGACGTGCCGATGGGCGAGGGGGCGGTGTTCGGGCTGGGCGGCAGCCTGAGCTTCAGCTACCTTCGTGGCCCCGGCCTCGGGACCCCGATCTACCTGGTCGGGCGGGGCGCATCACTGACCGAGCAGTTCAGCGCGAACCTCGGCATCGCCCAGGAGCTGCGCTCGACCGACGATCCGGTGCTGGGCTGGGAGTGGGTGCGCGACGAGCTCGATGCGGGCCGCCCGGTCCTGTGCTGGGCCGAGATGGCCGAGCTGCCTTACCTGCGGGTGAAGATGCGGATGAGTCGCCACGACATCGTCGTCATCGGCTACGACGACGACGCGGGCACGGTTGTCGTGGTGGACAACGACCGGGCCGAGCCGCAGACGATCGGCCGCGACGACCTGGCGCGGGCCCGCTCGGCCGTCGGCTTCCCGGTGCCCACCCGGCACACCTGCTTCCGGCTCGGCTTCCCCGACGCACTGCCCGACCTGCGGGCGGCGGCGGCGAGGGCGTGTGCCGAGGCGGTGCACGGGATGTCCGACCCGGTCCCGGCGATGGGTGCGACGGCGGTCGCCGGGACCGCCGGGGTCGCTGCGTTCGTGGCCGACCTCGACCTCTGGGCCGAGCAGTTCCCGGGGGACGCGCTGGATCGTGCGCTGTTCAGCCTGCAGGTGTTCGTGGAGAAAGCGGGAACCGGCGGCGGGCTGTTCCGGCGGCTGCAGGCGGAGTTCCTGACCGATCTCGGCGGCTGGGTCGACGATCCGGCCGTGTTCGCGGCGGCCGCGGTGTACCGGCGGCTCGCCGACACGTGGTCGCGAACCGCTTCGGCTGCCGTGGGCGGGGCCCCGGCCTCCGACCGCCTCGCGGCGGTGCGCCGCGAGGCCGCCGCGCTGCCCGCCCTGGAGTGCGAGGGCGTCGACAGGCTGGCTGCGCTGGCACAGCGGCTGGCGCCCTGACCAGCACCCCACCGGGGGCCAGCCCCGGCGCGGGATCCCTCGTTCAGGGCACGCCACGCGCCCCGGGAGGACGGCGCGAACCCGCTGCCGTCACCGCGGGCGGGCTCGTTGACAGCCACACCCGGGCCGGTGCCGACCGCGTCCATCGCCAGGAGTGCGGCTCGGAACTCGGTCACCAGTCGCCGGTGCGGGCGAGGCGCCGTGACATGTCGACGCCGAGAAGGCTCTGGGAGCCGATGATCGCAGCGGCCGGGGCGGGGTCGCGGCCCTCGTGTAGGCGACGACCAGGTCGCGCAAGGCGTCGTGGATGGGGAGCCAGGCCCCGGTCTCGACCCAGAGGAGGTAGAAGCCGTAGATGGTCTTGGCGGGCGGGAAGTCGTGCGGGAACGCCGCCCAGGCGATCCCGCCGACCACCAGGTAGAAGATCGCGTCCAGGACCAGGCGGCAGGGGTGTCTCTGCGCGGATCCCCCGTCGGTCCAGGTGACGGGCGCACCAGGCTGCCGTTACGACCGCAGGTGAGCGACGGGTCGGTGGCGGTCGTGAGCGGAACCGCCGGTTCGCGGTATCGGCAGGCCCAGCGCCTCAGCGTGGAAGACCCGGGTCCTCGTGCAGGCGCTCGGCGACGGAGAGCTGCGGCTCGTAGGGCAACGGCGCCGTGTCGACAGCGGGGGCGAACCTTCCGGTCCGGTGAATCGTTAGCTCCGTGGAAAGTGCTTGTGCCTCGGGTCGCCGTGCCCAGGACCAGGACAGTGCCCGCTCACCGCTCACCGCCCGGCTCCCACCGGGCCGGCTCCAGCCCGTCGTCTGCCAGGAAGAGGACCACCGGATGGCCCACCACCGCACTGCCGCTACACCGCGACCTGCTCGCCCGCGTGTCGACGTCAGTCGACGGAAGTTCCTCGGTTTCGTCATCGCTGCCCCGACGCTGGTGGTGGCCGCGGAGATGGGGCGCCAGTCGCTCGGGCTGGGCCCGACCGCAGTCGCGAGCCCGCTCGTGTCGCCCCCGCAGGTCCCGGAGGCCTACGATCTGCTCGATCTCCTGCGCGAGACATCCCGCGCGACGGCGAATCTGATCCGCATCACGGTCAACCGCGACAGCACGGTGTCGTTCGCGCTCCCCCGCTCGGACAACGGGCAGGGCATCATCACGTCCACCCAGATGATCATCGCGGAGGAGATGGGCCTCGATCCCGACCAGGTGATCGTCACCCTGGCCGATGCCCGCCCGGAGCTGCTGTTCAACCAGATCACCGCCGGGTCGAGCACCACGTTCACCACCTACACCCCGATCCGGGTGGCGGCCGCGATCGCCAACAAGCGGCTGCTCGACGCGGCGGCGGCCCAGCTGGAGCAGGAGGTCGGCCTGCTCACCAGCCGGGCGGGCCTGATCACCAGCACCGTCGGGGCGGTGATCCCGATCGGTGACCTGGCCGAGGTCGCGGGCACCGACGTGACCGAGGAGGTGGAGGTCCTCCTCAAGCCCCGCGAGGAGTTCACGGTCGTCGGGAAGCCGCGCAACAAGTCCGACCAGCTCGCGATGGTGACCGGTGCGAAGAAGTTCGTCACCGACCTGGACATCCCCGACGCCCTGCCGACCATGGTCTGCCGGGCACCCACGCTCAACGGCACGGTCGACTCGGTGGACAACATCGACGAGGTCCGGCGGATGCCCGGCGTCACCGACGTCGAGGTGGTCGGCACCGGCATCGCGGTCCGTGCGCTGACCTTCGGCCAGTGCATCGACGCGATCCGGGTGTTGCGGGCCCGGTGGGGCCCCGGGACCGCCGAGGGCGCGAACGACGACTCGGTGCTCGCCGAGATCAAGGCGGCCGAGCTGCCGCTGGTCGTCCCGGCCGGGGTGGTGGGCGAGAGCCTGGAGAGCGAGCACACGTTCTACTTCCGCAGCGGCGCCTCTTTGGAGACCAACTCCGCCATCGCCGACGTGCGTGACGGGAGGGCCGAGATCTGGGGCCCGGCGAAGAACCCGATCGCCGCGCAGGCCGAGATCGCCAAGGTGATCGGCCTGCCGACGAGCGCGGTCACCTTCCATGTCATCGAGGGCGGTGGCTCGTTCGGCCGCAAGCTGTTCTTCGACGCCGCGCTCGAGGCCGCGGAGATCTCGAAGAAGATGGGCAAGCCCGTCAAGCTGATGTGGCACCGCGCCGACGACTCGCGCGTCGGGCGCGTGCACCCGCTGTGCACCTCGCGCGTGCGCGCCGTCATCGCCGGGGACACGGTGGTCAGCTTCGAGCAGCGTCACGCCAGCGTGGCGACCGAGACCAACCCGGGTCTCGGCGAGCCGCTGACCGCGGCGGTGTTCAAGCTGCCGGCCGCGAACTACACGCTGTCCCAGTCCATCTTCGAGCTGACGCAGGTGACGCACTACAACTTCGGGGTGAGCACCCGGTTGCTCAACGAGGTCGACCTGCGGTTCAACACGCAGTCCACCCGCAACATCTACTCGCCCGACGTCACGGCCGCCCGCGAGCTGATGGTCGACCGGATCGCCGAGCAGATGGGCAAGGACCCCTACGAGTTCCGCCGGGAGTTCCTCAAGTCCGACCGGGCGCGCGGGGTGCTGGACAAGGTCGCCGAGGAGGGCGACTGGGGCAAGTCGATGCCGGAGGGCACCGCGCAGGGCCTCGGCTTCCACTTCGAGTACAAGGGCGTGTCGGCCTGCCTGGTGGAGATCGACTGCCGGCCGGAGACGGTGAACCGGCCGATCCGCGAGGGCGTCACCGGGCCCCGCGTGACGAAGGTGACCTTCGCGATCGATCCCGGCCTGGTGATCAACCCGCGCGGCGTCGAGGCCCAGATGATGGGTGGCATCAACGACGCGATCGCCAACGTGTTGACCTCCAGCCTGCATCTCACCGAGGGCTACTTCGTCGAGGCCAGCTGGGACAACTACTTCTACACCCGGCAGTGGAACACCCCGATCGAGATGGACATCCACATCGTCGACTCCGGTTTCCCCGAGCCCGGCGGCATCGGTGAGGCCGGTGTGGCCTCCACCGGGGCGGCGGTCGCCAACGCCTACCGGCGCGCCACCGGCATCACGCCCGAGTTCTTCCCGATCAACCACAAGGACCCGTTCCCGTACGAGCCCAAGCCGGTCGTGCCGCCGGTCCCGCAGTCGCCCACCAATGGGCTGCAGTTCACCTTCTAGGAGCCGACATGCCCACCCACACGTTCACCCTCAACGGCGAGTCCGTCACGGTGGAGGTCGAGGACGACGTCCGCCTGCTCTGGGTGATCCGCGACATCCTCGGGGTCACCGGACCCAAGTACGGCTGCGGCATCAACGTCTGCAAGGCCTGCACCAGCCACATCAACGGCAAGGCCTTCAACCCCTGCGCCGTCCCGGTGAGCCAGATCGGCGCGGACGACGAGATCACCACGATCGAGGGCCTGGCCGACACCGTCGGCTCCGACCTGCACCCCATGCAGGAGGCCTGGATCGACAACGACGTCGCGCAGTGCGGCTACTGCCAGCCCGGCCAGATCATGGCCGCGGTGGCCAAGGTCCGCCAGTGCGCCGCCGAGGGCCGCAAGCTCGACGACTCGGCCATCGAGGAGATCCGCAACATCTGCCGTTGCGGCACCTACAACCGCATCCGCGAGGCGATCTACGCCGGCGCGGAGAACATGTGAGGAGCCCGGACATGAGGACACGCAAGCAGCTCGTCGTCGCCGCGATCGTCGCCGCCACCGTGCTCGGCGGCGCGGGTGTCGCGCTGGCCGACGTCTCCACCCCCGACGACCTGGGTCAGGGCGTCAACGCCGTCACCACCCTCGTCGAGGACCTGTTGGCCCAGGTGATCGACGCCGTCGACGCGCCGAGGCCGGAGGGCGCCGACGGTCTGGAGACCGAGCTGCCCGACGTGGACCCCCGCTTCGTCGAAGGCCCGCTCGGCGGCCTGATCAACGATGGTCCGCTGAGGTAGGACGCGGCGCACGCAGATGGCCTGCCTGTCCGGTGGATCCGCCACGCGGCTGGACGCCCCCCGATGCCGTGGCACTGCGGCTCGGGGGGCGTGGGTCACGGCGCGCTGCGTCGCCGCGGTGAGTCGTCCTGGGCGAGCTCGCGCAGCGCGGCCAGTCCCCGTTCGAGCCCGCGCAGGGCATCGACATCGATGCGCATGAGCAACCGCCGGCGCCGCTTCTGGCCGGCCGCGGCGATCTGTTCGACGAGGGCGAGGCCCTCGGGGGTGAGGCCCGCGAGCCGGACCCGGCGGTCGCCGGCGTTCTCGATGCGGTGCACCAGCTCGCGACCGACCAGCCGATCCACGATTCCGGTGACGGTGGGCAGAGTCACACCGAGAGCGTGGGCGAGGTCGCCCTGCGGGAGGGGACCATCCGTGTCGAGCAACAGGAGGATCCGGAGCTGTTGCATGGTCAGCCCACTGTCGAACAGCGGGTCCGGCCCGGCCCGGGTGATCGCCCGCCGCAGCACGGCCTCGTGCCGATCGATGGACGCGAGCAGCTCCAACCGTTCGCCGTCCATGACCTGCCCTCCGTGCCTCAGCGAAATCTCAGCTCCCGATGAAGCTTCGCCCCGACCGTAGTATTCACTGATCCCCATGACCTGGCTCGCGCGTCTCAGCCTAACCAACCGTGCCATCGTCGGACTGGTCACGCTGCTCGTCCTCGCATTCGGCGTGGTCGCGGCCACCTCGCTTCGCCAGGAGCTGCTGCCCTCGCTCGAGCTGCCCGTGCTCACCGTGGTGACCCCCTACCCGGGTGCCTCACCCGAGTCCGTGGAGCGGCAGGTCACCGACCCGATCGAGACGGCCGTCGACGGCGTCGACGGCCTGATCGGGTCCTCCTCGACGTCCAGCGGCAGCGTCTCCGCGATCACCCTGGAGTTCGCCTACGGCACCGACATCGACGAGTCCGCCACCGCGGTGGAGCGCGCGGTGGTGGGCATCGCGCTCCCCGACGGCGTGACACCGACGGTCAGCGCGATCACCACCGACGCGATCCCGGTGCTGCAGCTCGCGGCATCGTCCACGCTGGCCGACGACCAGCTCGCGGCGGTGCTGCGCGACGACGTGCGACCGCTGCTCGGCGCGCTCGACGGTGTCGGGCAGGTGACGTTGTCGGGCATCGCGGACCCACGTGTCACGATCGACCTCGACGCGGCGGCCGCGGCCGATCGCGGCGTGTCGCCCGCGGCGATCTCCCAGGTGCTACAGGCCAACGGCGTGCGGGTGCCCGCCGGCGAGCTGACCCCCGACACCCAACCGGTGGCGGTCGAGGTCGGCACCCCGATCACGGCGGTCGAGCAGCTGAGCGAGCTCTTCGTCGTCCCGGCGGCACCGGGTGCTGACCCGGTGCGCCTGGGCGACATCGCCGTCGTCACCGCCGAGCCCGCGCCGGCCACCGGGTACACCCGCACCAACGGTGCGGCGAGCATCGGGATCGGCATCACGAAACTGCCCGATGCCAACACGATCGCGGTGTCCGAGGAGGTCACCGAGGCGCTCGGGGAGGTCGCCGACCTGCTCGGTGGAGCTGCGCAGGACGCCGAGGTCACGGTGGTGTTCGACCAGGCGCCGTTCATCGAGCAGTCGGTCGAGGACCTCACCACCGAGGGCCTGCTGGGCCTGCTGTTCGCCGTGCTGGTGATCCTGGGCTTCCTGCTCTCGGTGCGGGCCACCGTCGTGACCGCGGTGTCGATCCCGCTGTCGGTGCTGCTGGCGCTGATCGTGCTCTACCTCGGCGGCAACACGCTCAACATCCTCACCCTCGGCGCGCTCACCGTCGCCGTCGGGCGCGTCGTCGACGACTCGATCGTCGTCATCGAGAACATCAAGCGCCACATCGGCTACGGCGGCCCGCGGCGCGCGGCGATCCTCACCGCGATCCGCGAGGTGGCCGGCGCGATCACCGCCTCGACGATCACCACCGTCGCCGTGTTCCTCCCGATCGCCTTCGTCGGCGGTCAGGTCGGCGAGCTGTTCCGACCGTTCGCGGTGACCGTCACCGCCGCTCTGCTCGCCTCGCTCCTCGTCTCGCTGACGGTGGTACCGGTGCTGGCATCGGTGTTCCTGCGCAGCCCGTCCGCACCGGCCGACGCGGAGAGCCGCGTCACCGAGGAGCCCACCGCGTTGCAGCGTGGCTACCTTCCGGTGCTCAACGGGGCGCTCGCCCGCCCGGTACTCTCGCTCGCGCTCGCCGTGGCGGTCCTGGGTGGAACCGTCGCACTGGTGCCGCTGCTGGAGACCAACTTCCTGGGCAGCACGGGCGGCGACACCCTCACCGTGACCCAGGAGCTCGATCCCGGCACCGGGCTGCCCCAGGCCGACGCCGCCGCACGGCAGGTGGAGGAGGTCCTCGCCGGCATCGACGAGGTCGAGAATTACCAGGTCACGGTCGGCTCCCCGGCCGGTGGCGCCGTGCTGCTCGGCCCACCCGGCGACCTCGAGAGCACGGCGACCCGGTTCGCGGTGACCCTCGCCGAGGACGCGGACGTCGAGGCGGTGGCCGCCGACCTGCGCGAGACGTTCGACGGCCTGAACGGCGCAGGCACGCTGACGGTCACCGCCGGGCAGGGCGGATTCGGCACCGACGAGCTCGCCGTCGACGTCCGCGCCCAGGACCCCGAGGTCCTGGCCGAGGCCGCCGCCACGGTCCAGCGGGCCGTCGAGGCCATCCCGGGCGCGGCCGACGTGCGCAACAACCTCGCCGCCGAACAGACCACGGTGGACGTGGCCGTGGACCGGCGGCTCGCCGCCGAACAGGGGCTCACCGAGGCGGCGGTGGGCCAGGCCGTGGCCACGGCGCTGCGTGGTTCCACCGCCGGCACGGTGACGATCGACGGGGTCGAGCAGGACGTCGTGCTGCGCACCGGTGACGCTCCGGCCGACCTGGCCGCGCTGCGAGCGCTGCCGCTGGGCGCGGTGACCCTCGCCGACATCGCCACGATCACCGAGACCACCACCGTGCCGACGATCGTGCGGACCGACGGCGAGCGCAGCGCACAGATCACCGCCCGCCCGGACGCCGATGATCTCGGCGCCGTCACCTCGGACCTGCGGGCCGAGCTGGACGAACTCGACCTTCCGGACGGGGTCACTGCGGAGATCGGCGGGATCAGCGCCGATCAGGAGGAGGCGTTCACCCAGCTCGGACTCGCGCTGCTGGCCGCGATCGCCGTGGTCTACCTCGTCATGGTCGTGACGTTCCGCAGCCTGCTGCAGCCGCTGCTGCTGCTCGTCTCGATCCCGTTCGCGGCGACCGGAGCGCTCGGTCTGCTGCTGATCACCGGCATACCGCTGGGTGTGCCCGCGCTGATCGGCATGCTGCTGCTCGTCGGGATCGTGGTCACCAACGCGATCGTCCTGATCGATCTGGTCAACCAGTACCGGCGCGACGGGCACACCGTGCGCGAAGCCCTGGTCGAGGGCTCGGCGCAGCGGCTGCGCCCGATCCTGATGACGGCCGTGGCCACGGTGTTCGCCCTGCTGCCACTGGCGTTGGGTTTCACCGGCGGCGGTGGCGGGTTCATCGCCCAGCCGCTCGCGGTGGTCGTGATCGGCGGCCTGGTCACCTCCACGCTGCTCACCCTCGTCCTGGTGCCGGTGCTCTATCTGCTCGCTGAGCGCCGTGGGGACGGTCGGTCGTCGGCGGACGACACCGCGGACGAGCGATCCGCCGGCCGCGGACCGGCCGGCGACTCGCAGGCACCGGCGCGGCGGAAACCTCTCGCCGTGGTGGCGCCGGGCGCCGGAGCCGGCGCGACCGCGGGCGCCTCGATGCCCGTGAACACCCCCGGAGTCGCCGACGGGTTCGCCGTGACTCCCGAGCCGCACACCTTCCAGAAGGCCCCGGCCGGCCCGGCGCTCTACGGACGGCTCACCGATCGCGACGGGAACCCGCTGGCCGCCGCCGCGGTCGCCGTGTTCGACAACACGGGCAGCCAGGTCGCCGCCACCTACTCGGACGGTCGGGGTGACTACCGCGCCGACCTGTCGGAGGCAGGGGAGTACCTGCTCGTCGGGCAGTCCGGCGGTCGTGAGCCCGCGACCGAGTGGGTCGAGGTCACCGAGGCCGCGGTCCGACACGACCTGGCCGTCGACGGCCCGGCCTGCGTGACCGGCCGGATCCGGACCGCCAGCGGAACGGGGGTGCCCGCGCTCGTCACCGTCGTCGACCTCGCCGGGCAGCGCGTCGCCGGCGGGCGGGCCGACACCGACGGGCGCTACCTGCTCACCCACATCCCCGCCGGGGAGCACCGGCTCCTCGCCGCACCCACGTCCGCGCCCTCGGCCTCGATACTGATCCAGGTGCCGCAGACCGGCACCGTCCACCAGGACATCGACCTCGCCCCCGCCGGCGAGGTGACCGGCACGGTCCGCTCGCGGCAGGGCATGCCGATCGGCGGCGCCGTGGCCACCGTCCGCGATGCCGACGGCACGGTGGTGGCGTCCGGCCGCACCGCCGCCGACGGATCGTTTCGGCTGACCGGGCTGCCCGAGGGCACCTACACCGTCACAGCCAGCAACGGCCTTCCCGCCACAGGCACCGTCGACGTGCGCCACGACGGGGCGGTCAGCACGAGCCTGGAGCTCGGTGATCCGGTCATCCCGAGCGAGGCGGAGAACGGTCGCGTCACCTGATACCCGGGAGAAGAACCATGCCGATGCCCATGACCTATCGCATACTGCTCGGTCACCGTCCCCCATCAGCCTCGGCCCGCCGGTCGGCGCAGCTGCGCCCGGCCAGCTCGTCGTCGAGCAGCTCCTGCCGGGACCTACACGACGAGCAGCGACATCAACCGGCCCACCGCGGGCACACCCCCCGCCCGAAGGACACGTACGCGTCTACCAGCAGCACCTCATAGACCATGGTGCTGACGGAACCGGTCCGCCAGCCGCTCGTCACCGTGCGTGACCCGACGCCCGCGTAGTGGGCGACGGTGGCCGCTGCGGTGTGCGACCCCGCGCTCCGCCCCTTCGCTGCCACCGCGCCGAGGTGCTCATGTCCTGTCGCCGACCGGACGACCCGCAACCCGGGCTCACCCGGGCGGGCCGTCGAGCGCGGCGAGGTCGGTGGCGAGCGTCGAGCCGGTGGAAGGGCGCCAGAACCTCGCCGGAGTGCTGAGCCAGTGGAGTTACACGACGTCGTGGCCGCGGCCGGGGTGCGCCGCGATCCCACTGATGTAGTCGCCGATCGCGCCGCCGCTGTGCCGCTCCAGCGCCTGGCCGAACGCGGCGTCGACCGCTGCGGCGATGGCCGGTCTCGCTCGGCCGATGGCGGCGGTGAGCTGGGTCATCTCACTCCCGCTGGGGATCCACCCGGGCTCGTGTCCGGCCAGCACGGCATCGGCGAGCCCGCCGATGAACCGTGCGGCCAGCGCGTCCACCGACGATCTGAGCTGTTCGGCGACGGCGAGCACAGCGTCGACCGGGAGGCCCGACGAGACCAGCTCGCGCAGGGCGTTGAGCAGCCGCGGACTCGGCACCCTGTACCGGCCCGCATCCTGTGGTTCGATCACGCCGATGTCGTGGAGCCGGGTGATGGCGGTGTCGAGGCCGTCCGGACCGGCGAACGGGCTCAGATCCGCCGGGGTGGTCATGGTCGGGATCTCGTCGCTCCAGAAGCCGGTGACGACCTGTTCGAGGCCGAGCACCGCGGTGAGGTCCCGCCCCTGCTCCCAGGCCGCGATGAGCTCACCGATGTTCTGCACGGTGTAGCCCCGCTCGAGCAGGCGGCCGACGAGTCGCAGCCGGGCCAGGTGGGCCTCGTCGTAGAGGCCGACCCGGCCGGCCCGGCGCGGAGGCGGGAGCAGACCACGGTCCTGGTAGGCGCGGATGTTGCGCACGGTCGTCCCCGCGGTGCGCGCGAGCTCGTCGATGCGGTACTCGCGGCCGTTCATCCGGCGCCCCGTCGGGTGGCCGGCCCGGCTTCCGAGGGTGACCGGTCGTCGGTGCTGTGCCACGCGAAGCCGAGGGATCCCCCGAGGACACCGAGCAGCGTCCCCACCAAGAAGCCGCCGATGTTGGTGGTCACCAACGAGGTCAACGACACGAGGATCACCGCCACGCCGGTGAACTCCCGGTGGCCCGGTGCGAACCAGAGGAATGCGGCGAGCGCGCAGAGGGCGCAGCCGAAGAGGAACCCGGAGGTCCCGGCCAGCCCGGGCAGCAGCAGCACCGTCAGCCGCCCGCCCGGTAGGAAGAGGATCACCAGGCCGGCCGCGGCGGTCAGGATCACCGCCGCCAGCGGGTGCGAGCGCCACCACCGGTGCCACCGGCCCCCTCCAGCGCCCCGGTCGCGCCGACGTCGTGCCGCAGCTGATCGGGGCATCAGAGGCATTCCGGCTGGTCCTGGCCCACCTGCAGGCGCAACCCCGACAGGGTGAGCTGGTTGACCGTCGCCCATCGGGCCGTCGCGCTGATGTCCAGCGCGAGACCGCCCGCGGTGACCGGCACCCCACCGGTGGACGTGTCCACCGGTGTACCGTCCGGCGCCGTCTCGCTGCGGTTGAGGAGGATCTGCTGTCCCGCTGCGCCCACGCCGTCGAGGCTCTCGATGGCGATCTGGGCATCGCCGACCACGATCGGCGCCGAGTCGTCGGTGACCGCGCGTAGCACGTAGGAGCCGAGCGGCGTGTCGACCGCGGTCGACACGCACGCACCGGCGATCGTGATGTCGGACAGCTGCAGGACGACGACGGGCTGGCGCGAGCCGTCTCTGTTCTGCACGAACGAGGGCAGTGCGCCGCGCGCCTCGGCGTCGAACCGCGCGGCGGTGAACTTCAGGGTCTGCCGCCCCTCCATCGCCAGCGCGACGGGCACCGCGCCGGTGGCAACCCCGGCAGTCAGCAGCCCCAGGGCCAGCATCGACGGCAGGAACACCATCGCGAACCGCCGCCCGCGGACGTGCCCGCCCGGGGAGGGCGGCGCGCGGTGTGTGCCGACATGCTGGGTCATCGCTGCCTCCCGGCGGAGCGCGGACCTCCGGCGGAGATCTCTACATCGTCAACTGTGACAGTGGTGAACGGTAACGCCATGTGATCCGGCTCATCCGCCTCCCCCGGTTGCGGGTCGAGCACCGCGGTGAGGCGAGAGCACTCCGGCGGCGACCGCCATGCCATGCGCGGGCTCCTTGGTGACGACGACACCGGAGTCGTCGGTCGCGGCTCCCACGCGCCTGCCGACCTGCGGTCCGCCGCCGGCCGGGCGCTATCGCGCCCGGGATGACCGTGGCGGTATCACCGGGTTGCCGGGCAGGGAGGATCGGGCGCGCTGCGGTCGATGCGTGGTCGGAGTGCGGGGTCCGCTGCGGGGACCGGTGTGCCGCCGGGACGGAAGAGCCTGCTGACGTCGATGGCGGAGCGCGGCCGGGTCGTGTGCCTAGAACAGGCCCTAGTCAGATCCGGTTCACATCCGGCGCCGAGCTCGGGGGCACGCCCAGGCAGGCGTGGGCGGTCACGTCGAGCAGTTCGGCGAGCCGCTGCTCGGTCAGCCCGCTGCGGTAGAACAGCGTCGCCTGCACCGCGCCGATGGCGGCGTGCACGAGCAGCCGCAGCTCGCCGTCGCCGAGGTCGGGTCGCAGCGGTCCGAGCACGCCGACCCACTCCTCGATGTAGTGGCGCTGCTCGCGGCGCAGCCGTCTGCGGTCGGCGTCGGGCAGGCTGTGCGCCTCGCGGTGGTAGACCGCGAGGATGTCGCGGTCGTGCAGGGCGACCCGGATGTGGTCGCGGACCAGTAGGGACAGCGCGTCGTGGTCGTCGTCGGTCTGGGCGACGATCGTGGTGGCCCGGTTCTGCAGCCGCTGCATCGCCTGGTCGAGCAGGGCGACGAGGAGGTCGTTCTTGCTGGCGAAGTGCCGGTAGACGCCCGAGCCGACGATGCCCGCCTCGGCGCCGATCTCGTCCATCGCCACGGCGTGGAAGCCGCGGCGGGACACCAGGTCGGCGGCGGCGGCGAGGATGCGGCGGCGCCGGTCCGGGTCGCGTCGCCGCACGCCGTCGGCTGATGTCCCACTCGCCATCTGGTCATCATGACAGGCGAGACGGTACGGTCGCGAGTGAACAGGTCCTCACTTCGCGTGGGGCCCCGGGATGACAGGACGGGAACCGGTGAGCGAGGAAACGATCACGTACGAGGTCGACGACGGGGTGGCCTGGGTGACCATCAACCGTCCGGAGGCCCGCAACGCGCTCAACGCGGCGGCCCGGGAGGGCCTCTTCGCCGCGACCCACCGGTTCAACGGCGACGACTCGGCCAAGGTCATGGTGCTGACCGGGGCGGGCGACCGGGCGTTCTGCGCCGGGGGCGACCTCAAGGAGATGTCCGAGACGGCGCTCACCGTCCCGCCGCCCGACTTCGCCCCGCAGTTCGGCCGCAACATCGACGTCGTCAAGCCGACGATCGCCGCGGTGAACGGCGTCGCGTTCGCCGGTGGGTTCCTGCTCGCCCAGCAGTGCGACCTCGTCGTGGCCGCCGAGCACGCCACGTTCGCCGTCAGCGAGGTCAAGGTGGGTCGGGGATCCCCCTGGGCGGCGCCGCTGTCGTGGCTGCTGCCGCCACGGCTGGCGCTGCAGATCCTGTTGACCGGCGACCCGATCTCCGCGGAGCGCGCCCGCGAGGTCGGCATGGTCAACGAGGTGGTCCCGGCGGCCGAGCTGCGGGCCCGGACGCAGGAGCTCGCCGTGCGGATCGCCTCGAACGCCCCGCTGTCGGTGCTCGCGGCCAAGCGCACCGCGTACCTCTCGGCGGAGTACCCGCTGGCCCGGGCCTACGAGCTGGCCGAGGAGATCTGGGAGCCGGTCTACCACAGCGCGGACGCCCAGGAGGGCCCGGCCGCGTTCCGCGAGAAGCGCACACCGGTCTGGAAGGGGTTGTAGCCGTGGCCGTGTCCATGGAGTCCGTCATCGCCGACATCGAGGCGGAGACGGCCGATCTGCGAGAGCTGCTCACCGGGCTGCCGGAGGGGCCCGAGGGCTGGGACGCCCCGACGCCCGCCGCGGGCTGGGCCGTCCGGGACCAGATCAGCCACCTGGCGTTCTTCGACGACGCCGCCGTCCGCTCGGCCACCGACCCGGAGGGCTTCACCGCCGAGGTGGTGCCGAAGCTGGCCGACGGGACGATCTCGCCGGACACCATCGCCGCGCGGTACCGGGCGATGCCGGGCACGGAGCTGCTGGCCTGGTTCGACGGTGCGCGCGCCGCGCTGGTCACCGCGTTCGCCCGGATCGAGCCGTCGGTGCGGGTGCCGTGGTTCGGTCCGCCGATGAGCGCGGCGTCGTCGTTGACGGCGCGGATCATGGAGACCTGGGCGCACGGCCAGGACGTGGCCGACGGCCTGGGCCGCACGCGCCCGCCGTCGTCCCGGCTGCGCCACGTCGCCCACATCGGCGTGGGGGCGCGGGCGTTCAGCTACCTGGCCAACGGCCGCGAGGTGCCCACCGAGCCGGTCCGGGTCGAGCTCACCGCACCCGACGGGAGCCGGTGGACGTGGGGGGCCGAGGGGGCGCCCGACCGGGTCAGCGGTCCCGCGCTCGACTTCTGCCTGCTGGTCACCCAGCGTCGCCACCGCGACGACACCGCGCTGCTCGCCGAGGGCCCGCTGGCCGACGAGTGGCTCTCGATCGCGCAGGCGTTCGCCGGGCCACCCGGCGGGGGCCGCAAGCCGGGTCAGTTCACGGGAGGTGCGGCATGAGGGACCCGATCCGCATCGGCAACTGCTCGGGCTTCTACGGGGACCGGATCTCCGCGGCGCGGGAGATGGTCGAGGGTGGGGTGGGCGGGGACGGCATCGACGTGCTCTGCGGCGACTACCTCGCCGAGCTGACGATGCTGATCCTGGCCAAGGCCCAGGCGAAGGACCCGGCGGGCGGCTACGCCCGCACCTTCCTCACCCAGATGGAGCAGGTGCTGGGCACCTGTGCCGACCGCGGCATCAAGGTCGTCGCCAACGCCGGTGGGCTCAACCCGGCCGGGCTGGCCGCCGCACTGCGCGAGCTGGCGCAGCGGCTCGGTGTGCCGGTCCGGGTGGCCCACGTCGAGGGCGACGACCTGCGTGGCGACCTCGCCGCGATCACCCCGCCGGTCGGGGAGGCCAAGCCCGTCTCGGCCAACGCCTACCTGGGCGGCTGGGGCATCGCCGAGGCCCTGGGCGCCGGGGCGGACGTCGTCGTCACCGGGCGGGTCACCGACGCCTCCCTCGTCGTCGGGCCGGCCGCCTGGTGGCACGGGTGGGAGCGCACCGACTGGGACCCCCTCGCCGGCGCCGTCGCGGCCGGCCACGTCATCGAGTGCGGCCCACAGGCGACCGGTGGCAACTACGCGTTCCTCGACGAGGTGACCGACCGCCGCTACCCGGGCTTCCCGATCGCCGAGGTGGCCGCCGACGGCTCGTCGGTGATCACCAAGCACGACGGCACCGGCGGGTTGGTGTCGGTGGGCACCGTCACCGCACAGCTGCTCTACGAGATCGCCGAACCGGCCTACCTGGGCCCGGACGTGGTGACGCACTTCGACACGATCACGCTGCGCCAGCAGGCCGAGCACCGGGTGGAGATCACCGGGGCCACCGGGAGCCCGCCGCCGGAGACGCTGAAGGTGGCGCTCAACGACGTCGGCGGGTTCCGCAACACGATGACGATGGTGCTCACCGGGCTCGACATCGAGGCCAAGGCGGCGTTCGCCGAGCAGCAGCTGTTCGACGTGCTGGGCGGGCGCGACCGGTTCGCCGAGGTCGACGTGCGGCTGCTGCGCTTCGACAGTCCCGACGCGCCCACCAACGAGCAGGCCACCGCGCACCTGCGGGTCACGGTGAAGGACCCCGATCCGCGCAAGGTCGGGCGGGCGTTCTCCAGCGGGATCATGGAGGTCGCGCTGGCCGGCTACGCGGGCTTCCACACGACCACCCCCCCGACGTCGGAGTCGGCCTACGGGGTCTACCGGCCCGCGGCCGTCCCCCGTTCGTCGGTGCACCAGGTGCTCGTCCTGCCCGACGGCGAGCGGCGCGTGATCGCGGACCCGCCCACCGCACCGGCGCCGGCCGCCGCGGCGGCTCCCGCCGCGCAGACCCCGGCGCCGGTCGGGCCCACCCGCCGCGCGCCGCTGGGCGCGGTGCTCGGTGCCCGCTCGGGTGACAAGGGCGGCAACGCGAACATCGGCCTGTGGGCGCGCGACGACGCCGGGTACGCCTGGGCACGTGCGCACCTGACCGTCGACCGGCTGCGCGGGCTGCTCGGCCCGGAGGTGTCCGAGCTGCGGATCGAGCGGTTCGAGCTGCCGAACATCCGGGCGCTCAACGTGGTCGTGCACGGCCTGCTCGGCGAGGGCGTCGCCTCCTCGACCCGTCCCGACGCGCAGGCGAAGGGACTGGGGGAGTACCTGCGGTCCCGCCTGGTCGACGTGCCCGACGCGTTGCTGACGGGAAGCTGACCGCACTACCGGCGCAGACCGGGCCCGGCGCCGCCGCGCCCCGATCGAGAGGTGGAGACACGTGGGTACGTTGGATGGCAAGGTGGCCCTGGTGTCCGGGTCCGGGCGCGGGATCGGGCGGGCCATCGCCGAGAAGCTGGCCGGGCAGGGCGCCAGGGTCGTGGTGAACGACCTGGACGCCGACCCGGCGAAGGAGGCCGTGGCGGCGATCGAGGCGGCCGGTGGCACCGCGGTCGCCTGTGCCGGGAGCGTCACCGAGGACGGCTTCGCGGAGCGGTTCGTCGCCACAGCGGTCGACGAGTTCGGCGGGGTCGACATCATCGTCAACAACGCCGGCTACACGTGGGACTCGGTCGTGCAGAAGATGAGCGACGACCAGTGGGACGCCATCCTCGACGTGCACCTCAAGGCGCCGTTCCGGATCCTGCGGGCCGCCCAGCCGGTGATCAGCGCCGCGGTCAAGCAGGCCAGGGCGGCCGGTACCGAGGTGCCGTGCCGCAAGGTCGTCAACATCTCGTCGATCGCGGGCACCGGCGGCAACGCCGGTCAGGCCAACTACTCCGCGGGCAAGGCCGGGGTGATCGGGCTGACCAAGGCGCTGTCCAAGGAGTGGGGCCGCTACAACGTGACAGTCAACGCGGTGGCCTTCGGCCTGATCCGCACCCGGCTCACCGAGGTGCCCGCCGGGGGCGACGGGAAGATCGACATTGCGGGTCGCCAGCTGGCGGTCGGGGTGAACCCGGAGCTGCTCGACGCGATGGAACGCGGCATCCCGCTGGGCCGGGCGGGAACACCGGCCGACGCCGCGGGCGCCGTCTACCTGCTCTGTATCCCCGAGTCCGACTACGTGAGCGGCCAGGTCGTCATCTGCGGTGGAGGTTTCAACGCCTGAGCGGTGCGGACCGTCCGGACCGTCCGGACCGGGCGTCAAGGCGTAGAACAGGACAACCGGTGGTGTAGGTCCCGCGTGCTGGCGTACAACATCACCAGCCTGGAGTCCGAGCCCTTCGGGATCATGGCGGCTGACCGGTAGGCGGGAACAGGGTCCGGACCTCGATCCGGGTCCGAACCCGCAGCGGCCGTCAGCTGAGCAGTTCGACGACCGTGGCGTTGGCCATCCCGCCGCCCTCGCACATGGTCTGCAGCCCGTAGCGGATGCCGCGATCCCGCATGTGGTGGACCAGGCGGGTCATCAGGATGGCGCCGGACGCCCCGAGCGGGTGCCCGACGGCGATCGCTCCGCCCAGCGGGTTGACCCGCTCGGGATCGGCACCGGTCTCGGCCAGCCAGGCCAGCGGGATCGGGGCGAAGGCCTCGTTGACCTCGAAGGCGCCGATGTCGTCGATAGACAGCCCGGCCCGGCCGAGCACCTTCGCGGTGGCGGGGATAGGCCCGGTGAGCATCATGACGGGGTCCGCTCCACCCACGGCCCCGCTGTGGTAGCGGGCGATCGGCGTGAGCCCCAACTCACCCGCCCGGGTCGGGGTGGTGACCAGCAGGGCGGCGGCGCCGTCGGAGATCTGCGAGGCGTTGCCGGCGTGGATCACGCCGTCGGCGTCGAAGGACGGTTTCAGTGCCCCCAGCTTCTCCGCGGTCGTGCCGCGGCGCAACCCCTCGTCGGCGGTGTGGCCGGGGGCCTCCGGGATCGTGACGAGCTGGCCGTCGAACGCGCCGGAGTCGATGGCTGCTGCGGCCCGGGTGTGGCTGAGCGCGGAGAACTCGTCGAGCACCGAGCGGGTGAGGCCCCACTTCGCGGCGATCAACTCGGCGCCGCGGCCCTGGTGGAATGTCCCGCCCCCGAGCTCGGTCTCGTAACGGCCCAGCAGGCGAGGGCCGTAGGGCAGGCCGACGTCCCGCCCGGCACCGAGCGGAACCCGGCTCATCGACTCCACCCCGCCCGCCACCACGAGGTCGTACTGGCCCGCCATCACCATGCCGGCCGCGAAGTCGAGTGCCTGCTGGCTCGAGCCGCAGGCCCGGTTGACCGTCGTCCCCGGAACCGTCTCGGGCCAGCCGGCCGCCAGCACCGCCGATCGGGCGGGGTTGGCGGACTGGTCGCCCACCTGGTTGACGCAACCCCACACGACGTCGTCGACGAGTGCGGGGTCGAGGCCGGTCCGCGCCGCGAGAGCCTCGAGCACCCTGGCCGCGAGGTCGACGGGGTGCACCCCCGCGAGCGAGCCGCCGCGCTTGCCGATGGGCGTGCGGACGGCCTCGACGATCACTGCTTGGGGCATTCCGACCTCCCGGTCACTGAACCTCATCGGTTCGCCTAATCATCATGAGAATAGTCCGCCTGGCTCCTCGGATGAACGCTACTCGCCACGATGACGTGTACAGACCGTCTCCGGAGCCCGCCGCGGTTGACAGTGCCCACCCCTGATGCTCGAATCAACGTCACAATCCAACGATGGGCGGCTGAGGATCAGATCCGGCCAGCCGCTCACGGAGGTCCGGTGGTGAACACTGCGTCACCGCCACATGCGCAGCGCCGCGGGGCGGCTACCCGTACAGGAGCGGTCCCACGGGAGCCCTACCTCTCCTCGCGGGCCGCGAACGCCACGACCTGCCTGCCGCGCCGCAAGGACGTGGTCGAACTCCGCCGGTCCGTCGGACGTCCGGACCCGACCAGGAGGAGCGTGCTGCTGGTCGGGCACACCGCCGTGCGCGAGGTGGTGATCGTCGGTGCGCACCATGAGAGGTGGGCCGACCGCGTCGTGCCGCCCGAGGCGCGGCCGTCGACCAGGCGGGGCTCGGTGCGAGCTGCCACGGCGGGCTCGCGGGATTCGAGGTCACCGGGAAGGATCAGGTGATCGACACGCTGCCGGTCGGGAAGATCCTCGGGCGCGAGCCGACCGCGCGGATCGACCCGGGCGAGCCGGGCCGAGTCGGTGCCGCGTGAGCGTGCCCTTGGCGGTGCGGGAGTCCGGGTTCGGAGTGATGCTGCCGAACTTCGACCCGCTGCGGCTGGGGACACCGCCGCTGCTGGCCGCCGCCCGGCTGGCGGAGGACCTCGGGTTCGACTCGGGCTGGGTCGGCGATCACCTGAGCTTCCACCCGCCGGTCCTGGAACCGTGCGGAGCGCTGGCAGCGGTCGCCGCGGTCACGCAGCGGCTGGTACTGGGGACCGGGGTGCTGCTGCTGCCGATGCGCAACCCGGTGTGGACCGCCAAGCAGCTCGGGACGGTCGCCGCGCTCGCGCCGGACCGCCTCGTCGTCGGGGTTGGCGCGGGCGGGGAGAACCCGGCCGAGTTCGAGGCGGCCGGCTACCCCGTGGCGCAGCGGGGCCGCCGTCTCGACGAGGCCATCGGTGTCGTCGATGCACTGCTGCGCGGCGAGGCCGTGGACCATGCCGGACCGCTGCTGCCGGTCCGCTCGCCGATGCTGGAACCGGTGCCGTCCTCGCGGCCCCCGCTGGTCGTCGGCGGCCGGTCCGCCCACGCGGTGCGCCGCGCCGCACGGTTCGCCGAGGGCTGGTTCGCGGTGTGGCTGGAGCCCGAGCGGGTGCGCAGGGCGATCGAGGACCTGCGGGCGCACGCCGAGGAGTTCCGTCGCCCGGTGTGCACGACCGTGATGCTGGTGTTCGTGCACGTCACCGACGACGCCGAGACGGGGCGACGGGAGCTGGAGCGGTTCGTCGCCGGCCAGTACGGCATGCCCGTCGAGGCCATCGAGCGGTGGTGCGTGATCGGTGGCGAGGACCGCGTGGCCGACGCGCTGGCCCGGTACCGTGACGCCGGCGCCGAGGCGTTCGTGATGATGCCGACCGCCGTCGACGTCCTGGGCCAGTACGAGCGGCTCGCCGGCGTGCGGGACCGGCTCGCCGCGTCGGGCTGATCGGCGGTCTCTCGCTACGGGGCGAACTTGCGGCCCAGGAGGTGCCGGGCGACCACCAGCTTGGCGACCTGCGCGGTGCCGTCGGCGATCTCGAAGGCCATGACGTCGCGCAGCCGCTGCCCCTGGGGGCTGTCGCTGCCCCACCCCGCGTGCCCGAAGGTCAGCAGCGCCTGGTGCACGACCTCGCCCGCGGTCTTGGGTGCGAACCACTTCGCCATGTTCGCGGCCACCGTGTGGTCCAGCCCCTGGTCCTTGCGCCACAGGGCCTCGTAGCAGATGTGCCGGGCCCCGGCGAGCCGCGTCGCCTGCTCGACCAGGGGGAACGCCACACCCTGGTTGCGCCCGATCGGGCCGCCGAAGGCCTCCCGCGTCCGGGCGTAGTCCAGGGCGTCGTCCAGGGCCGCCTCGGCGATCCCGACGCACATCAGCCCGATCACCGCGCGGGAGTAGTCGAACCCCTGCATCACCGAGACGAAGCCGGCCCCCTCCTGCCCGATCAGCTCGTCGCGACCCACGGGCACGCCGTCGAAGTGCAGCGACGCGCGCCCGATCGCCCGGCCACCGTGGTCGTCGAGCGCGGTGCGGGCGATCCGGTCGTCGTGCAGGTCGACGTAGAACGCGCTGACGCCGCGGGCGCCCGGCCCGCCGGTCCTGGCGAAGACGATGCCGGTGTCGGCGAGCATGCCCATCGAGATCGAGGTCTTCTCCCCGGTGAGCCGCCAGCCCGCCCCGTCGGGCTGCGCGCGCAGGGAGAGGTTGGCCGCGTCGGACCCGTGCTCGGGCTCGGTCAGCACCAGCGCCGAGAGCGCCGAGCCGTCGGCGATCGGCGGCAGCCAGCGGGCCAGCTGCTCCTCGCCGGCGTTGCCGACCAGGATGTCGGCGTTCAGCGCGGCGACCAGCAGGATGTAGCAGGCGTTGACGTCGGCCCGGGAGACCTCCTCGGCCGCCAGACCGGTGGTGACGGCATCCGCCTCCTGGCCGCCGAAGCGCTCCGGGACGCGCAGGCCGGTGAGGCCCATCGACGCCATCTCCCGGGGAAGCTCCGGGCGCATCCGGCCCGCCCGGTCGTCGGGCTGGTAGTGCGGGGCGAGGACCTTCTGCGCGAAGGTCGCGAGCTCGCGCCGGAAGGTCTCCTGGTCGGCGTCGAAGGCGTAGTGCACGTCGCTGCTCCGCTCTGCTGGCTTCGTGGCATCGGGATGATCAGTATCACGATCGCCCCGACCGTATCCCGGTCGACCGGTCGGGCACTACCCGAGGACGAGCAGCACCCGCCCTCGGTGACCGACTCGCCCTCGCAGACGGAGAGCGTGCACACCGTTGGGGACGGCGGGTGGGTGGGCTGACAGCAGGCGCAGGTCCGACGGTGAACGGATCCGCCAGTAGCGTCGCCGCGACGCGATACAGCTGCCCACCATGCCGTCCCGCATGCGCGTGACCGCCCGCGGTACTCGCCGGCGAGCGGCCGGGACGGTGCGCGCCGGGTCAGCCCGCGGCGGAGTCGACGTCGACGTCGACGTCGTCGGGGGACCGGGCAAGCAGTACCGCCGCAGCGCCGGCGCTCAGCAGCCGCTCCACCGCGGCGTCGTCGAGCTCGGTCGGCATGTGAGCGGCGGCGTTGATCAGCGACAGCACCGCGGTGACTACACCGCGTATCTCCGCGGTGCCCAGGTCGGACCGCACCTGCCTGAGCGCCTCGGACCAGATCGCCTCGTAGTCGCGCTGGCGACGCCGCAGTGCGCGCAGCGCGATCGGGGACAGTGCCCGGTGCTCGCGGACGTACACCGCCACGAGCCGACGGTGGCGTGACCCGAACCCGGCGTGCACGGAGATCAGCGCGTTCAGGACGTGCTGCGGATCGCCCGCTTGGGCGGCGCGCCGCGCACCGGCCAGCAACTCCGTCATCGCCGTGTTGCACAGCTCTCGCAGGATGGCGTCCTTGTTCTGGAAATGGCGGTACACCGCCGGACCGGTGACGCCCGCGGCCGCTCCGATGTCGTCGATACCGACTGCGTGGTAGCCCTGCCGGGAGAACAGCTCGGTCGCGACCTCGAGGAGCACGGTGCGGCGGAACCCAGCCACGTCGTCACCTCACCAGGAATACCGTCGGTCGTCGTCCTCGTGCGGGCGAACGAGACCATCTTATAGGCGTGGCCGGATCCCGCAGCGGCGGCCGCGCGCCGATCGTGGCGGCGGCCCGACGCCCCGAGCATGCGGCCGCGTGCCGACTGCTCAGCTCACGCTGGGCGCGATGGATTCACGGCGTCAGGTCGGCCGGTGACAGAGCAGGCCGCGTGACCCGTGTCCCCGGCGCGGGACAGGCGCGCTCGCGCTCGTTACTCTTCGGTAGTGATCACTGATGAGTACCTCGCCCCCGGCCGGTTCGTCGACTCCGACTCGGCTGCGGTACGCGCCTTCGCGTCCGAGGTCGTCGGCATCGAGACCGACCCTGTGACGCAGGCGGTGCTCCTGTTCGATGTGGTCCGCGACCGGATCTGGTACGACCCGTTCGCCACGAGCACCGACCCGGCGAGCTATCGGGCGAGCGCGGTCCTGGAGTCCGGGCGCTCCTGGTGCGTGCCGAAGGCGGTCCTGCTCGCTGCGGCGGCGCGGGCGGCCGGCATCCCGGCGCGCCTGGGGTTCGCCGACGTGCGCAACCACCTGCAGACCGAGCGCCTCAGGAGGAAGATGAACGGCATCGACCTGTTCGTGTTCCACGGCTACACCGACCTGTTCCTGGAGGGCCGGTGGGTCAAGGCCACGCCGGCGTTCAACGCCGAGCTGTGCGCGCGGTTCGGGGTGCAGCCGATGGCGTTCGACGGCCGGTCGGACGCCCTGCTGCACGAGCACACTGCCGACGGCGGCACGTACATGGAATACGTCCGCGACCGCGGGGTCTACACCGACCTGCCGCTCGAGGAGATGCTCACGACGCTGCACCAGGTGTACGGCAGCGCGCTGCTCGACGACGATGCTCCTGCGGGTGTCGACGAGTTCACGCCTGCTGTCCCGGCGTCCGGCTGAGCGGCCCGGCGCGGCCCTCCCGGAGCCGGTGTCAGCGCTGGACCACCCCGCCCTCGACCCCGGTGAACCGCGTGCGCAGCTCGGTCTTGAGCAGCTTGCCGGTGGCGTTGCGGGGCAGCTCGGCCACCAGGTGCACCTCGCGCGGGCACTTGAAGTGCGCCAGCCGATCACGGCACCAGGTGATGAGGTCCTCGGCGGCGGGCTCCGCACCGGCCGCGGGGTCGGCCACCACGACGGCGACCACCCGCTCGCCCCACTGCTCGTCCGGCCCGCCGACGACGGCGGCGTCGAGCACACCGGGGTGCTGGAACAGCACCTGCTCCACCTCGATCGGGTAGACGTTCTCCCCGCCGGAGATGATCATGTCCTTCTTGCGGTCCACCAGCGTGATGAAGCCCTCGGGGTCCATCCGGCCCAGGTCGCCGGTGTGGAACCAGCCGCCGCGGAATGCCTCGGCGGTCTCCGTCGGCTTCATCCAGTACCCGATGAACACGTTGCGCCCGCGGACGAGCAGCTCCCCGACGGTGTCGGGGGGCAGGTCCCGGTCGTCGGGGTCGACGATCCGCGCGTCGACGTGCACGGCCACGCGCCCGATCGACCCCGCCTTGGCGGTGACGTGGTCGGTCTCCAGGATCGACACCAGCGGCGCGGTCTCGGTCATCCCGAATCCCTCGCTGAACGGCACGCCGCGCTGCTGCATGAACTCGATCACCGTCAACGGCACCGGCGACCCACCACCCATGGCCAGCTCCAGCGCCGACAGGTCGTAGCCGTCGAAGTCCGGCACCCGGGTCAGCGCCGACCACATCGCCGGCACCATGAACTGCACGGTCGCCCGGCTCTCGGCCATCGCTTTGAGCGTCCCCACCGGGTCGAACGAGGGCAGGATGACGCTGGTGCCGCCGACGTAGAGCAGTGGGAGGGTGTGCACCCCGAGCCCGCCGATGTGGAACATCGGGGCCACCGCCACGGTCACGTCGCTGCCGCGCAGGCTGTGGTTGGTGCCCAGGACGTTGACCGCGTTCCACAGCAGGTTGTCGTGGGTGAGCATGGCGCCCTTGGGACGGCCGGTGGTGCCCGAGGTGTACATGATGAACGCGATGTCGCTGCCGTCGACGTCGCCGTGGAAGGGCTCGGGGGCCCCGCCGGCGAGGAACGCGTCGTAGCCGATCTCGTCCTCGCGGGCCGGGCCCCACACGCGGATCCGGTGCCGCACCCGCACCCCCGGCTCGGCGAGCGCGGTCAGCGCCCCCTGCGCGAGCGGCTCGTGGAAGGCGAAGACGTCGGCGCCGGAGTCGGCGAGGATGTACCCGATCTCCGGCCCGGCCAGCCGCACGTTGATCGGCACGGTGATCGCGCCGATCTTCGCGCAGCCCAGCAGCAGCTCCATGAACTCCACGGAGTTGACCAGCAGGACCGCCACCCGGTCGCCCTTGCGGACGCCCAGGTCGCGAAGGGCCGACGCGACCTGGTCGGTGCGCCGGTCGACGTCGGCGTAGCTGTGGTGGTCGTCCCCGGACACGAACGCGATGCGTTCGCCGTGGAGGAACGCCCGCCGGGTGACCCAATGACCGATACCGCGATCCATACCTGCTCCTCGCCGTCGCTCGACGGCTGCTCGTCGATGAGTGGGTTGAGTGCGGCGCGAGCCCCGACGGCCGCGGACGGTCGTCGGCAGGCTCCGCCGAGGCGCAGCCTGCCGACGACCGGTGTGTCAGTACGAACGTGGCAGCTTGAGGCTGTGCTGGGCCACGTAGTTCAGGATCATCTCGCGGCTGATCGGCGCGGTGCGCATCAGCCGGGCCGGGCCCCACAGGGTGGCCAGCCCGTACTCGGTGGCCATGCCGTTGCCGCCGTGGGTCTGGATCGCCTGGTCCAGCGCGAGGATGCCGGCCTCGGCCGCGGCGTACTTGGCCATGTTCGACGCCTCGCCGGAACCCGGGTCACCGGCGTCGTGCAGCGACGCGGCCCGCTGGGTCATCAGCCGGGCCAGCTCGACCTGGATCTTGGCGTGCGCGAGCGGGTGCGACACGCCCTGGTGCGAGCCGATCGGCACGTCCCAGACCTTGCGCTCCCGAGCGTAGTTCGCGGCCTTGTCCAGCGCGTAGCGGCCGATGCCGTTGCCCAGGGCGGCACCCATGATGCGCTCCGGGTTCAGGCCCATGAACACCTGGCGCAGGCCGTCGTTCTCCTCGCCGATCAAGTTCTCCGCGGGCACCCGCACGTCGTCGAAGAAGAGGGTGAACTGCTTCTCCGGGGTGACGGCCTGGACCGGGATGTCGGTCTTCGTCAGCCCGGGCGCGTCGGTGGGGACCACGATCAGGCTGAGCCGGCCGCGGCCGCGGTCGTCGGTGGAGGTGCGGGTGACGACCAGGATGGCCTCGGCCTCGTCGACGCCGGAGATGTAGTACTTGGTGCCGTTGAGCACCCACTCGCCGCCGACCTTCTTGGCGTGCGTGGAGATGTTGTGGGAGTTGGAGCCGGCGTCCGGCTCGGTGATCGCGAACGACATGATGATCTCGCCGCTGGCGATGCCCGGCAGCCAGCGCGCCTTGAGCTCGTCGCTGCCGTAGGCCTGGATGATCGTCCCGCAGATGGTGGGGGAGACGACCGTCATCAGCAGCGGGCACCCGGCCGCGGCCAGCTCCTCACCGACGATCTGCATGTCGTAGATCCCACCACCGCCGCCGCCGTACTCCTCGGTGATGTTGACGCCCAGGAAGCCCTGCTTGCCCACGGCGTTCCACAGCTCGGTGCTCTTCTCACCGGCCAGGGACTTGGCCACGTAGTAGTCGTGGCCGAAGTCCTTCGCGATCTCGGTGACGGCCTTGCGCAGGTCGCGCCGTTCCTCGGTCTCGTGCAGTTCCATGTCCGCTCCCTAACCCTCACGGTGACGCGCCGCCGGACGGCGGATCGTGTGGCCCGTACTACGTCTCGTCACTACGTCTCGTCGTCGACGGGCTCGACCACGGCCAGCGGGTCGCCGGTGGAGACCTGCCGGCCGACCTCGACCGGCAGCTCCGCCACCACGCCGTCGATCGGGCTGGTCACCGAGTGCTCCATCTTCATCGCCTCCAGCACGACGAGGGGCTGGCCCGCGGTGACGACGTCCCCGGCCGCCACGTGCACCCGGATCACCGAACCGGGCATCGGCGCGGTCAGCGAACCGGCCGGCTTGAGCGTGCTGGGGTCGACGAAGCGGGGGATCCGGGTGAACGTGCTGGACCCCGCACTGCTGTCGACGTAGGCGGTCCCGCCGTCGAGCAGCACCTCGAAGGAGCGCCGCACCCCGGCCGCCTCCAGCACCACGCGGTCGGGGCCGTGGCTGAGCACGACGACGTCCTCGATCGGCTTGCCGTCGACCTCCACCTCGACGCCGTCGCGGTGCAGCGCGTACGCCACGTGCAGCTCGGCACCGGCGGCCGTGGTCCAGCCGACGCGCTGCAGCTGGGACGGGTTGTTGCGCCACCCCGCCGGCAGGGTCGGCTGGACCCGGGCGGCCGCCCGGTGGGCGGCCACACCGACGAGGGTGGCGGCGACGGCGTGCAGCCGCTCGCTGTCGGCGTCGACGAGCGGCCCGCCGAGCTCGGTGGCGTCGTGGCGGTCCAGGAAGCCGGTGTCGGTGCCGCGGCCGGCGAACTCCGGGTGCCGCAGCACCCGGACCAGCAGGTCGCGGTTGGTGGTCAGGCCGTGGATCCGGGCACCGGCCAGCGCCGCGGAGAGCGTGCCGATCGCCTCGGCCCGGGTGGGGGCCCAGACGATGACCTTGGCGAGCATCGGGTCGTAGTGGTGGCTGACCACCGACCCGTCACGCACCCCGGAGTCGACCCGGAGGCCGGCGAGCTCGGGGAACCGCAGCGTGCGCAGGGTTCCGGTGCGGGGGAGGTAGCCCTCCGTCGGGTCCTCGGCGTAGAGCCGGGCCTCCACCGCGTGGCCGGTCATCGTCGGCTCGAGGACCTCGGGGGGCAGCGGCTCGCCCATCGCCACCAGGAGCTGCAGGCGGACCAGGTCCAGCCCGGTGACCAGCTCGGTGACCGGGTGTTCGACCTGCAGGCGCGTGTTCATCTCGAGAAAGGCGAACGTGCCGTCGTCGGCACCGCCGTTCGCGTCCAGGACGAACTCGACGGTGCCCGCCCCCACGTAGCCCACGGCCTGCGCCGCGGCGACCGCCGCCGCGCCCATCCTGGCCCGCAGGTCCTCGCCGACGACCGGCGAGGGAGCCTCCTCGATCACCTTCTGGTGGCGTCGCTGCACCGAGCACTCGCGCTCGAACAACGCAACGGTGCCGCCGTGCATGTCGGCCATGACCTGGATCTCGACGTGCCGGGGGCGCTGCACGTAGCGCTCCAGGAACACGGTGCCGTCGGCGAACGCCGAGGTGGCCTCGCGTGCCGCCGAGGCGACGGACTCCTCGAGCGTGTCGGCCGACTCCACGATCCGCATCCCGCGCCCGCCGCCGCCGGCACTCGCCTTGACCAGCAGCGGGTAGCCGACCTCGGCGCCGAGCTTGCGCAGCGCGTCGGCGTCGAGCCCGGTCGCGTCACCGCCGGGGAGGACCGGGACCCCGGCGTCGGCCATCATCGCCTTCGCGGTGAGCTTGGAGCCCATCGCGTCGATGGCGTCCGGCGGCGGCCCGACGAACACCAGCCCGGCGGCGGCGCAGGCCCGCGCGAAGCCCGCGTTCTCCGACAGGAACCCGTAGCCGGGGTGCACGGCGTCCGCGCCGGTGCGCAGCGCGGCCGCGATCACCCGGTCGACCTGGAGGTAGGTCTCGGCGGGGGAGGAGCCGGGCAGGCGCACCGCCTCGTCGGCGTCCTCGACGTGCCAGGCGTCGACGTCGGCGTCGGAGTACACCGCGACGGTGGCGATGCCGAGGTCGCGGCAGGTCCGGAAGACCCGCCGGGCGATCTCGCCACGGTTGGCGACCAGCAACTTCTTGATCACGGGCATCGCCATCACATCCGGAACACGCCGTAGCCACGCTGGCCACGGACCTCGTCGTTGTGCACCACGGACAGGCAGAGCCCGAGCACGGTCCGCGTGTCGCGCGGGTCGATGATCCCGTCGTCGTAGAGCCGTCCGCTGTTGGCCAGCGCCACCGACTCGCGTTCGATCTGGTCCTCGACGGCGGCGCGCATCTGGGCGTCGGCGTCCTCGTCGAAGGGCAGGCCGCGGTCCGCGGCCGACTCCTTGGCCACGATCGAGAGCACCCCGGCCAGCTGGGCGGGACCCATCACGGCCGACTTGGAGTTGGGCCAGGCGAACAGGAAGCGCGGGGAGTAGGACCGCCCGCACATGCCGTAGTTGCCCGCGCCGTAGGAGGAGCCCATGACGATGGTCAGGTGCGGCACGGTGCTGTTGGACACCGCGTTGATCATCTTGGCGCCGTCCTTGATGATCCCGCCCTGCTCGTACTCGGCGCCGACCATGTATCCGGTGGTGTTCTGCAGGAAGATCAGCGGCGTGTCGACCTGGTTGGCCAGCTGGATGAACTGGGAGGCCTTCTGCGCCTCCTCGCCGAACAGGATGCCCCGGGCGTTGGCCAGGATGCCGACCGGGTAGCCGTGGATCGAGGCCCAACCGGTGACCAGCGAGGTGCCGTAGAGCGGCTTGAACTCGTCGAACGCCGAGCCGTCGACCACCCGGGCGATGACGTCGCGCGGGTCGAAGGGGACCTTCGGGTCGACCGAGGCGATGCCGAGCAGCTGGTCGGGGTCGAGCACCGGCGGGTCGGCGGGCATCGTGGGGCCGGGACCGAGCTTGCGCCAGTTCAGCCGGGCCATGATCCGTCGCCCGATGCGGATGGCGTCCTGCTCGTCCTCGGCGAGGTAGTCGGCCAGGCCCGAGGTGCGGGCGTGCATGTCGCCGCCGCCGAGCGACTCGTCGTCGGACACCTCGCCGGTGGCCATCTTCACCAGCGGCGGACCGCCGAGGAAGACCTTGGAGCGGTTGCGGATCATCACCACGTAGTCGCACATGCCAGGGATGTAGGCGCCACCCGCGGTGGAGTTGCCGAACACCAGCGCGAGGGTGGGCAGGCCCAGGGCGCTGTGCTGGGTCAGGTCGTGGAACAGCTGGCCGCCGGGTACGAAGATCTCGGCCTGGGTCGGCAGGTCGGCCCCGCCGGACTCCACGACGTTGATGATCGGGAGCCGGTTCTCCCGGGCGATCGCCATGCCGCGGAAGACCTTGCGGAAGGTGAACGGGTTCGACGCCCCGCCCCGGACCGTGGGGTCGTGACCGATGATCATCGACTCGATGCCCTCGACGACCCCGATCCCCACGACCACGCTGCCGCCGACCGGGAACTTGGTGCCCCACGCGGCGAACGGGCACAGCTCCAGGAACGCGGTGTCCGGGTCGAGCAGCAGCTCGATCCGCTCGCGGACGAGCAGCTTCCCCCGCTTGCGGTGGCGCGCGACGTACTTCTCGCCGCCCCCACCGTTGGCCAGCGCCAGCTGCTCGGAGATCGCGGTCAGCTGGGCCGTGAGTCCTTCGCGGTTGCCGATGTAGTCCGGGGCCTGCGTGTCGACCCGGTCGGGCAGCACGTCAACCAACTTCTCCTCCATGGCGGCATCGACGTCGATCTCCTGACCGGTTACGTTAGCGGCTACTAACGTCCTGCGACAACGGGGTGCGCACGATCGGTGCTGCGGATCCCGGCCGGCACAACCGAGGAGCTCCATGACCCAGCTGGACCAGCGCGACGTCTCGGTCGCGCCGCAGGACCCGTGGACGACGCCGGAGCGGCTCGCCCTGCGTGACCTGGCCCTGTCCTTCACCCGGCGGGAGATCGCCCCGAACCTGCCGGAATGGGAGGACGCGGGCGAGCTGCCGCGGTCGCTGCACACGAGGGCGGCCGAGGTCGGACTGCTCGGCATCGGGTTCCCCGACGAGGTGGGGGGCAGTGGCGGCGACCTGCGGGACCTGGTGCTGCTCACCGAGGCCGTGATGGAGGCGGGCGGCTCCTCGGGGGTGCTGGCGAGCCTGCTCACCCACAACATCGCGCTCCCGCACATGGTCGCGGCGGGCGACCCCGACCAGATCCGTCGCTACGTCGTGCCCACCCTCGCCGGGGAGAAGATCGGCAGCCTCGGCATCACCGAGCCCGACACCGGGTCCGACGTCGCCGGCATCCGCACCACCGCCCGCCGCGACGGCGACCACTACGTCGTCAACGGCGCGAAGCTCTTCATCACCTCCGCGGTGCGGGCCGACTTCGTCACCACGGCCGTGCGGACGGGCGGGCCGGGGGCCTCGGGCATCTCGCTGCTCGTGGTCGAGCGCGGTACGCCGGGCTTCACCGTCTCGCGCACGCTGAAGAAGATGGGCTGGCTGTGCTCCGACACCGCCGAGCTCGGCTACTCCGACGTGCGGGTGCCCGCGGCGAACCTGGTCGGCCCGGAGAACAGCGGCTTCCTGCAGATCATGCAGCAGTTCCAGGTGGAGCGGGCCTTCCTCGCCGTGCAGTCCTACGCCACGGCCCAGCGCTGCCTGGACCTGACCCTGGAGTGGGTGAAGCAGCGGGAGACCTTCGGGCGGCCGCTGTCCACCCGGCAGGTGGTGCGGCACAAGATCGTCGACATGGCCACGGCCGTCGACGTGGCCCGGACCTACACCCGCGCCGCGGTCGACCGCATCATCGCGGGCGACACCGACGTGCGGATGGTCTCGATGGCCAAGAACCAGGCCGTGGAGGCCTGCGCGCTCGCCGTCGACACCGCGGTGCAGCTCTACGGCGGGATGGGCTACCTGCGGGAGACCGAGGTGGAGATGCACTACCGCGACTCCCGGATCCTCGGGATCGGTGGCGGCACCACGGAGATCATGAAGGAGATCATCGCCAAGCACATCGGCCTCTAGCCCCGCCCCGACCATTTCTGCGCACATCGACGAGCGAGGAGCTCCCGTGGACTACGACCAGTACGAGTACCTGACCTTCGAACGCCCCTCCGACGGCGTCCTGCTGATCACCATCAACCGGCCGGAACGGCTCAACGCCACCAACAAGCGGCTGCACTGGGAGCTCGGCAACGTGTGGCTCGACGTCGACGCCGACGACGCGACGCGGATCGCGGTGATCACCGGCGCGGGCAAGGCGTTCTCCGCCGGCGGCGACCTCGACATGGTGGTCGACCAGGTCAAGGACTTCAAGCAGATCGCGGCCATCGCCAAGGAGGCCGCCGACCTGGTCTACAACATCGCCAACTGCCAGAAGGTGGTGATCTCGGCGATCAACGGGGTGGCGGTCGGCGCCGGCCTGGCCGCGGCGCTGATGGCCGACATCTCGGTGATCGCCGAGGACGCCCGGCTCACCGACGGGCACCTTCGCCTGGGCGTCGGTGCGGGCGACCACGCGGCCATCATCTGGCCGATTCTGTGCGGCATGGCGAAGGCCAAGTACTACCTGCTCACCGCCGAGTTCATCGACGGGAAGGAGGCCGAGCGGATCGGGCTGGTCTCGCTGTGCCGGCCGCAGGCGGAGGTGCTGCCCACCGCGCTGTCCGTCGCGGAGAAGCTGGCTGCCGGCCCGCAGCACGCGCTGCGCTGGACCAAGCGCTCGCTCAACCTCTGGATCCGCGACGCGAGCCCGATCTTCGAGGCCTCGCTCGCCTACGAGATGCTCAACTTCTTCGACGACGACGTCCTCGAGGGCGCCACGGCCATCAAGGAGAAGCGGGCGCCGAAGTTCCCCTCGGTGACCGGCGGCTGACCCCGGTCCGGCCGGCCCGCGCAGCGCGGGCCGGCCGGAACCCCGACCGGGCGGTGCACCGCCCCCCTCCGGCGGTGCGGGCCGTCAGGTCCCGAAGTGCCCCTTGTGCTGCTCGCGCAGCACGTTCTTCTGGATCTTGCCGGTCGCGGTCCGGGGCATCTCGTCGGCGAACAGCACCGCCTTGGGCACCTTGAACCCCGACAGCCTGCTCCGCGCCGCGGCGAGCACCTCCTCCTCGGTGAGCTCCACGCCGGGCTTGGGCGTGACGATCGCGGCGATGGCCTCGGACCAGCGCTCGTGCGGCAGCCCGACGACGACGACCTCCTGGATCCGGGGCTCGGCCTCGTAGAGCGCCTTCTCCACCTCGATGGACGCCACGTTCTCGCCGCCCGTCTTGATCACGTCCTTCTTGCGGTCGGCGAACCACAACAGCCCGTCGGCGTCGAACCGGCCGACGTCGCCGGAGTGGAACCAGCCGTGAGCGAACGCCTCGGCGGTGGCGTCGGGGTTGCGCAGGTAACCCTCCATCGCGTGCGGGCCGCGGTAGACGATCTCGCCGGTCTCGCCGTCGGGCAGCAGGTTGCCGGCGTCGTCCATGATCCCGACCTGGACGTTGGGCACCGGCAGCCCCACCGAGCCGGCGTGGCTGAGCTGGTACTCGGGCGGGAACACCGTGGTGATCGGGTTCATCTCGGTCTGCCCGAAGCCGAGCGCGAAGTCGCAGCCGAACACCTCTATCGCACGGCGCAGGTCCGTGTCGGGCATCGGTGCCATCGCGTAGAGGGCCAACCGCAGCGTGGACAGGTCGCGCTTGTCGATGTCGGGGTGGTCCATCATCATCCGGTACATCATCGGCAGCCCGAAGATCTGGGTGATCCGCTCGGACTCGATCGTCGCCAGGAGAGCGGCCGGGTCGAACGCGCGCATCAGCACGAGCGTGCCGCCCATGTAGAGCAGCCCCGTGGTGAAGCCGTTGAGTTGCGCGGTGTGGAACAGCGGCATCATCGCCACCGACCGCTCCTTGCCGTCGATGCCCAGCACCAGCGGGGCGTTCAGCGACTCGATGTAGACCGCGACGTGGCTGCTGACCACGCCCTTGGGGGCGGAGGTGGTGCCGCTGGTGTAGAGGTAGCTGATCGGGTCCCGGTCGCCGACCAGGCACTCCGGCTCGCCGGTCCCGGCGTCCCCGAGGAACGTCGCCAGATCCCGCCAGGTGCCCGTCGAGCCGGCGGCCCAGTCGGCCCCGGTCCCGGGGGCGACGACCACGTCGAGGACACCGCTGCCCTCGACGAGCTGCAGCGCACCGTCGACGAGCCCGGCGAGCTGGCTCTCCACCACCACGCCGCGAGCCCGGGAGTGCTCCAGGACATAGGAGACCTCGGGCGGCCCCCACGCGAGGTTCACCGGCACGCAGACGACACCGGTCTTGGCGCAGGCGTAGTAGGTCGCGAGGAACTCCACGCTGTTGCCGCTGGCCAGGGCGAGCACGTCGCCGCGCCGGTACCCGGCGGCCAGCAGTGCGTGGGCCAGCCGGTTGACCTCGCCGTTGAGCTCGGCGTAGGTGAACCGGCGGGCGCCGTCGACGACCGCCTCGCGGTCGGGGTTGCGCCACGCGCTGCGGGTCAGCATGTCGCCGACGTTGACCCGGGTGACGAGGTTGGCGTGCAGGTCGTGGTCGATGGTCACGGTTCCTCCGAAGGGGTGCGGGTGGGCCCGGGGTCGGTGGCTCAGGACGCGGGCACGAAACGGACCAGCCCGATGTCGCCCACGCGCTCGAACGCGGCGCGGACGGCCATCCCGGGCACGACGGAGGCGGGATCGCAGTGCTCGACGGTGGACAGCATCTGCGGGCCCTCGGCCAGCCGCACGATCACCACCGGGTACGGGGCGGCCCGCGGCAGGTCGTTCCACGGGGGCCGGCTGACGACCGCGGAGACCACGACGGTGGCCTCGCCGGAGACGTCGGTCCAGCGCAGCCGTGCGCAGTGGCAGCGCGGGCAGAACGGGCGCGGGTAGTGGAACAACAGGTCGCACGCGGTGCACTGGCGCACCGCGAGCCGGCCCTTCGCCGCGGCCTCGAAGTGGCCGCGGTTGACGTCGTCGACGCGCGGCAGGACCTCGGGGTCGGCCAGGCCGTCCAGGTAGGTGGTCACGAGCCCTCCAGTACGACGGTGACATGGCTGCACAACATGGATCCGTAGGCGTGCACGACGGCCCGGTCGGCCCGCTCGACCTGGATACCGGCGGCCCGGCCGGTCATCTGCTGGTAGGCCTCCAGGATCCCGCAGATCCCCGAGGCCGTGCCGGAGTGCCCGAACCGCAGCAGGCCCCCGTTGGTGTTCACCGGCAGCCGTCCGCCCGGCCGCGTGGCGCCCTCGCGGTAGAGCTCGACCGCCTTGCCGCGCTCGGCCAGTCCCAGCTCCTCGATCAGCATCAGCGGGTTGGAGCTGAACGCGTCGTAGAGCTGCGCGAGGTCCACGGCGGCGGGCCCGAAGCCGGCCTCGGCGAACGCCTTCGCCCCGGAGCGGACCGCCCCGGTGCGCGACAGGTCGGGCATCGAGGTGAGGAAGCCGTGGGTGTGACCCTCACCGACGCCCACCACGTGCACCGGACGGTGCCGCAGGCCCGCCGCCCGCTCCGGCGAGACCAGCACGAACGCGCCGCCGCCCTCGCACGGGATCGAGCAGTCGAGATAGCCGAAGGGCCCCGCGATGTGCCGGGCCTCCAGCACCTGCTCCACGGTGAACGGTCCCGCCCCCGCCCCGATCGCCGTCGGGTGCGCGACGGCCCACTCCTGCTGGGCCGCCACCGCCTCGGCGAACACCTCCCGGCCCTGCCCGACCTCGTCGAGCCAGGACTGTGCGATCAGCCCGTACAGGGTGGGGATCGACGGTGCGTAGGGCAGCTCGTAGTCCGGGTGGCAGGTCATCGTCATCAGGTTGCGGCCGACGTCGCGGATCGGCGGGAACACCCCTGCGGACACGCAGAGCACCGCCGAGCACTGCCCGCTCTGGATGGCCCGGGTGGCGACGCCGAGCATCGCCAGGTGGCTGCCGCCGCCGAGCTGCACGCCGAGCTGCAGGCTGAGGTTGTGCAGCCCGAGCGAGTCCTGGATCTCCTCGGACAGGAAGGTGTGCTCGACGGACTCACCCATCATCGAGCCCACGCACAGCAGGCCGTCGACGTCGTCGGGTGCCATGCCGGCGTCGTGCAGGGCCGCGACGGCGGAATCGAGGTGCAGACCGAGGAACGGGCGGTCGAGCCGGCCCGGGGCGACTTCGGCGAAGCCGGCCAGGGTGGCGAGCGGGTCAGACATGGTTCCAGACGTTAGCAGTGACTAACATCGCTGACCACCGGCTGCGGTGTGCGGGCCGGGTTCGGATACCGTGACGCCGGTGAGCCTGCCTGCCCGTCCGGGCGCCGTCCCGGCCCCCGTAGAGTCCCCCGACGGCGCCGCGCCGATGTTCAGCATCGAGTTCGGCAAGATGCTGTGCATGGGCTGCCGGCCCGCCGGCCGGTGCCGCTTCGGACTGGTGCTGCGCCGGGGCGAGAACGGGGCGGTCGAGGGCACGGCCCGGTTCTCCGCCGAGCACGAGGGTGCGGGTGGCGTCGTGCACGGCGGTTCGGTGATGGGCGCGCTCGACGAGGCGTGCGGCGCGGTACCGATCGCGGCGGCCGTCCTGTCGGTGACCGCCGAGATGAACGTGGCGTTCCGGCGTCCCGTCCCGCTGGATCGCGAGCTGGACGTGCGGGCCTGGCCGGAGTCCCGCGACGAGCGCGGGCACTGGATCATCCACGCCGAGCTGTACCTGTCCGGCGACGACCGGCCGCTGTGCCACGCGCAGGCCCGTTTCGTCGAGCGCGACCCGGAGAAGCACTACGGCCGGTTCAAGGAGTGGCTCGACGGCCGGGAGAACGCCGCGGGCTGAGCGCGGTCGCCGGCTCAGTTCACCCCCCGGTCCTTCCCGGCCCAGTACGGCGCCCGCAGCTCTCGCTTGAGGATCTTCCCCGCGCCGGACTTGGGCAGCGCGTCGGCCCGGAAGTCCACGGAGCGCGGCACCTTGAAGCCGCCGAGCCTGGCCCGGCAGTGCGCGATCAGGTCCTCCACCGCGGGCTCCGCCCCGGGCCGCGGCACGACGACGGCGTGCACGCGCTCGCCCCAGGAGTCGTCCGGGACCCCGATCACGGCCGCCTCCAGGACGTCCGGATGGGTGTAGAGCACGTTCTCGACCTCGGCCGAGTACACGTTCTCCCCACCTGAGATGATCATGTCCTTGACCCGGTCGACGATGAAGACGTATCCCTGCTCGTCGGCCCACGCGGCGTCCCCGCTGTGGTACCAGCCCTCGGCGTCGAGCGCGGCCGCCGTCTCCTCCGGACGGTTCAGGTAGCCGACCATGATGTTCGGTCCCCGGGCCCAGATCTCGCCGACCTCCCCGGGCGCGGCCCGGGTGCCGTCCTCGCGGTGGATCTCCACCTGCACCCCGATCACCGGCGCCCCGGCCGACCGCAGCCGGGCGGCGAACGGCTGCTCGCCGGCCGCCCCGCGCCGGTGGTCCTCCGGGGTGCACTGGGTGAGCAGCGGGGCGGCCTCGGTCATCCCGTAGAGCTGGCTGAACTCGCACGGCAACAGCTTCATCGCGGCCTGCTGGAGCTGGTCGGGCATCGGCGAGGCGCCGTAGAGCAGCAGTCGCAGGCTGGACAGGTCGCGGTCGGCCGTCCCGGGGTGGTTCACGAACATGTTGATCATCGACGGCACGATGAGCAGCAGGGACACCCGCTCGCGCTCGATGACCCGGCCCACCAGGTCGGCGTCGAAGCCGGGGACGAAGACGTGCACCCCGCCGATCCACGTCACCGCATAGGTCTGTGACCCGTCGGCGAGGTGGAACATCGGCCCGGCGTGCAGGTAGCGCTCGTCCGGGGTGTGCCGGATGGTGAGCAGCGCGTGCTTCGCGTTCGCGACCAGGTTGCGGTGGCTGAGCAGCACGCCCTTGGGTCGCCCGGTCGTGCCGCCGGTGTAGAAGATGCCGGCGATGTCGTCGGGGCCCGGGTTCACCGGGGTCGCCGGCGCGTGGGTGACCAGCACGTCGTGGCAGGCCATGCCCTCCGGCGCGGGCCCGGAGCCCATGTGCACGAGCGTGGTGAGCGTCGGGCACCGGTCGAGCAGCCTGCGCCCCACCTCCAGGTGCACGTCGTCCACGGCCAGTGCCACGGTGCCGCAGTCGTCGACGATGAAGGCGAGCTCCTCCTCGCTGAGCCGGAAGTTGAGGTCGTTGAGGATGGCGCCGATGGCCGGCACGCCCAGCCAGTACTCCAGGTGCCGGTGCCCGTTCAGGGCCAGCACGCCGACCACGTCGCCGGTGCCGATGCCGAGTGACTGCAGCCCGCCGCCGAGCGCGTCGACCCGCTCGGCCAGGGTCGTGTAGTCGAACCTGATGTCGCCGTCGACGACCGCGGTGCGGTCGCCCGCGACGAGCGCGGCCCGCTCCAGCGCCCAGCGCAGGGATTCGGTCATGGAAGAGCCTCCAGGCAGTTGGGTGACGGGTGTCACGATGGGCGAGGCAAGGCGCGGTGCACAGGTCCGATCGGGTGGCACGAGTCGGGACTGGCCGGTTTTTCGGTGTAATGATTATGCGGTGATGATGCGGTCAGGGGGACGGCGAAGTTCTCCCCACCGGCACCGCCCGCCGGGAGCCGGCCGGTCCACCGAGCCGGTCGATGCCGTGGAGCGACGTCATCGAATGCACACGCCGGGCGGCCGACCGGACGGACGACGAGCGCAGGGAGACGACGATGCCAGGTGTGGACGGACGGGTGGCTGTCGTGACCGGGGCCGGTCGCGGCCTCGGCCGCAGCCACGCCCTGCGGCTGGCCGCAGGCGGTGCACAGGTACTGGTGAACGATCCGGGGGTGGGTCGGGAGGGGGGTGGCGGCGACAGCAGCCCCGCGCAGGACGTGGTCGCGGAGATCACCGCGGCCGGTGGGGTCGCGGTGGCGGACCACCACGACATCTCCACCGACGACGGTGCCCGGGCAGCGGTCGCCGCCGCGGTGGAGGCGTTCGGCGGTGTGCACGTCGTGGTGAACAACGCCGGCATCCTGCGGGACACGACGTTCCACAAGATGACCACCGAGCAGTGGCAGGCCGTGATCCGGGTGCACCTCGACGGCACGGCGTTCGTCACGAGGGCGGCCTGGCCGCACCTGCGCGAGCAGCGCTACGGACGGGTGGTGATGACCACCTCGGGTGCCGGCCTGTTCGGCAACTTCGGGCAGGCCAACTACGCCGCGGCGAAGCTCGGCGTCGTCGGCCTCATGCACACCCTCGCGCTCGAGGGCGCGCGCTACGGCATCCGCGTCAACTCGGTCGCCCCGGTCGCGCTGACCCGGATGACCGACGGGTTGCTCGACGCCTCCACCGACCTCGACCCGGCCTGGGTGGCGGCGGCGGTGGGCTGGCTGTGCACCGAGGAGTGCGACCTCACCGCCGAGATCGTCCGGGTCAACGGGCCGCACTTCAGCCGGGTGCGGCTCGTGGAGTCGCTCGGGGTGGACTTCGCCGAGCCGCCGACGGACGACGCACTGGCCGACCGTTGGGCGGAGATCGCCGACATGGCCGGCGCGAAGCAGGGCGAGGCCGCCGTGGCCGTCGCCCGCCGGGCCGGATCGTCCTGACGGGGCACGCGCACGAGGCCGTCGAACCCCTCCGTCACGACCCCGCATCGGGCACCAGGGCGATCTTGACCACTCCGTCGCGACGGGAGCCGAACAGCTCGTACGCCTCGTCGGTGGCCGAGAGCGGCATCCGGTGGGTGAACAGTTGCGACAGGTCCGTCGAGCCGTGCTCGGCGAGCGCGAAGAGCCGGCGCAGGCGGTCGCTCCCCGCCGGACAGAGGCTGGTGACGATCTTGCGCTGGTAGAACCCGAGTCCGATCGGGACGTCGAGGCTGCGGTGCGCCGCGTAGACCCCGACGCTGGACACGGTGCCGTCCAGGCGGGTGCACTCCAGCGCCGCGGCGAAGGTCTCCTGCCGGCCGAGCGCCTCGATCGCGACGTCCACGCCGCGCTTGCCGGTCAGTTCCCGGATGCGGGCCACCGCGCCCTCGGGCTCGACGACGACGTTGGCGCCGAGCCGCAGCGCCAGCTCGGCGCGCTCCGGTACCCCCTCCACCGCTATCACGAGCCCCGCACCGTGCAGCCGGGCGCCCGCGGTGGCGCAGAGCCCGACGGGCCCCTGGGCGAAGATCGCGACCGTGTCGCCGGTCTCCACGTTCGCGCGCTCGACCGCGGAGAACCCGGTGGACATCACGTCGCCCGCCAGCAGGGCGCGCTCGTCGGACAGGCCCTCGGGCACCTTCGCCATGTTGATGGTCGCGCGCGGCACGACGAAGTGGTCGCCCTGGCAGCCGGCCAGGGCGTTGGAGATGCCCGGCACCCTGCCCAGGACCAGGCAGGCCTGCAGCTGCCCCCGCAGGCAGTTGCCGCACTCGCCGCAGCCGACCACGCAGGAGGCGACGACGCGGTCGCCGACGGAGAACCCGCGGACGTTCGCGCCGAGCGCGGCGACGGTGCCGACCGCCTCGTGGCCCATCCCGACCTGCTCGACGCCGCGGGGCATCGGGAACTCGTGCAGGAAGTGCAGATCCGAGCCGCAGACGGTGGCGAGCCGGGTGCGGAGCACGGCCTCCTCCGGGCCGGGTTCCGGGACGGGGGCCTCGCGCAGCTCGAGCTTGCCCATCCCGGTCTTCGTCCAGGTCCGGTTGACCGTCGTGGGTGTCGTGGTGGTCATCATCGTCCTCCGCTTCGCCTGCGCATCGACCACATCTGTGGTGCCCGCTCGGTCTGTACCGCCGTGTCCCAGCCGACCGCCGGCGGGCCGGTCTCCATCCGGAAGCTGCGTACCGCGGCCCTGGCCAGCGCCGGGTCCTTGGCCACGCCTGCGGCGAACTCCATGGCCCGGGCCTCGACGGCGCCGTCGTCGACCGCCTCCCAGGCCAGGCCGAGCGCGACGGCCCGGTCACCGTCGATCTCCGCGCCGCCCAGTGCCATCGCGGCCGCGGCCTCGCGCCCGGCCAGTCGCGACAGCAGCACGAAGTGCCCGCCGCCGGGGTGCAGCCCGATCCGCAGGAACCCCGACATCAGCCGGGCGTTCCCGGCGACCACGCGCATGTCCGTGGCCAGGGCCAGGTTCATCCCCGCACCGACGGCCGCGCCCCGGACCGCGGCGATGGTGAACGCCCGGACCCGGCCCACCCGGGTGAACGACTCGTAGATGACCGACAGCCCGGTGTAGGTGGCGTCGTCGGCCGGATCGGCACCCGCGCCGGCGAGGGTGCCGGTGTGCGCCCCGGCGCAGAACCGGCCGCCGGCGCCGCGGATCACCAGCGCCCCGACGCTGTCGTCCGCGTCGACCCGCTCCAGTGCCGCCACCATCTCGCCGGCCATTTGCGGCGTCAGCGCGTTGCGCCGCTCCGGTGCGTTCAGCGTCAGTACCGCGACACCGTCGCCGACCTCGAGATCTACCTCCACCGTTCCTCCTGTGCCCCGGTCGGTCATTCCGCGACCACGCCGGTCGCGATCAGCTCGTCGATCTGCTCGCCGGTCATCTCCAGCCCGCCCAGCACCTCCCTGGTGTGCGCCCCGGGCCGGGTCACCACCGGACCCGCGGTGGTGACCCAGCCGCTCATCCGCGGGACCGGGCCGACCTGGCCGGGCGCAGGCAGCACGCCGCGGCGGTGCGCGGTGGCGAAGGCGTCGGGGAGCGAGCGGACCGGTGCGACCGCGGTGTCGACCGCGCCGAGCCGGTCCAGCCAGGTGGCCAGCGGGGCGTCGGCGAAGGTCTCGGTGAACGCCGTGCGCATCTCGTCCCACCGGGTCGGGTCGTTCTGCAGCGCGATCAACTCGGGCCGGCCGAGCGCCGTGCAGAGGTTCGCGAAGAACTTCGGCTCCAGTGCGCCCACCGAGATCCACTGGTCGTCGGAGGTGCGGTAGCAGTCGTAGAAGGGCACCGCGCCGGAGAGCAGCCCACCACCCCAGGACGGGTCGGGCGCCCCGGCGTCGATCCAGGCGGGGACCACCTGGAGCAGGCTCAGCAGGCCCTCGTACATCGACACGTCGACATGGGTGCCGCGGCCGGTGCTCGCCCGGCCGGTCAGCCCAGCGAGGATGCCGAACGCGGCCAGCAGCCCGCCGGCGGCGTAGTCGGCGGCCATGTTCAGCGGGATCCCGGGACGCTGTCCTGCCCGGGTGCTGGCCGAGAGCAACCCGGCCTCGGCGATGTAGTTGAGGTCGTGCCCCGCGTGCTGGGCGAGCTCGCCGGTCTGCCCGTACCCGGTGAGCGAGCAGTAGACCAGTCCGGGGCTGGTGGTCGACAGGGCCGGGTATCCGAGCCCGAGCCGCTCGCAGACGCCCGGGCGGAAGCCCTCCACGAACACGTCACTGCGCGCGGCGATCCGAAGGGCGATGTCCAGGCCGGCCGGATCCTTGAGGTTCACCACGATCGAGCGGCGTGACCGGTGCAGGGGGCTGAGCCCGAGGCGGCGCGCCTCGCGTCCCCCGTGCACCCCCAGGTCGCTCACGCCGCTCCCGGGCCGGGCCGCGGGCGGGGCCTCGAGCGTGATCACGTCGGCACCGAGGTCGCCGAGCAGCGTCGTCGCGAACGGGCCCGGCGCGAGCGCCGAGAGGTCGAGCACCCGAATCCCGGCCAGTGGTCCCGTGCCTGCGGTCATGTCGTGGGCCTCCCGTGGTGTGACTGGTGGACCGGACCGTCGAACAACGCCGCGGCCAGGCGGGCCCGGTGCGCGGCCGGCGTCCCGCAGGCGAGCTCGAGCGCCTTGCCGCGGGTGAGCCACAGGTGCAGGTCGTGTTCCCAGGTGAAGCCGATGCCGCCGTGGCACTGCAGGGCGTGCTCGTTGGCCGCCCTCCCGGCATCGGAGGCGGCCACCGCGGCAACGGCCGCGGCCGCGGTGGCCTCCGGGTCGTCGGTGGCGAGCAGGTGGGCGGCGACCCGGACGGCGGGTCGGGCCATCTGCACGGCCACGTGCGCGTCGGCGAGGCGGTGCTTGACGGCCTGGAAGGACCCCACCGGGCGGCCGAACTGGTGGCGCTGCCCGACGTAGCCGACCGTGACGTCGACCAGGTGGGACGCGACGCCGAGCAGCAGCGCCGCGTTCGCCACGGCCGCCCGGTCGAGCAGCCGCAGGGCCGGTCCGGTACCGGGCAGCAGCGTGTCCGGCCCGGTGTCGGCGGTCACGCTCGCCAGCCGCCGGGAGAGGTCGAACGCGGGCTGCGCGACGCTGGTCCAGCGTCCGCGCTCGACGGCGTGCAGGCCGTCGGGTGCCGCCACGATCAGCAGGTCGGCGTCGGCGGCGCAGGCCACCAGCGGATGGCCGGGCAGCGCCACGGTGGCCACGGCCGCACCCGACGCGATGGCGGGCAGCCAGCGCTCGCGCTGGTCGGCGGAGCCGTGGTCGGCCAGCGTCAGCGCGGCCAGTGCGGTCTCGGCCAGCGGCACCGGCAGGGCGGCCCGCCCGGCCTCCTCCAGCAGCACCGCGACCTCCAGGTCGCCGCAGCCCAGGCCGCCGAACCGCTCCGGCACGGCGACGCCGAGGAAGCCGACCTCGGCGAGCTGGGCCCACAGCGCGCGGTCGAGCCCGGCGCCGTCGTCCCAGGCGGCGCGGACCCGCGACGGGGGGCACTGCGCCGTCAGGAAGGAGCGCGCCCCCGCGGCGAGCGAGCGCTGGTCCGGGGTCAGGTCGAGGTCCACCGGGGCTCCCTCGGCAGGCCGAGCACGCGCTCGGAGATGATGTTGCGCTGCACCTCGCTGGTGCCGGCGAAGATGCGGGCCGCCCGCGCGTGCCAGTAGCGGCGGTGCAGCCCCGGCGCGGCCAGGTTCAGCGACGCCTCCGGCGTCAGCTCGGCGAGCGGGCCGAGGATGCGCAGCGCCGTCTCGAAGATCCGGGCCTCCATCTCCGACCAGTACAGCTTGGTGATGCTCGCCTGGGCGTCGGTCGGTGCACCGGCCGCCATCCGGCCCGTCACGAGTTCGACGTGCCGACGGAACTGCTGCACCTCGACGAACCGCGCGGCGACCTCGTCGCGCACCACGGGGTCGTCGGCCACCCCGGCACGGTGCGCCAGCTCCACCAGGTCGTCGACGTCGCGGGCGAAGCGGGCGTGGTCGCCGAGCCCGCCGCGCTCGAAGCCCAGCGTGGCCATGGCCACCGCCCAGCCGTGCCCGATCCCGCCGACGACGTCGGCCAGCGGCACCCGGACCCCGGTGAGGAACACCTCGGAGAAGCCCGGCTCGCCGTGCAGCTGGCGGATCGGACGCAGCTCGACGCCGGGGGAGTCCATGGCGATCATCACGAAGGTCAGACCCCGGTGCCGTTGCTGCGCCGGATCCGTGCGGACCAGCGCGAACATCCACTGCGCGAACGCCGAGAGCGAGGTCCACACCTTCTGCCCGGTGATCACCAGCTGGTCGCCGTCGAGCTCGCCGCGGGTGCGGACCGCGGCCAGGTCGCTGCCGGCGTCGGGCTCGGAGAAGCCCTGACACCACAGCTGCTCGCAGCTGAGCATCCCGGGCAGCCAGCGCTGCTGCTGCTCGGGCGTGCCGAGGGCCATCACGGTGGGTCCGGCCATGCCCAGCGCCAGCCGGTTCAGGCGCACCGGAGCGCCCGAGCGCACGTACTCCTCCCCGAACAGGGCCTGCTCGATCAGCCCCGCACCGCCGCCGCCGTGCTCGCGCGGCCAGTGCAGCGCCGCGTACCCGGCGTCGTGCAGCTGCCGCTCCCACACCCGGTGCGCGGCCACCCCCTCCGCGGTGTAGGGCGGCGGCAGCGGCTCCGCCGGCACGTGGGCGGCCAGCCAGTCACGGGCCCGCGCGCGGAAGGACGTCTGCGCGGGGGAGTAGGTGAGGTCCACCTCAGATCCTCGTGATCGTCGGCCAGAGCTCGTCCGGACCGGCGGTGACCACCGCGCGTCCGAGCTCGGCGGCCCAGTGCTCGTCGGACCCGAACTCCTCGCGCCACGACCACAGCCGCCGCGTCAGGTGGTGCAGCCGGTGCTCCTGGGTGAAGCCGATCGCGCCGTGCACCTGGTGGGCGATCCGCGCCGCCGGGCCGGCCACCGCGCTGGTGCGGGCCTTCGCGGCGGCGACCGCCAGCCCGAGGTCGGCCGGGTCCGAGCCGCGCGAGAGCGAGGCGACGGCCGCGTCCGCGGCCGCACCGGCCGCGGCGGCCAGGCCCGCGAGCACCGCGACCTGGTGGGCGACGGCCTGGAACCGGCCGATCGGACGACCGAACTGCTCGCGCTCGCCTGCGTAGCGCACGGTCAGCTCCAGCACCGTGCCCAGCGCGCCGGCCAGCTGCACCGCCCTGGCCAGCGCCCCCAGCCGGTGGAGCTGCGCGGAGGTGCCCGCCGGGACCTCCGCGAGGTCGTCGGTGGGGATCTCCGACCCGGCCGCGACCAGGTCGTCACGGGGTTCGCCGGCCAGGTTGTCACCGGCGGCCAGCGTGAGATGCGCCGGGTCGAGCAACGCGACCAGCTCGGGACGGTGACCCCCGCCGACGCCGGCGACCAGGATGCGGGTGGCGAACCTGGCGTAGGGCACCCGCGGCGCGGTCCCGTCCAGCACCACCCCCGCCCCGGTCCGCCGGATCGTCAGCCCGGGACCGAGCGCGACCGTGCTCGGCCCCTGCGGGAACGCCAGCCCGGACACCGCGCAGCCGGCGGCGACCGGGAACAGCGCCTCGGCCAGCGGCACCGGCCCGGCGTGCGCGGCGACCACGCGCAGCACGGCCGCCGCGTCGGCCGGCTCCCCGCCGGACCCGCCGAGGTGCTCGGGCACCCCGACCGCGGTCATGCCGGCCTCGACCAGCGCGGCCCACAGCGGCTCGCTCCACGAGCCCTCGGCGGCGGCGGCGACCTCGGGCGGGCAGCGGTCGGCCATGATCTCGCCGACGGTCCGCTCCAGCAGCGCCCGGTCGTCGGGCGACCCCGCAATCATCGCAGCCCCAACCCGCGGGCCACGATTCCGCGCAGCACCTCGTTGGTGCCTCCGCGCAGGGTGAACCCCGGCGCGTGCAGCACGGCGCGGGCCAGCTCGCGGGCGAACGGGTCGGCCGCGGTGGCGCTCGGCTCCACCGGGGCCACGGAGCGCGCGACGTCGATGATCTCGTTCTCCAGCGTCGTGCCGATGTCCTTGACCAGTGCCGCGGCGACGTCGGGAGCCTCCCCGCGGTCCAGGGCCGCGGCGATCTGCACCGAGAGCCTGCGCAGTGTCCACAGCTGGGCGACCAGCTGCCCGATCGCCACCGCCTGGCGCCGGTCGTCAGGGTCGGCCACCCGGACGAGTGCGACCAGCAGCGGCAGCGTGGACAGGAACCGCTCCGGACCGCTGCGCTCGAAGGCCAGCTCGGAGGTGACCTGACTCCATCCGGAGCCGACCTCGCCGAGGACCATGTCGTCACCCACGAACACGTCCTCGAGGAGGACTTCGTTGAAGTGGTGCTCGCCGTCGAGCAGCCGGATCGGGGAGATGGTCAGCCCGGCGACCGCAGGTCGACGATGAACTGGCTCAGCCCGTCGTGGCGGGCGGCGTCGTTGCGCGGCGAGCTGCGGCACAGCGTGATCATGTAGTCGCAGTGGTGGGCCTGGCTGGTCCAGACCTTGGTCCCGTTCAGCCGCCACCCGGCACCGTCGCGCCGCGCCGTGGTCCGCACCGAGGCCAGGTCCGATCCACTGTCGGGCTCGCTCATCCCGATCGCGAAGAAGGACCGTCCTCGCGCCATCTCCGGCAGCAACCGCTCGCGCTGCTCCTCGGTGCCGTAGCGCAGCAGCGCCGGCCCGCTCTGCCGGTCGGTCACCCAGTGCGCGACCACCGGCGCCCCGGCGGCGAGCAGTTCCTCGATCACCACGAAGCGGTGCAACGACGGCTGTTCGTGGCCGCCGTAGCGGCGCGGCCAGGTCATTCCCAGCCAGCCGCGGTCGCCGAGCCTGGCGGAGAACCCGGTGTCGAACCCGGCCAGCCAGGCGTCGCTGGTGCTCTGGATGGTGCCGCGATCGCGCTCGGCCCGGAGGAACTCGCGGACCTCGCCCCGCAGCGCCTCGGCCGCCGGTGGCAGCCCGGCGTCGGGCAGCCGGATCGTCGCGGTCGACGTCGACGTCGACGTCGTCGTCGACGTCGCGGGCATGCTCAGCGCCACGGCGAGAAGTCGGGCTTGCGCTTGTCCATGAAGGCCTGCGAGCCCTCGGTCTGCTCGCCGGAGGCGAAGAAACCGGGGTTGACCTGGTTGAGGATGGTGAACCGCTCCTGCTCCTCGCGGATGTGCGCGGTCGAGTCGTCGAACGATTTCTTGATCAGCTTGAGGACGGTGGGACTGAGCGCGAGCAGCTCCGCGCACCAGCGTTCGACCTCGGCGTCGAGTTCGTCGGCGGGCACGACGGCGTTGACCAGGCCCCAGTCCAGCGCCTGCTGCGCGGTGTAGCGGCGGCAGAGCATCCAGATCTCCTTCGCCCGCTTCATCCCGACGACCGTCCACAGGTGGCTGACCAGCCAGCCCTCCGCCGGGCTGGCCACGCGCGGGCCGTTCTGACCGAACACCGACCGGTCCGAGGCGATCGTGAAGTCGGTGACGTAGGCCATGTGGTGTCCGCCGCCGATGGCGTAGCCGTCGACGCGGGCGATCACCGGCTTGAGGCACTCGCGGAAGGCGCGGTAGAGCTCCTTCATCAGCTTGTCGAACGAGTCGTCGCCGGCGCGGAAGGTGTCCTCGTTCTCGACGCTCACGTCGCCGCCCGCGGAGAACGCGCGCTCGCCCGCGCCGGTCAGCACGATCACGCCGGCCTGGCTGTCCGCGCCCGCCCGCCAGATCGCGTGTGCGAGCTCCTTGACCGTGTGCGGGGTGAACGCGTTGAGCTTGTCGGGGCGGTTGATGGTCACCCGTGCGACCGCGTCCTTGACCTCGTACAGGATGTCGGAGTATTCCTCGACCGTTGCGGTCATGATCCGGCGCCTCCCTTGTCGGGTATGATGATTACGAGGATCGTAGGGATGTCGTGGGGGCAAAGTCCACCACTCGCCCGGCCCACCGATGACGCTGAGGAGACGACATGACCGGTGTAGACGGACTGCCCGCGGACGGGGACGCCCGCCGGGTCGCATTCGTGACCGGCGGCGCCGGGGGTATCGGCACCGCTATCTGCCGGCAGCTCGCGGCGGCGGGCCGCACCGTCGCCGTAGCCGACCTGTCGCGGGAGGCGGCCGAGAAGGTGGCCGCCGACATCGACGGCATCGGCGTCCCGCTCGACGTGACCGACCCCGACTCCGTGGCGGCGGCGGTCGCCGAGACCACCGAACGGCTCGGCGCCCCGACGATCGTGGTCAACGTGGCGGGCTGGGACGAGCTGAAGCCGTTCCTGGAGACCGACGAGGACTTCACCCACAAGGTGCTGGAGATCAACTTGAACGGCCCGATCAGGGTGCTGCGGGCCACCCTGCCGGCCATGGTCGAGGCCCGGTACGGCCGCGTGGTCAATATCGCCTCCGACGCCGGCCGCGTGGGATCTTCGATGGAGTCGGTGTACTCCGGGGCCAAGAGCGGCGTCATCGGCTTCACCAAGACCATCGCGCGGGAGTTCGCGAAGTACGGCATCTCGGCCAACACGGTCTGCCCCGGGCCCACCGACACCCCGCTTCTGCGCCAGATCACCGCCGGTGAGCGCTCCGGCAAGCTCATCGCCGCGATGACCAAGGCGGTGCCGATGCGGCGGATGGGCACCCCCGACGACGTCGCGCCGGCCGTGGTGTTCCTCGCCTCGGACGCGGCGGGCTACATCACCGGGCAGACGCTGTCGGCCAGTGGCGGGCTGACGATGAGCTGACGTGCCCTCGACGGGCCCACGACGCGGTCGACCGTCACGCCGGGTACGTCGCGCCGGACACCCGACCGAGCCGGTTCCGGTGTGTCGCTACAGGTGCAGGCCGATGTTGTCGATGAGGTGGGTCGTGCCCAGCTGCGCGGCCACCAGCAGCCGGGCCGGGCCGGGCCCCGGGTCCACGTCCAGCGCGGCGCCGCGCAGCTCCAGGTAGTCCACCGCGAGCCCACCGTCCCGGTCGAGTACCGCCCGCGCGGCGTCGAGCACGGCGGCCGGGCCGTCCGCCGCCGCGGCGGCACCCGCCGTCAGCGCGCGGAACAGCGTCGTGGCGCGGGACCGTTCGGCCGGGGTGAGGTACACGTTGCGGCTGGACAGGGCCAGCCCGTCCGGCTCACGGACGGTGGGGACGGGCACCACGGACAGCGGGAAGTTCAGGTCGCGCACCATCCGGGTGATCAGCGCGAGCTGCTGGTAGTCCTTCTCGCCGAAGTACGCGAGGTCCGGGGCGACGATGTGGAACAGCTTCGCGACGACGGTGAGCACCCCGGCGAAGTGGCCGGGCCGGACCGCGCCCTCCAGCTGCCCGCCCAGCGGACCCGGCACGACGGTGGTGTCCGCGCCCTCCGGGTACATGTCCGCGACCCCGGGCAGGAACACCAGCTCGACGCCCTCGTCCCGGCACGCGGCGAGATCGGCCTCCAGCGGTCGGGGATAGCGGTCGAGATCCTCCCCGGCCCCGAACTGCAGCGGGTTGACGAAGATCGACACGACCGTCGCAGGGTCGTCGTCGGCCCGGCGGGCGTGCCGGATCAGCTCGCGGTGCCCGGCGTGCAGCGCACCCATCGTCGGCACGAACGCGATGCTGCGGCCGGTCGCGCGCAGGGCCCGCACAGCGGTGGAGATGTCCTCGGGGGTGTGGTGGACCTGCGGCCCGCTGCCGGTGCCGTGCACGGGTGTCCGGGTGCCGTCCACTGGTCTCCTCCTCGTCGAGGTTAGGCGGTCGGACGGCGTCTCGGGCCCGCGCAGGCCCGCCGGGCCGCTCAGACCGACGGGTGCCGGTCGAAGCCCTCGTAGCCGTTCGCCGCGACATCCTCGCATGTGCGACGGTAGAGACCGAAGCTGCCGAAGAAGGACAGGGGCCTGCGCGACTTACCGGGGATGTTCGCCCCGTCGTACCAGCTCCCCGATGGACCGGCCACGATGCGCTCGGCCTGGGCCCGCACGTGGTCCGCCCAGCGCTGCTGGGCCTCGACCATGGCGAGGTCGCGGCGCAGGGTGTCCTCGATGCAGGCGGCGATCCACTCGACGTGGTGCTCGATGGACACCGGCAGGTTGCCGAAGGTGGCGCCGGGGCCGGTGATGGTGAACATGTTGGGGAACCCGGCGACGGCCAGTCCCAGGTAGGTGCTCGGCCCGTCGGCCCACACGTCGCGCAGCGCCAGGCCGTCGCGACCGGTGATGTCGATCCTCGTGAACGGTCCCGTCACGGCGTCGAAACCGTTGGCCAGGACGAGCACGTCGAGTTCGACCTCCCGGTCGTGGTCCGAATGCCCTGCGGGGTCACCTCCTCGATCGGTGTCTCCCGCAGGTCGACGAGCGTCACGTCGTCGCGGTTGTAGGTCTCGAAGTAGTGGGTGTCGATGATCGGCCGCCGGCCGCCGGCCGCCGAACGGATGGTGGGCCGGCATCAGCTTCGCGACCGTGTCCGGGTCGGACACGGTCGCGCGGATCTTCTGCCGGACGAAGTCGGCGGCGAGGTCGGCGGCCCTGATGTCGGTGAGCAGGTCGCGGTAGGAGCCGAACACGAACCGGAACCCGCCCTGCTCCCACAGCTCCTCGAACGTCTCCCGGACCTCCCCGGGGGTGGCCTCCAGTGCCGAGCGGCCGTTGTGCTGCCACGGGAAGCCGCTGAGCGACCACTTGGCCTTCGCCCAGATCGCGTCGTAGTCGGACCTGATCTCCGCCAGCACGGCACGGTCGACGGTGTGGTGGCGCGCGGGCACCGTGAACTGCGGGCTGCGCTGGAAGACGTGCAGGTGCGCGGCCTGCTCGGCGATCACCGGGATGGCCTGCACCCCGGTGGAGCCGGCGCGATCACCCCGACCCGCCGGCCCGCGATGTCCACGGGCTCGTGCGGCGGCGTCCGGTGTGGTGGCACTCGCCGGAGAACGTGTCGAGGCCCGGGATGTCGGGCGTGTACGGGGCGGAGGCGAGCAGCCCCATCCCCGTGACGAGGAACCGGGCGCTGACGACGTCACCGGCGCTGGTCCGCACCCGCCAGATGCCGTCGGCGTCCTGGTACCGCGGCCTCGACGCGGGTGCCGAGGCGGATGTCGCGCAGCAGGTCGAGCCGGTCCGCGACGTGCTCCAGGTAGGCGAGGATCTCCGGCTGGCGCGGGAACTTGCCGCTCCACTCCCATTCCTGCAGCAGCTCCTTCGAGAAGGAGTAGCAGTACACGTAGCTCTCGGAGTCGCAGCGCGCCCCCGGGTACCGGTTCAGATACCAGGTGCCGCCGACCCCGTCGGCCGCCTCGATCACGACGGCCCGCAGGCCGAGCACGTCACGCACCCGGTGCAGCATGTAGAGGCCGGTGAAACCGGCCCCGACGTCGACGTCGACGTCGGTGCGGTTCGATCCGGCCACGGTGCTCATCTCTGGGTCTGCTGGGCTCGGTTCAGCCCGTCGAGGACGATCTCGACGTATCTGCGGCCGGTGTCGCGGGCGGCCATCGGTCCGGGTGCGGTACCACTGGTAGGCCCAGGCCGACATGCCGATGATGCCGAGGCCAGCACCCGGGCCGAGGCCACCGGAAGGAACGAGCCGTCGGCGATGCCGGCCTCCAGGATCGTGACCACGTGCTGGTCGAAGAAGATGGTCTGGTGGGTGGGCTCATCCCGGGGTCGGGTCACTGACCCGCCGGCGGATGTGCGAGCGGACACCGGTGTGTGCTCCGGGCGGCCGTGGTCGGGCCACGGCTGGACAGTGGGCAGCAGCTCGCGCATCTGCCCCTCCCGGCCCTGGTGCAGCAGCGGGGTGAGGATCACACCCGGGCAGATCGCGTTGACCCGCACGCGGTGTGCCGCCGGCTCGACCGCTGTCGCCGGCTCAGGTTGATCACCGCGGCCTTCGCCGAGGAGTAGGCCTGGGGTCCGGCGCCGCCCGGCAGGCCGGCGACGGCCTCCACCCGGACGGCGGCCCCGTCGGGGCCGAATGTGGTGGACAGGCAGCTCCACACCGCGCCGACCTTGAGCGTGCCGAGCAGCAGCGCCCAGGGCACGGGCAACCGGGCATCATCGTGAACACGCGGTCGCCCGCCCGGTGCCACCCCGAGCTCGCGCAGCGCACGGCGACCCGGTCGGAGGTGTCGGCCAGCTCGGCGAAGCCGACGTCGCGCGACGAGCCGTCGGCCCCAGTCAGCGGATCGCTCGTGCCCCGGAGTGACGGTAGCGGTCGCACACCTGGACCACGAGGGTCATCCGGCCCGGCACCCGCCACCGGAGCCCTGGGCGATCTCGGCGTCGCCGGTGTCGCGCAGAGCTGAGTAGCAGTCCGTGTCGACGTCGGTGACGGGGACTCCCGTTCAAGGGGTTGTGACATCATCAGATTATCGTCCTGATCGTCCTGATCGTCCTGATCGTCCTGATCGTCCTGATCGTCCAGGTCGGCAAGGGCTGCCCCCATCGGGTGGACGACGTGGATCTCACCCGACCGTCGTCGACCCAGGCGCCGGTGCACGCGCGGGGCGCGAGCAGTTCGGGCAGGCCGACCGGAGACTCGCGGACGATCGCGCAGACTGCCGGCGGACATGCAGACCGCGGCGGACGCCGCCCGCCTGTCGACCTACCGGGCCGCGACGCTGGTCGCGCGGGACGGCCCGCTCGGCCGCAGGTGGCGATGAGCCGAGCTGTTCCGGTCCGAGACCTTCGTCGACGTCGCGAACGAGGGCATGCAGGTGCTCGGCGGCTGCTCCTCCATGACGGAGGTTGCGAGGCAGCGCCACGTCCGCGACGTGCGCATCACCATCACCATGGTCACCGCCGACACGTCGCAGATGCAGTGCAAGCACGTCGTCCAAGGCATGGGCCTGCGTCCGCGCTGAGCGCGGGCACATGTCCCGTTGCGCGACACCTTCCGCACCCGTTCCTGTCGCACGATGGGCTCCGGGCGCGTGTGACGTGGCCCACCGCACCGACCCGGGGTGGGAAGACCGCCCGGGGTCACGAGGGGAGCATGCATGAGTCAAACCCAGTCGGACACGGTCGAGGAGCTGGACGTCCTCGTGATCGGCGCCGGTTTCGCCGGCATCTACCAGCTCGACCGGCTGCGGTCGCTCGGGTACTCGGTGAAGGTCTACGAGGCCGGATCGCGGATCGGCGGCATCTGGTACTGGAACTGCTACCCGGGCGCCCGCGTCGACAGCGACGGGCCGATGTACCAGTTCTCCCGCGAGGACCTCTGGCAGGACTGGGAGTACTCCGAGCGGTTCCCGGATTGGAGCGAGGTCCGGAGGTACTTCGACTACCTCGACGAGAAGCTGGACCTGAGCAAAAACATCCGGTTCGACTCCAGGGTCACCTCGGCCGAGTTCGACGAGGGCCGCAAGCAGTGAGTCGTGCGGGCCGCCGACGGATCGACGGTGCGGGCCACCTTCCTGGTGCCGTGCACCGGTTTCGGCTCCAAGCCCTACATCCCGCCGATCCCCGGGCTGGAGTCCTTCCGCGGTGAGTGCCACCACACCGGACTGTGGCCGCAGTCCGGTGTCGACCTCACCGGCAAGCGCGTCGGGGTGATCGGCACCGGGGCCAGTGGCGTGCAGGTCATCCAGGAGGCGGCCCGCGACGCGGCCGAGCTCACCGTCTTCCAGCGCACGCCCAACCTGGCGTTCCGGATGGGCCAGCAGACGCTGACCCCCGAGCAGCAGCAGGAGATCAAGGACGGCCAGGCGGCCCGGTACGCCATCCGCACCACGACCTTCGGCGGCTTCGACTACGACTTCCTGCCCGTGTCGGCCCTGGACGTCACGCCCGAGGAGCGCGAGGCCACCTACGAGCGCATCTGGGGCATGGGCGGGTTCACCTTCTGGCTCGGCACCTTCCAGGACGTGCTGTTCGACACGAAGGCCAACGACACCGCCTACGAGTTCTGGCGGAAGAAGGTGTGGGAGCGGGTGGACGACCCGGCGGTCGCCGAGAAGCTGGCACCGGCGGTCCCGATCCACCCGCTGGGCGTCAAGCGCCCGTCGCTGGAGCAGAACTACTACGAGGCCTACAACCAGGACAACGTCACCCTCGTCGACCTGCGGGAGAGCCCGATCGAGGAGGTCACCGCCACCGGGGTGCGGACCGCGGCCGGCGAGGTGGAGCTCGACGTGCTGGTCCTGGCCACCGGGTTCGACTCGGTCACCGGCGGGCTGACGGCGATCGACATCCGAGGCACCGGCGGAATCACCATGCGGGAGAAGTGGGCCGACGGCGTCAGCGCCTACATGGGCGTGGCCACCGCGGGGTTCCCGAACCTGCTGTTCCTCTACGGGCCGCAGAGCCCGTCGGGGTTCTGCAACGGGCCGACCTGCGCCGAGATCCAGGGCGAGCTGATCGTCCGGATGATCGACGACCTGCTGCGCAGCGGCCGCACTCGGGTCGAGGCCGAGGTCGACGCGGAGAACGCGTGGCGCGAGCACGTGGCCGAGCTGGTGGTGCCCTCGCTGTTCGACCGGGCCGACTCCTGGTACATGGGGGCCAACATCCCCGGCAAGACCCGGCAGATGCTCAACTACCCGGGCGGCCTGCCCACCTACCTCACGAAGTGGGAGGAGTCCGCCGCGAAGGACTACGCGGGGTTCACGATCACCTGATCGGGTGCCGTCGGGTCGGCGTCGACGCCGACCCGACGGCACGGGACCGGGCCCGTCGCAGGGCCGACGGTGGTCCGCTGCGGGGCGTCAGTCCCGTTCGGCTCCGACGATCGAGGCGAACGAGACGCAGGCGCCCGGCGCGCCTCCGAGGTTGTGCGTCATCCCGAGCCGGGGGCTCGCGAGCTGCCGCTCGCCGGCCTCGCCCCGCAGCTGCAGCCACATCTCGAACAGCATCCGCAGCCCGCTGGCGCCGATCGGGTGGCCGAAGGACTTCAGGCCGCCGTCGGGGTTGACCGGCAGGCCGCCGTCGAGGTCGAAGAAGCCCCCCAGGACGTCCTTCCAGCCCTGGCCGCGCTCGGAGAACCCGAGGTCCTCCATCAGCACCAGCTCGGTGGGGGTGAAGCAGTCGTGCACCTCGGCCATCGAGATCTCGGTGCGCGGGTCCTTGACCCCGGCCTGCGCGTAGGCGTCCTCGGCGCAGCGCACGACCTCGGTGAACGTCGTGTAGTCGTAGGCGGGGTCGAGCGGTCCCTCGGCCGGGCCGGCCACGAACGACAGCGCTTTGATGTAGATCGGCCGATCGGTGTAGCGGTGGGCGTCCTCGGCCCGCACGATCAGGGCCGCGGCGGCGCCGTCGGACACCCCCGAGCAGTCGAAGATGCCGAGCGGGCCGGCCACCAGCGGCGAGCAGGAGATCGTCTCCTTGGCGACCTCGGAGCGGAACTGCGCACGGGGGTTCTTCGCCCCGTTGAGGTGGTTCTTCCAGGCGATGTGGGTCATCACCTCCTTCATCACGTCCGCGTCGACGCCGTACTTCTTCGCGTACGACGGGGCCAGCAGCGAGAACATCGCGGGTGCGGTGAGCTCGGACTCGGTGCCGTCGTTCGCCGGGGTCGGGATGACCAGACCGGAGAACCCGGAGTCCTTGAGCTTCTCCACCCCGACGGCCATCACGCAGTCGTAGGCGCCCGACGCCACCGCGTACGCGGCGTTGCGGAACGACTCCGAACCGGTGGCGCAGTAGTTCTCCACGCGGGTGACGGGCCGGTAGCCGATCTTGAGCGGCCGGGACAGGGTGAGGCCGGAGGACCCCGACGCCATCGTCCCGAGCCAGAAGGCGTCGATGTCGTCCTTCTCGACGCCGGGCACGGAGCCGATGCACTCGGTGACGGCGTCGATGAGCAGGTCGTCGACCGAGCGGTCCCAGTGCTCGCCGAAGGGGGTGCACCCCATGCCGACGATGGCGACCTTGTCGCGGATACCGTTGCTGGCCATGACTAGTGCTCCTTCCTGACGGGACGTGCCTTCCAGAAGTAGTTGTGCACGCCGCCGGCGGTGTGGAAGCGGCGGAAGGTCATCTCCACCCGGTCGCCGATCGCGACCGCGGCCGGGTCGGCGTCGGCGAGCTGGCACCCGTAGCGGCCGCCGCCGTCGAAGTCGATGACGACGTCGACGACGGGCGGGGCGAGGGAGAAGGCCAGCTTGTCGATGGTGAACGTGGCCACGGTGGCCCGGGTGGCCGCGAGCGGGACCGGCTCGGCGCGGTCGACGGCGCCGCAGTGCACGCACACCCGCTGCGGGGGGACGTTGACCGTCGAGCAGGACAGGCAGCGCGAACCCTCGAACGCGTACTTCCAGCGCTGCGAGCGCGCCGCCGGCGGTCCGGCCGGTCGCTCCGGGTCGGGGCGGCGCGGGGGCTCGCGGTCCAGGAACCCGCGCCAGGTCAGGAAGTCCGGGTAGGACACCTCCCGGGAGACGGCGAGCTGGTCGCGCACCCCGTCGCCGGTGGGGCGGCGGGTGATCGCGTCGGTCACCCGCAGGACGGTGGCGTCGGCCCCGTCGGCGGCCACGACGAGCAGGACGGTGTCACCCGGCGCGGCCCGGTCCAGGACGTCGGCGAGCACCAGACCGGCATGCGCGGCACCGGCGAACCCGACCTCCTGCTCCAGCGCGTCGGCGCGCGAGGGCTTCGGGAACGCGCCGAGCGCCGCCCGGGCCGCCCGGGCCTGGGGGGAGGACACGATGACGTGGGTCGGCGCCTCGAGCTGCGCGGACTTCAGGGCCCGCGTCACGGCATCGTTGATCAGCGGCAGGTAGGCCTGGGTGCCGAAGCGCTCCTCCCACACCCGGCTGTAGGGCTCGCCCGGCACCCTCCAGCGGTCCAGGAACTCCGCGGACACCGAGGCCTGGGCGACGATCTCGGCGAGGACCCGCTCGCCGGTGCCGAACGCGAACGCGACGGCGCCGTCGCCCCCGGCCGTCTCGTCCGCCGAGCCGGGACGCCCGGTCCGGATGTCGGACAGCACGGCCATCCCGCCGGTGGCCGCGGCGGCCCGCAGGGCACCGGACGCGCCACGGACCGCCGCGCCGAGGTCGGTGGCGAAACCCTCCCGGCTGCCGCCCAGCGCCGCGTGGATCGCGGTGGCGTTGGTCTTGTCGGCGTAGGCGGGTGCGGTGGTGGCGAAGTAGAGCGACTCGGGCAGGGGTGCGCCCCACAGCGCCCGGCGGGCGGCCTCGACGCCCATCGACGTCGAGTCCTCGTCGTAGGCGGCCACCGTGCGGGTGCCCGTGCCGCCGCCCTGGCCGAGGCTCGCCCGGATCGCCGCCCGGTCGAGGCGGTGGAAGGGGAGGTAGGCGCCGTAGGAGACGATGCCGCGTCGCCCGTCGGAATCCATGATCACCCCTGCCCGGTCGGGAGCTGCAGCGTCGCCTCGCTGGGCACGCACGGCCCCTCCTCGCTGGAGACCATCAGCTCCAGGTCGACCAGGCCGGTGCCGTCCACCTCGCGCTTGCCGACGACACGTCCGGTGAGGGTCGCGGTCTGTCCCGGGTAGATCGACCTGGTCATCGAGATCTTGCGCCGGCGCAGCAGCGCGTCCGGACCGGCCCAGTCGCCGAGCCCGCGGTCGATGAAGCCGTGGAAGAACAGGGTCGAGAGGTAGATCGTCTGCTGGCCCTGGCTGCGTGCGTACTCGGGATCGTGGTGGCCCGGGAACCAGTCCCACGTGGCGGCGGCGTTCATGCAGATCCGCTTGTAGGTGACCGGGATCGAGACCGGGGTGATCTCGTCGCCGACCGCGACGTCGTCGAACCGCAGTCCCGCGGCGGTGCTGGTGGTCATGCCTGCTCCTCGGTCCCGGCTGCGGGGTCGGCGATGTCGTAGCGGAACAGCACGTTCGTGTTGCGCGCGATGACCTCGCCGTGCTGGTCGCTGTAGGTGGTCAGCGAGGTGATGAACACCCCGGTGCCGATCCGGGTCGTCTTCTCCGGCGACACCGAGACGATCTCCTCGACGATCGACACGTGGTCGCCGATCCGCGGCCTTCGCTCCAGCTCGGTGGTGGTGGAGGCGTTGATGATGTGGTGTCCGGGCAGCGGCACGTTGAGCGCGAACAGCGAGTCGTCGCGGTGCAGGTGCTCGGGGGTCCACTGCGGGTTGAAGCCCAAGGTCATCAGCAGGCCGGGCGGGCACTCGTCACCCTCCCAGTACCGCGGGTTCGCGTCCTCCACCAGCGAGCAGTAGTACAGGACCATCGACCGGTCGATCGGGAACCAGGCCTGCTTGGGCTCCGAGGTGCGACCGGCCCAGGCCCAGCCCTCCTCGATCGTCCCGAAGGCCATCCCGAGACCGGTGACGTCGGTGGTCGCAGTGCTCACGGTCGTCCTTTCCGTCGGTGGTGTGGTCCGGCCGGAGAACCGGACCGGTCTGCTGGTAGGCCGCCGCGCACTAGGCGATCCGGGCGACGGCGGTCGCCCTGATCGCCGGGTCGCCGTTCTGGCGGGTCACGACCAGCGCGAGGTCGGCGAGCCGTTCGCCGTCCTGCTCGCGGATGTCGGTGACGGTGCCGGTGAAGCCCAGCACGTCGCCGGGCCAGACCTGACCGGTGAAGCGGATCCGGTAGGCCCGGACGGCGGCCAGACCCACCCAGGCCGCCAGCCGCTGCCCGAGCAGTCCGCCGTGCAGCAGGCCCATCCCGAACACCCCGGGCATCCCGGCCGAGCGCGCGAACTCCTCGTCGTGGTGGATCGGGTTGAAGTCCCCGCCGGCGCCGGCGTACCGGACGATGTGCGAACGGGTCAGCGGGCCGAACTCCGAGGCCGGCATCTCGTCGCCGACGGCGAGGGCGACGGGGGCGGTGGGGGTCGTCACCCGGGTGCTGCTGCTCATCGGGGTCAGCCTCCGGTCTCGACGAGCACGTCGGTCTGGCGCACGACGAGCTCGCCGCGCTGGTTGGTGAAGTCGGTCTCGATCGAGACCATGGTCATCGTCCCGCCGCGCCTGCCCTCGCGCGTACTGACGCCGGACACCCGCCGCGAGGCGGTGAGCTCGTCGCCCACCACCACCGGGCCGTGGTACTCCCAGCCGCACTCACCGTGCAGGACGCGGCGCAGGTCGAGCCCGAGGGTGGCGACCATGTTGTCCTCCTCCCGCCAGTGGGCGCTGGACACGACGAACGTCGGCGGCACCGGGATGTCGGTGAAGCCCGCGGCGCGTGCCGCGTCGACGTCGGTGTAGACCGGGTCGGGATCGCCCAGCGCACGGGCGAACTCGCGGACCTTGGACCGGTCGACCGGGAACGTCATGGTCCCCAGGTCCCGGCCGGCGAGCGAGGCGTCAGTCATCTCCGTCGCCTCCTGCGGTGGGCGCGCATTCGCGGATCATGCTGTCGAGGTTCTCCTGGACGCGCTGCGGGCGCAGCCCGATGGACGGTGAGTACAGCATGATGTGGTCGAGTACCCCCTCGTAGCGCTTCAGCCCGGCGCGCACCTGCTCCGCGGTGCCGGCCACGGCCATCGTGTCGATCATGTCGTCGGTGACGGCGGCGTACATCGCGGGCAGGTCGCGGCGCCCGAACGCCTCCCGGATGGCCTCGCCCTGGGCGGTGAAGCCGTTGACGTCGAGCACCGTGTCGTAGGACTTGACCGAGGAGTAGAAGGCGATCTGCTGGGCGGCCTCGCGCCGCGCGACCTCGGGGTCGTCGTGGATCGCGCAGATCACCATCGAGATCAGCTCGACGTCGCGCGGGTCCCGCCCGGCGTGCGCGGCCCCCTTCGCGATGGCCGGGCGGACGACCTCCTCCACGTAGGTGGTGGTGAACAGCGGGTGCCCGGCGAGGCCGTCGGCCACCCGGCCCGCGACCTCGCACATCCGCGGACGCACCCCGGCCGTGACGATCGGGACGGTCCGCTGCGGAGCTTCGAGCTCGCCGGTCGGCACCAGGTTCATGTGGTAGAAGCGGCCCTCGTGGCGCACCGGGCCCTCGTGCAGGTTCCAGATGCGGCGGATCAGCCCGACGAGCTCCTCCATGCGCAGGGCGGGCGCGGAGGTGTCGGCGACGCTGTGCCAGTCGCTCATCATCCGCCTCGTGCCGTTGCCCAGGCCCAGCACGACCCGGCCGCCGGAGAGCTCGTCGAGGTCGCGGGCCTCGGTGGCCAGCACCAGCGGGCTGCGCCCGATGCCGTACATGATCGAGGAACCGAGCCGGCAGCGCTCGGTGCGGCCCGCCATCGCCGCCATCGAGATGGACCCGGAGCGGGAGTAGAACTCCGAGGCCCAGGCCGCGTCGAAGCCGGCGCGGTCGGCGGCCTGCGCCGTGTCGACGAGCGTTCTCAGGTCGGCACCGAGGACCGACACGCCGTAGGTGCTCATGCCTTGTAGTACATGCCGCCGGAGATGGTGTGCACCTCTCCGGTGATGTACCTGGACTCGTCGGACGCCAGGAACAGCGAGAGCGCGGCGACCTCCTCGGGCTGGCCGGCGCGGCCCAGCGCGGCGGGCTCCACGAGCTTCTGCAGCTCGCCGGGCGGGTAGATGCGCTCCAGGAAGGGGTTCCAGATCAGGCCGGGCGCGATGGCGTTGACCCGTACGCCCTTGGGGCCGAGCTCGGCGGCCGCGGCGCGGGTGAGACCCATGACGCCGGCCTTGGCCGCGCAGTAGGCGGACTCGCCCATCGTCGACCCGATGTACCCGGCCACCGAGGCCATGTTGACGATCGAGCCCGAACCCTGCTCCATCATCGCCGGCAGCACCGCGCGCAGCGTGCGGAAGGCGGCCTTGAGGCAGATGTCCTGGACGAAGTCCCAGGTCTCGTCGTCCATCTCCCAGATCGGGGCCAGCTTGTTGATCCCGACGTTGTTGTGCAGCACGTCGATGCGGCCCCACCGGTCGGTGGCCGCGCGCACCATCGCCGCGATGTGCTCGGGATCGCGGACGTCGACGGTCATGCCGATCGTCTCGACGCCGTGGGCGTCCTCGATGTCCTTGGCCAGCTGCGCCGGCCGGGAGGCGTGGGCGTCGGTCACGACGACCCTGGCGCCCTCGGCCGCGTAGCGTCGGGCGACGGCCTGGCCGATGCCGGCACCCGCCGCTCCGGTGACGATGGCCACCTTGCCGGCGAGCCGGCCGGTACCCGCGATCTCCAGCGGAGCCGGCATCGCCGCGGTCATGAAGTGGCGCCCTTCCCGATGACCGGGTGCGACAGGTACCGATGGTGGTGTGCCATATGCGCTCCTCGTCGAACGGACAGCATGTTAACGGCCGTTAGCGTACAACGGTGGAACGGCGAAGGCACTCCTCGGTCCGGTCCGGTCGCGGCGCGCCGCGCGGCGGGACGGCATCGCCTCGCCGTCGGGCTCGACCACGGCCGACGGCCGGGATCCGCTCCGGGCGGCGACGTTCCGGTGGGCCGGCCGGACGGGGACCGGGTGTGTCCCGAATCGCGTCATCCGCCCGGCACTACCGCGACCTACCGTCGACCGTGGCCGATCGGGAGAACCGTGTCGAGAGGGACCGCATGGGAGCAACGGGGCGCGCTGCGATCTTCTTCGGCGCCGGGAAGCCCTTCGAGCTGGCCGAGTACCCGGTGCTCGACCCCGGGCCGGGCGAGGTGCTCGCCCGGCTGGACTACACGAGCATCTGCGGCTCGGACGTGCACTACTGGCGGGGTGAGGACCCGGTCGTGGAGGACCTCGCGGCGAACGGCCTGCTACTCGGCCACGAGACCGTCGGCCACGTGGAGCGGCTCGGCTCCGGGGTCACCTCCGACTCCGCCGGGCAGCCGCTGGCCGAGGGCGACCCGATCGTCTTCGCCTACTTCCGGCCGTGCGGGCGCTGTCACGCGTGCACGCAGCGCCGGGCGAACGCCTGCGAGCAGGTGATAGGCGGCCTGCTGCGCCCGCCGTCGCGACCGCCGCACTTCGTCGGCGGCTTCGCCGACTACTACCACCTGCGCCGCGGCCAGTACGTGCTCGGACTCCCCGAGGGGATGACACCCGAGCACGGCATCAGCGCGAACTGTGCGGCTGCCCAGTCCTGGATGGGGCTGGTGCGCGGCGGGGTCGGCCCGGGCGAGCGGGTCGTCGTGCAGGGCGCCGGTGGGCTGGGCCTCTACGCGGTCGCCGCGGCGAAGCGGATGGGGGCGGGCCTGGTCGTCGCCGTCGACGCGATGGCCGACCGGCTCGCCGCCGCCACGGCGCTGGGTGCCGACGCCACCGTCGACCTCACCGAGATCGGTGACGCGGCAGCACGGGTCGAGCGGGTGCGGGAGCTCACCGGCGGGGGAGCCGACGTCGTCCTGGAGGTCGCCGGGGTGCCGGGCGTGGTCGACGAGGGGGTCCGGATGCTCGCCCGCGGTGGCCGCTACATCGAGATGGGGCAGATCACCCGCGGTTCCGACGTGTTCCACGTGCCGGCGCTGGCACTGCTGATGCGCAACATCTCACTGGTCGGGGTCGCGCTCTACGACCCGCAGATCCTCCGCGACGTCGTCGGGATGCTCGGCGACCTGCGTACCGACCCCGTCATCACCCGTCTCGGCTCCGGTCACCGCTACGCCCTCGACGACATCGACGCGGCGTTCGCCGACGCCGTGTCGAACCGCAGTGCCGAACGACCCGTGCTCGATCTGGCCCAGGGAGGCCCCGCATGACCCAGGTGACCGACGCCGCCCCGACGCCCGCGCTGCTGGTCGACAGGATGGTCGTGGGCGGGGAACTGCTCGACGCCCGCAGCGGCGAGACCTTCGCGGTGCACAACCCGGCGGACGGGTCGGTGATCACGCGGCTCCCCGCGGCCGGCGCGGCGGACGTCGACCACGCCGTCGGGGTCGCGCGCGAGGCGCAGCGCGCCTGGGCGAGGCGGTCGGTCGCCACCCGGGCCGGGCTGCTGCGGCGGTGGGCCGACCTCTGCGAGGAACGGGTGGCGGACCTCGCGAAGATCGAGAGTCTCGACGTCGGCAAGCCGATCGCCACGGCCCGCGCCGTGGACGGGTCGATGCTGATGGAGAACATGCGCTACTACGCCGGCATGCCCGACAAGCTCGAGGGCCGCACCATCCCGGTCTCCGGCCGGTTCGTGACGATGGTGCTGCGCGAGCCGATCGGTGTCGTCGCCGGCATCACGCCGTGGAACTTCGCGCTCGTCGGCGCGGCGGGGAAGGCGGTGTCCGCACTGGCCGCCGGCAACGCCATCGTGATCAAGCCGTCGCCGCTCGCGTCCCTGTCCGCGCTGGCGCTCGCCCAGGTGGCGCTGGAGGCCGGCATCCCTCCGGGGCTGGTGAACGTGGTGACCGACGCCGCGTCGGCGGCGGGCGAGGCACTGGTGCGCCACCCCGGTGTCGGCCACGTGTCGTTCACGGGCTCGGACGCGGTCGGGCGCAAGGTGGCGGCCACCGCGGGCGGGGAGCTCAAGACCTGCACGATGGAGCTGGGCGGGAAGTCGCCGCTGGTCGTGTTCGACGCCGCCGACATCGCGGGTGCAGCCAAGGCGGCCTTCCTGGGGATCTTCCTCAACGCCGGGGAGATGTGCACCGCCAGCTCGCGCCTGCTCGTGCACCGCGCCGTGCACGACGAACTGCTCGACGCCGTGGTCGCCACGGCCGACGGGCTGAGGATCGGCGACCCGGCCGACGAGTCGACCGTGCTCGGTCCGGTGATCTCGGCCGCGCACCGGGACCGGATCGAGGGGTACGTGCAGGTCGGCCGTGACGAGGGCGGCGATCTCGTGACCGGCGGGGCGAGGCCGGACCTGCCCGGCTTCTACGTCACCCCGACGGTGTTCGACAACGTCGAGCCGACCGCGCGGATCGCGCGCGAGGAGATCTTCGGCCCGGTGTTGTCGGTCATGTCCTTCGCCGACGAGGAGGAGGCGCTGCAGATCGCCAACGACGCGACCTACGGGCTGGGATCGGGTGTCTTCACCGCCCGGATCGACCGCGCCCTGCGCTTCGCCGACCGGATCGAGGCCGGGAACGTCTGGATCAACGCCTACAACCTGCTGCACCCCGCGGTGCCCTTCGGCGGGTACAAGAACTCCGGGTTCGGCCGCGAGGGCGGATTCTCCGGGATGAGCCACTTCACCCGGGAGAAGTCGGTCTGGTTCGCCGCGGGCTGACCCCACGCGGGCGGACCCGGAGTCGTCGCTGCGGCCGAGGATGCGGATCAGACCGTTCGGGGGCTGGCACGGCGAGTTGCCGCCCCTAACGTACCCGGCGACGTGCGTCACGTTCGCTCGATGAGGAGGACCCGTGACCGCGACCACCGACACAGCTCCACACCTGGTTCGCTCACCCCTGTGCGGCGAGCCGCTGCCGCTCGACGGGGCGCAGACGCTGCCCCAGGTGTTCGCCCGGACGGCAGCCCGATTCGCCGACGACATCGCGCTGCGCACGGTCGGCGAGCAGCGGACGCTGACCTGGAGCCAGTACCGCGACCGGGTCGCCGACGTCGCCGGGGGGCTCGCCGGTCTCGGCGTGCGCCGCGGCGACAGCGTCGGGCTGATGTTGGCCAACCGGCCGGAGTTCTTCGTCGTCGACACCGCCGCCCAGTACCTCGGCGCCGCCCCGTTCTCGGTGTACAACACCTCCTCCGCCGAGCAGGTCGGCTACCTGTTCTCCGATGCGGACAACCGGGTCGTCGTCACCGAGCGGCAGTTCCTCCCGGTCGCCCAGGCGGCGCTGGCGCTCGGCGGCTCCGTCGAGCACATCGTGGTGATCGACGGGGCCGGCGACGACGGGACCCTGACCCTCGACGATCTGGTCGCGGCCGCACACGCGGGTTTCGACCTCGACGAGGTGAGCGCCCGGGTCGAGCCGGGCGACGTGGCGACGCTGATCTACACCTCGGGCACCACCGGGCCGCCCAAGGGCGTCGAGCTGACCCACGCCAACCTGGTGGCGCAGTGGAACATGCTGGTGCGCACCTGGCCGATCAAGCCGGGCGGCCGGGTCGTGTCCTACCTGCCCGCCGCGCACATCGCCGACCGGCACGATCGGCATCTACCTGGCCAACAACCTCGGCTACACCGTCACCTGCTGTCCGGACCCGTCCCGGCTGGCCGCGGCCCTCGCCGAGTGCCGGCCGACGATCTTCCTCGCGGTGCCCCGGGTGTGGGAGAAGCTCAAGGCCGCGGTAGAGGCGCAGGTCGCGGCCGCCCCGCCGGAGTTCCGGGCCGCCTTCGACGACGCGATGGACGCCCACCTCGCACGGGTACGGGCCGAGCAGGCCGGCACCGCGCTCGACGAGGCGACCGCGCGCCGGGCCGCCGCGGGGGAGGCGGCGGTGCTGGCCCCGCTGCGCGCCAAGCTCGGCCTCGACGCGGCCGAGGTCCGGCTGGTCGGCGCCGCGCCCACGCCGATGCCGGTACACCAGTTCTTCGCCGCACTCGGGTTGATGATGGCCGAGGTATGGGGCATGTCCGAGCTCTCGCCGATCGCCACCTGGAACCCGCCGGGAAGGATCAAACTGGGCACCTGCGGCACGGCGCTCCCGGGGGTGGAGGTGCGGCTCGCCGAGGACGGGGAGGTGCTCGTCCGGGGCCCGATCGTGATGCGCGGCTACCGCAACCAGCCGGAGAAGACCGCCGAGGCCGTGGACGAGCAGGGCTTCATGCACTCCGGCGACGTCGGCCGGATCGACGCCGAGGGCTACCTCACGATCATCGACCGCAAGAAGGAGCTGATCATCAACAGCGGCGGCAAGAACATGTCGCCCGCCAACACGAGGCAGCGCTCAAGTCCGGCAGCCCGCTGATCGGCCAGGCGGTCTGCTTCGGCGACGCCCGGCCCTACAACGTCGCCATCCTCGTGCTGGACGCCGAGGCGGTCCCCGCGTTCGCCGCCGCCCACGGCCTGGACGGCTCGGACCTGGCGGCCTTCTCCCGGGACCCGGCGGTGATCGCCGAGGTGGGCGACGGCGTCGCCAGGGCGAACGCCACGCTGTCGCGGATCGAGCAGATCAAGCGGTGGAAGCTGCTCGCGCAGGAGTGGTTGCCGGCCGGTGACGAGCTGACCCCGACCAGCAAGCTGCGCCGCAAGCCGATCGCGGCCAAGTACGCGGCGGATATCGAGGCGCTCTACGCGGGTTGACCCTCGCTACCCCGGGGACGTCATCCCACCGACGTCCCCGGGGTGCCGGTGACCGTGAGGGTCTGGCCGGTCAGGTAGGCGCTCTCCGCACTGCACAGGAACGCGATCACCGGCGCGACGTCCTCGGGGGTGCCCGGCCTGCCCAGGGTGTTCGTGCGGGACTGCATCTCGTAGAAGGCCCGGCGGCGCTCGGGCGGGATCAACCGCTCATGTCGGTGACCGCTCGGGGTGACACGACGTTGACGGTGATGCCGGACGGTGCGACCTCGCGGGCGAGGCTCAGCGAGAAGCCGATGATCCCGGCCTTCGCCGCGGCGTAGTTCGCCTGGCCCACGTTCCCGACGAGGCCGGCGACCGATGCGGTGTTGACGATCCGGCCGCCGCGCCCGGTGGCCCGCCAGGCCCGTACCGCCGCCCGGCACACGAAGAACGTGCCGTTGAGACTGGCGGTGATCACTGAGTGCCATTCCTCGTCGGACATCTTCGCCACCGTCCGGTCCCGGTTGACGCCCGCGTTGTTCACCACGGCGTCGAGCGGGCCGAGCGCGGCCGCGGCCTCCAGCACCCGCTCGGCCACGCCGGGAGCGCCGACGTCGCCAGCGGCGACGGCGGCCCGACCGCCCGCCGTCTCGATCTCCGCGCGCAGCGCCGCGAGTGCGTCCCCGTCACGGGCGTTGAGCGCGACCGCGGCGCCGCGGCGGGCCAGGTCGAGCGCATATCCGCGGCCCAACCCCGCGACTGGCCCCGGTGACGAGCACGACCCGCCCGTCGAGGCGGACCCCGGCGGCCATCAGAACGCCGTCTGATACATCGGGGCGCGTCCGGCCGCCGCGCTCAGGGCGTCGACGATCCGCCCGCGCTCGCGGAACGGCGTCCGGCCGGATGACGGGGTCGGCTCCTGCGTGATCGTCTCCAGTGCTCGGGAGCGCAGTGGGTGACATGTCTGCGGTCGGCCGATCCGGGCCGACCCCCGGGTGCCGGGAACGCCTTGTCGGGGCGAGCCGACCCTAGTAGGACCGGGGCAGGCCGAGGACGTGCTCGCTCACGTAGTTGAGCACCATCTCCTGGGAGATCGGCGCGATCCGCATCAGCCGCGCCTCCCGGAAGTAGCGCTCCACGTGGTATTCGACGGCGTAGCCGAACCCGCCGTGCGTCTGCACCGCCCGGTCGGCGGCGAAGAACGCCGCGTCGGCCGCCAGGTACTTCGCCGAGTTGGCCTCGCGGGCACAGGGCCGGCCGCGGTCGTAGAGCCACGCCGCCTTGCGCGCCACCAGCTCGGCCGCGTCCAGCCGCATCGTCGCCTCGGCGAGCGGGAACGCGATGCCCTGGTTCTGCCCGATCGGCCGGTCGAACACCACCCGCTGCCTGGCGTAGGTCACGGCCCGGTCCACCGCCGAACGGCCGATGCCGACCGACTCGTGGGCGAGCAGGATGCGCTCGGGGTTGAGACCGTCGAGCAGGTAGCGAAAGCCCTGGCCCTCCTCCCCGATGCGACACGCCTCGGGCACCCGCAGCCCGTCGATGAACAGCTCGTTGGAGTTGACCGCGTTGCGGCCCATCTTGGGGATCTCGCGGACGTCGATGGCAGAGCGGTCCATCGGTGCCATAAACAGCGTCATCCCGTCGGTGCGCTTGGCGCAGTCCTCCAACGGGGTGGTGCGGGTCAGCAGCAGCAGGTACTCCGCCTGCTGGGCCTTGGTGATCCAGACCTTGCGCCCGTCCACGACGTAACCGTCGCCGTCGCGGCGGGCGCGGGTCGTGATGCGGCTGGTGTCGGTGCCGGCGTCGGGCTCGGTGACCGCGAAGGACACGTGCAGGTCGCCGGACACGACCCGGGGGAGCAGCTCCCGGCGCAGCTCCGCGGACCCGTGCTTGACCAGCGGGTTCATTCCGAACAGCGTGAGGTGGATGGCGCTGCAGCCGTTCATCGCCGCACCCGAGGAGGCGACCTCCTGCAGCAGCAGCGCCGCCTCGGTGATGCCCAGCCCGGCGCCGCCGTACTCCTCCGGGATCGCCACGCCGAGCCAGCCGCCGTCGGCGAGTGTCCGGTAGAACTCGGTCGGGAAGCGGTGCTCGGCGTCGCACGCCGACCAGTACGCGTCGTCGTAGCGGGCGATCAGCTCGCGCACGCCCCTGCGCAGTGCGTCGTGATCCTCGTCCTGGTCGAAATCCATCGGGTGTCCCCTTCGGTCGGCCACCGCCGACGTGGGTGCCGCGGCAGGTGCTACAGCGGGCTCTCGCGGACGGCGGAGAAGTCGGGTTCGCGCTTCTCGACGAAGGACGCGCGACCCTCCGCGGCGTCGGGACCGGTGATGTCGAGCGTCGCCGAGAGCCACTCGACCTCGAGGAAGCGCTCCAGCGGCAGGTCGTCGGCGGCGCGGACCATCCCCTTGGTCAGGCGCAGCGCCTCGGCCGGCCCGCGGGCCATGGCCACGGCCATCGCGACGGCGTCGGTGAGCGCGGCACCCGGCGACGCCTGGTGCGCGACGAGGCCCGCCGCGGCGGCCTCCGCCGCGGTCATCCGGCCGCCGGTGAGCAGCAGGGCCAACGCCCGTTGGCGGCCGAGCGCCCGGGTCAGGAACCAGGCCGCACCGCCGTCGGGCACCAGCCCGCGCAGCACGAACGGCGCGCCGAACACCGCGTCCCTGGCCGCGACGACGACGTCACAGGCCAGCGCCAGGCTCCAGCCGATGCCCATGGCCGGGCCCTCGACGGCGGCGAGCACCGGTTTGGGCAGCCGGAGCAGGTCCTCCAGCACCCGCTGCCCGACGAGCAGCCGCGCCGCGGGCGCCCCGAGCCCGGTGCCGCGCGACGGGGAGGACTTGACGTCCCCGCCGGCGCAGAACGACCCGCCCGATCCGGTGAGCACCACCGCGCGGCAGCCGTCGTCGGCCGCCACCTCGGCCACCGCGGGCCCCAGCTCCTCCCACGACTGCCATCCGACCGCGTTGCGCACGGCCGGCCGGTTCAGGGTGATCACCGCGACGCCCGGCTCCGGTCGGTCGACCAGCACGACCCGCTCGCTCATCGGTGCGCCCCTCCCGTCGCCCCGACGGGTTCGGCCGCGCGCCCGGCGCCCGGGGTCGGGTCGGCGAGCGCCCGCAGGTGTGCCGCGAGCGCGCCACGGGCCGCGGCGAGGTCGGCCCCGCCGCGCCCGGCGAGGGCGGCGCGGTGGAATACGTGCACGCCCTGCTCCCACGTGAAGCCCGCGCCGCCGTGGCACTGCACCGCCGCCTCGCCGGCCGCGAGGTAGGCGCGCGACGACCACAACCGGCTGGCGACCACGTCGGCGGGCGCGTCGCGCTCGGCCGCGGCGAGGTCCCACGCCGCCCGGTAGGCGAGCGAGCGGGCGCCCTCGACCTGCACGGTCACGTCGGCCAGCCGGTGCCGGACGGCTTGGAAGGAACCGATCGGGCGTCCGAACTGGACCCGGTCGGTGCAGTAGGCCACGGTGCGGGCGATCACCTCCGTGCCGCCGCCGACGGCCTCGGCGTCGAGGAACAGGCTGTGCCCGGCCGCGCAGGCGTCCTCGCGCTCGAGCAGGTCGGGAGGGGCGTGGATCGAGGCGGCGTCGACCGCGACGGCGTCGAGGGTCACGTCGGCCACCGGCCGGCGCAGGTCCACACCGGACGGCTCACCGACAATCACGCCGGCCCGGTCGAGCTCGACGATCGCCAGCGCGGGACGCCCGTCGAGCTGCACCGCGACGACGACCGCCGCGGCGCCCGCGGCGCAGGCCACCCGCGGCAGCACGCCGCTGACCCGTATCCCGTGCGCGTCGGGCGCCGCGGCCGGCCGGACGGCCCGGCGGCGCGGGACGGCGTCCGGGCCGGACGCGTCGATGCCGGGGACGAGCGCGGTGACCAGCGACCCGTCGCGCAGCCGGTCGAGCCCGGCGGTCCAGGCGGTAGTCAGGGCCAGCGGCAGCAGGTAGCCGGCGACCACGTCGACCGGCCCGGTGACCGGCGCCGCTCCGAAGGCCTCCGCCACGTGCAGCGCCGCGACCCGCACGGCCGGGTCGGCCCGGTCCGCGGAGGAGAAGTGCTCCAGCCACTCCGATTCGACCAGCTCCCGCCAGGCGTCCAGCCGCGCCGCCGGCCCGGGTTCCGCACCGGGGTCGGGCATCCGCTCGCGCAGGAACTCCAGCAGCGCCGCGCGCAGCACCGCCGTCTCGTCGTCGATCCGGTGGTCCATCCCGCTCCTTGTCCGGTCAGCCGCGGTCGCTCGGTAGCCCGAGCGACTTCGCGATCAGGTTGCGCTGGATCTCCGACGTACCGCCGTAGATCGTCTCCGCCCGGCTGAACAGCAGCGCCCGCAGCCAGTCCGACCAGCCGTCCCCGGCGCCGGTGAGCTCCGGGCCCGCCGCCTCGACCAGGGTGGCGAGCTGGGCCTGGTGGCCCTCGCTCCACAGCAGCTTGGCCACCGGTGCGAGCATCCCCGGCTCACCCCCGTCGGCGGTCGTCGCGAGGACCCGGCGCACGGTGCTGTCCACCGCGCGGCTGCGCACGAACGCCTCGACCAGGACGTCGTCGGCGTGGCCGTCGCGGTGCAGCCGGGCGTTCATCAGCACCAGCTCGCGGGACAGTTGCAGGGCCCGCTGGGCCAGCCCGGTCGAACGCTCCCGGGCGAGCGCGTACGTGGCCACCCGCCACCCGTCGCCGATCCCGCCCACGACGTCGTCGGCGTCGACCGTGACCTCGTCGAGGAAGACCTCGCAGAACTCGCTGGTACCGGTGATGTTCCGCAGCGGCCGGACGGTGACTCCCGGCCGGTCCAGGTGCAGCACCACCATCGTGACGCCGTCCGGCACCCCGGCGACCCGGACCATGAGGTAGCAGCGCTGCGCGAACAGGGCGTAGGAGGTCCACACCTTCTGCCCGGAGACGACGAACCGGTCGCCGTCGGGAACCGCCCGGGTGGCCAGCCCGGCCAGGTCGGACCCGGCCCCGGGCTCGGAGAAGCCCTGGCACCAGATGTCGTCGTGGGCCAGCATCGGGCCGAGGTAGCGGTCCTGCTGAGCCTCGGTGCCGAACGCCATCAGGGCCGGCGCGAAGATGCCCATCCCGTTGGTGTTCATCTGCTCGGGGGCACCCGCCGCGACCAGCACGTCGAGGAACGCCAGCTGGGCGTCGACGCCGAGCCCGCGCCCGCCGTGGGCGACCGGCCAGTGCGGCGCCAGCCAGCCGCCGCGGTGCAGCATGCGCCCCCACTCGCGGCGCATCGCGACGTACGCCGCGTCGTCGCCGGTGCCGACGGGCACGTCACGCCACTGCGCCGGCAGGTGCTCCTCGACCCACGACCGCAGCTCCTCGCGGTAGAATGCCGCCTCGGCGGACAGCGCCAGGTCCATCAGGACTTCCGCTGGCTGACGCGCACGCCGGTGACCTCGCCCGCGATCATGTTGCGCAGGACCGCGGTGGTGCCGCCGCCGATGCCCAGGCCGAACGCGTCGCGCACGTAGCGTTCCATCGGGTACCGGGTGAGGTAGCCCTTGTGACCGAGCAGTTGCAGCGCCTCGGTGGTGACCATGAGGGCCGCCTCGTTCGCGGCGAGCTTCGCCATCGCGGTCTCCCGGATGCCGGGGAAGCCCTCGACGTCGGTGCGGGCCGCGCGCCAGAGCAGCAGCCGGGCCGCGTCGATGGCGGTGGCCATGTCGGCGATCTTCCACTGCAGGCCCTGGAACTCCACGATGGGGCGGCCGAACTGCTCGCGCTGCTTGACGTAGGCGACCGCGTCGTCCAGCGCGCTGCGGGCGAGGCCCAGCGACATCGCCGCGTTGCCGCAGCGTTCCGGGTTGAACTGGCGGATGAGGAACCTGGCCCCGTCCCGGGAGCCCTTCCTCGGTTCGAGCACGACCTGGTCGGCGCGCACCGGGACGTCGGTGAAGCGCATGATGCCCTCGGCGATGGCGCGGCCGCCCATCTTGGGCTCGGTCTCGATCGGGGCGAGGCCCTCCACGTCGCGGTCGATCAGGACCGCGCCGATGCCGTCGGGGCCGGCGGTGTCCGGCGCCCGGCAGAAGACGAGGAAGGCATCCGAACGCAGCGCACCGGTGATGTGGCACTTCTCGCCGTTGAGCAGGAACCCGTCGCCGTTCGGGCTGAGCGTGGTCTGCAGGGCGGTGCCGTCGGAGCCGGCCTGGGGCTCGGTCATGGCGATCGAGAAGCACACCGAACCGTCCGCGACCCGTGGCAGGTACTCCTTGCGCTGCTTGTCGGTGCCGATCCGGGCGATCACCCGGGGCGGCCCGTTCACCTGCATCTGGATCGTCATCGCGCTGGCCAGGCAGCCCGCGGACAGTTCCTCCAGCACCAGGCAGGCCTCGAAGGTCCCCAGGCCCTGGCCGCCGTACTCGACGGGGACCGTGAGCCCGGTCAGGCCGGCCCTGCGCAGGAGGTCGAACTGCTCCTCGGGGAACTCCGCGCGCCGGTCCCACTCCGCGGCGCGGGGTCGCAGCTCGTTCTGGGCGATCGTGCGGGCACGGGCGACCAGGTCGGCCTGGGCGTCGGTCAGCTGGTCGAGCGGGGTGGTCATGCGGATCCCTCCGTGGCGGGGTGGACATCGACACCGGCGCAGATCGCGCCGACGGTCGTGCGGCGAACCTCGTCGTCCACGGACGTCATCACCGGCACACCGCCGTCGGTGAGCTCGTCCATGCGCGTGACGCCCGCGTCCTCGCGGAGCGGGAAGGAGAGATGACTGTTGCCATCGCATGCCTCCGTTCATCATAAGAATTATGAGGTAGTGGCCGTGGTGGGGCAATGGGTGGACACCACCCCACCGAGGTGGGGCCGGTGGGACGGGTCGGCGACGGTACGCAGGGCGCGGGCCCGTTCGCCGCGGCTGAGGCCGCGCAGGTCGACGGCACCGTGCTCGGTGACCACCCACCCGACGTCCGTGGCCGACGTGGTGACGGGGCCGTCGAGCCGCTCGACGATCCGGGACGCGCCGCGGGTGGTCACCGACGGCACGGCCACGATCCCGAGCCCGCCCGCCGACATCGCGGCTCCGCGCAGGAAGTCGACCTGGCCGCCGACCGCCCCGAGGTACCGGCCGGCCACCGACTCGGCGCCGACCTGCCCGTCGAGGTCGACCTGCAGCGCCTGGTTCACCGCGACGAACCCGGGTATCGCGGCGGTGACCGCGGGCGGGTGGATCTGCTCGACCGGGCGCATCTCGACGCGGGGGTTGCGGTCGAGGTGGCGGTAGAGCCGGTCGGTGCCCAGCGCCGTGCCCGCCACGACGGCCGGCGGCCCGTCGCCGGTGACCAGCGCCCCGCACTCGTCCAGATCGACCAGCCAGTCCCCGACCAGCCCGCTGTGCACGCGCAGCCCGCGGTGGCCCCGCAACGCGCCCGCGACCGCGGTGGCCAGCCCGCCGACGCCCAGCTGCAGCACCGCCCCGTCCGGCACCAGCGCCGCGACGTGCGCGGCGATCCGGGCCTCGATCTCGCCTCCCGGCCGATCGGGGACCGGCGTCGGCCCGCGGTCCGTGGTCACCGTGGCGGCGAACACCGAGCCGTGCACCCGACCCGGCCCGTGCGTCACCGGCACCGACGGGTCGACCTCGGCCAGCACCACCCGCGCGGTCCCGACCGCCGCCATGAGGTAGTCCACGCTCACCCCGAGACCGTGGTAACCGTCCGCGTCGGCCGGTGAGACCTGGCAGAACGCCACGTCCACCGGCTGGCGGCCGGACCGGATGAGTCCGGGGAGCGACGACATGTGGCAGCGCAGCACCTCCACCGGCCCGCCCGAGAGCACGCCGAGGGCGCCGTAGGAGCGCAGTGCCACGCCGGGCGCCGCGGCGAGCCGGTCGTCGAAGGTCATCCCCACGAACGCGGTGACCCCGCCCAGCCCCGCTGCCTGGAGCAGCAGCGCACCGATCAACGCCCGCGGCTCGGCGCCCGCCTGCCCCCAGGCCACGGTGTCCCCGGGACGGACGAACTCCCGCAGGTCGATCACGGCGGGACCGGCGTCATCGCTGCGGACGCAGCTGCTCGGCCCGTTCGCGCAGCGAGTACCGCATGAACTTGCCGGTGCTGGTCATCGGGAAGGACTCGACCAGCTCCACGGCCTCCGGCCACTTGGTGCGGCTCAACCCCTTCTCCTCGAGGAAGGTGGTCAGATCGGCCAGTGCGACCTCGTCGCCCGGGGTCGCGGGGACGACGAAGACGGCGGCCCGCTGACCGAGCCGCTCGTCGGGCATGGCGACCACCGCGGCCTGGCCGACCCGGGGGTGGGTGTAGAGCAGCTCCTCGATCTCCCGCGGGTCGATCTTGTACCCGCCCCGGTTGATCAGGTCGTCGCGGCGCGACACGAAGTAGCCGTAGCCGTCGGTGTCGATGCGGACGATGTCGGCGGAACGGAACCAGCCGTCGGCGTCGAACATCCGCGCGGTCGTCTCCGGCTGGCCGTAGTAGCCCACCACGAAGTTCGGCCCGCGCGACCAGAGCTCGCCCTCGCCGGGCGGCTCGACGTCGTCGCCCTCGTCGTCGACCAGTCGCATCTCGACCCCGTCGAGCACCGAGCCGATGCTGCGGCTGGTGACCGAGATCGGGTCGCCGGGCCGGGTCATGAAGGTGACGCCGGCCTCGGTGTAGCCGTAGAACGCGGCGATCTCGGCACCCAGCTGGGCGTTGAGCGCGTTGAGGGTCTCGGCCGGACAGGGGGCGCCCGCGTAGCAGATGCCGCGCAGGCTCCGCACCTCGCGGGAGCCGAGGTCGGGGAAGCGGGCGAGGTCGATGAGCATCGGCGCCGCCCCGAGCAGGTAGGTCGGCTTGTCGCGTTCGAGGAGCTCGACGCACCTGCCCACGTCCCAGCCGGTCAGCAGCGTGAACGCCGCTCCACGGCGCAGCGCCGAGAGCACGCCCAGGCCCAGCCCGGTCAGATGCGCGATGGGCGTGACGATGATCCACTGTGCGTCGCGGGGGAACTGCTGGCCCTGCTCGAAGCTCTGGATCCAGAACAGGTTGTTGGCGTGGGTGTGCAGCTCCGCCTTCGGCCGCCCGGTGGTGCCGGAGGTGAACATGATGAAGAACGGGTCGGCGCCGGTGGGGCGCAGTGCTTCGATGTCCTGCGCCGGCTGCGCCGCGGCCATGTCCTCGAAGGAGAGCAGCCCGTCGCCGCCGTCACCGCCGACCACCACGATGTGCTCCAGCACGGCGATCCGCTCGCACATCGTGCGGGCCAGCGGGACGAAGTCGCGCCCGTTGAACGAGGCGGGGACGACCAGCGCGCGGGCCTCCGTCAGGTTCAGCACGTAGTCGAGGTCGTGCTCGTCGTAGACGACGTGCAGGAACACCGGGATGATCCGGACCCGGGCACAGGCCATCAACGTCAGGCAGAACTCGCTCGAATTCGGCAGCTGCATCGCGAGCCGGTCGCCGGGCCGCAGGCCGAGACCCAGCAGCGAGCTCGCCAACCGCCGGGTCCGCTGCTCGTACTCGCCGTAGCTGGTGCGCCGGCCATCCTCGTCGATGATCGCCAGGGAGTCCGGCCGCTCGGCCGCGTGCCGCTCGAGGTCGTGCACGAAACTCTGCTCGGTCCAGGCGCCCTGGTCGACGTAGCGCTGCAGCACCTCGCGGGTGACCCAGGTGTCGTCGCGGGCGGCCAGCTCGTCGAGTCGGTCGCTGAGCTCGTCGGTCATGGTGCTCCCCGGTGGTGGTGCGGGCTGGTCAGTCGTTGAGGCCGAGCTGCCCGGCGATGATGTTCTTCTGGATCTGCGACGTGCCGCCGAAGATGGTCATGACGAGGCTGTCGCGGACGTAGGACTGCATGTCGCTCTCCATGCTGTAGCCCATCCCGCCCATGAACTGCATGCCCTGCAGGGCGGCTTCCTTGGCCGTCTCGGTGGCGAACAGCTTCGCCATCGAGGCCTCGGCCGGGGCCGGGTCGCCCTCGTCGAGCAGTTCGGCGACGTGCCGGACCAGCAGCCGCGCGGCGAGCAGCTTGGTGGCCGTCTCGGCGAGCCCGTGCTGCAGCGCCTGGAACCGGCCGATCGGCTGCCCGAACTGGTGGCGGTCCTTCACATAGCGCAGCACGTCGTCGAACGCGCGCTGGCCGACCCCGACCGCCTCCGCACCGATGATCATCCGCTCGCTGTTGAGCCCCTGGACCAGCGCCTGCCACCCCGAGTCGATCCCGCCGACGATGTCGGCGTCGGTGGCCCGGACGTCCGCGTAGCGGGTGATGGTGGTGTCGATGTGCCCGAGCATGTCCAGCTTGGTCACGTCGACCCGGTCCATCGGCACCAGGAACAGCGAGATGCCGCGGTGCTTGGACGCGTCCGGGTTGGTGCGCGTGACCACCAGGACCCAGCGCGCGTGGTTGGCGTTGCTGGTGTAGATCTTCTCGCCGTTGATCCGCCAGCCGTCGCCGTCGCGGCGGGCGTGCGTGCGCACCGCCGCGGCGTCCGATCCGGTGTCCGGCTCGGTGATCGCGATGGACAGCACGTCACCCCGGGCCACCCCGGGGAGCACGCGCTGCTTCTGCTCCTCGGTACCGAACCTGATCAGCGCCTGGGCGGTGATGACCGTGGTGAGGTACCCGGTGACCGGCAGGCGATGGTAGGACAGGCGTTCGGTGAGCAGCGCGACGTCGGACAGCTCGCCGCCCGAGCCGCCGTACTCCTCGGGGATGGTCAACCCGAGCCAACCGGTGGCGGCCAGCTTCCGGTAGAGCGTGTCGTCGTGCGCGACGGTGCCGCCCGCGGTGATCTCGCGCAGCTTGTGCGGCGGGCACTCCCGCTCGCAGAATGCATCCACCGCCTTGACGAAGTCGGTCTGTTCCGGGGTGAGCCGCTCCCGAAGGGCTGCCATCTGAAAACCTCGCTGTTTTCCTGATAAGGATCACCCGGTACGTTAGCGTCTCCCGGCGACCGCGTCACTAGGCGCGACCCACTGTGCACGACCTCGTTGAGGAGGATCCGGATGAGCACCGTCGAGCAGGCCCACACCTCGGAGCTGGTGTCCCGGGACGGCACCCGGGTGGTGGTCTACCGGTGGGACCCGGTGGGCGCCCCGCGCGGCGTCGTCCAGATCGCGCACGGCCTGGGCGAGCACGCGCGCCGCTACGCGGAGACCGCGGCTGCCCTGAACGAGGCCGGCTTCGTGGTCTACGCCAACGACCACCGCGGCCACGGTGCCACCGCCGGCGACCCGTCCCGGTTCGGGGACTTCGGGGAGGACGGCTGGAACCGCCTGGTCGGGGACGTCGGCGCGCTGGTGGAGAAGGTCCACGAGACCCACCCGGGGCTGCCCGTCGTGCTGCTCGGGCACAGCATGGGTTCGCTGGCCACCCAGCAGTACCTGCTCGACCACAGCGACCGCGTCGACGCGGTCGTGCTGTCCGGGACCACCGCGTTGGACCAGCTGGCCGCGGCCATCGACCTGGACCAGCCGCTGGAGCTCGCCGGGTTCAACGCCGCGTTCGAGCCGGCCCGCACCGAGTCCGACTGGCTCAGCCGCGACGAGGCGGTCGTGGACGCCTACGTCGCCGACCCGGCCTGTGGCTTCGGCACCGACATCCCCTCGTCCAAGCTCATGTTCGGGTCCGGCACCCAACTGGCCGACCCGCAGCGGCTGGGCGGGATCCGCACGGACCTGCCGCTCTACGTGGTCGCCGGTGACCAGGACCCGATCAACGCCGGGCTCGCCCTGCTGAACCTGCTCGTCGAGCGCTACCGTGCGGCCGGGCTCACCGAGGTCACGGTCGTCACCTACGAGGGCGGCCGGCACGAGATCCTGAACGAGACCAACCGGGCCGAGGTGGTCGCCGACCTGGTGGCCTGGCTGGACCGGGTGCTCGGCGCCCGCCGAGCCGCGACCGACCCGACCACGACGGAGGCGACGGGATGACCGAGACCGAGTTCCAGCACGTCCGGATCGAGGTCGACCGCGGGGTCGGCCTGCTGACCGTGGACCGGCCGCCGGCGAACGCGCTGGACCTCGCGCTCGTCCAGGAGATCTCGCTGGCGGCGACCCGGACGGCGGCCCGCGACGAGGTGGGCGCGCTCGTCATCACCGGGGCCGGGCCGCGGTTCGTCGCGGGGGCCGACATCAAGATGATGAACGCGCTCGACGCGGACGAGATGCCCCGGTTCATCAGCGGCATCCAACGGGCGATGGACGACATCGAGGCCATCCCGCTGCCGACCATCGCCGCGGTCAACGGCCACGCCATGGGCGGCGGCATGGAACTGGCACTGGCGTGCGACCTCCGCATGCTCGCGGAGCAGGCGCGGATCGGGCTCCCCGAGGTGAAGCTCGGGCTGCTCCCCGGGGCGGGCGGCACGCAGCGGCTCGTGGAGGTCGTGGGCAAGGGCAGGGCGTTGGACCTGCTCTACACCGGACGCCAGCTCGCCGCCGCCGAGGCGTTGGCGTTGGGCCTGGTCAACAGCGTGCACCCGGTCGATCGGCTGGTGGCGGAGGCCGTGGACTACGCGGCAGGCCTCGCGGCGGGGGCCCGTCCGGCGCTGCGGGAGCTCAAGGCGTGCGTGCTGGCCCATCTCGACGGCGGCCGGCGAGCCGGGATGCGCGCCGAGGCGTCCGGGATCGACCGGCTCTTCGGCACCGCCGACGCCAGGGAGGGGATCGCGGCGTTCGTCGAGAAGCGGCCGCCACGTTTCGGGCAGGGGACGTGACCGCTGCGCGGCTCAGTCCGAGCTGAGCTCGATCCGTGCGTCGACGGCCAGCGCGGTACCCCGCCGGAGGTCGACCATCACCGGGTTGACCTCGACGGCGGCGATCCGCGGGTCGGTCACGACGCCGCCCAGCGCGGCCAGCATGTCGGCCAGTGCGTCGGTGACGGCGGGCGTGCGGTCGGCGAGGAAGCGACCGACCCGGCTGGCCGCGATCGCGCGGCGTGGGTCGGCGCCGGCCGGAACCAACCCGATGTCGTCGAGGTACTCCACTGCCGAACCGCCGGAGCCGAAGAGCAGCACCGAGCCGGCGTCCAGGTCTCGCCGGGCACCCAGGAACACCTGCAGTTCCCCGGTGAGCTGTGCCTCGACGATGACCGTGGCCGACGCGGTCGCCGCGTGCAGCCTGCGCCACGCGGCCCGCACCTGGTCGTCGGCGACCAGGCCGAGCTCGACGAGGCCGGCGGCCGACTTGTGGGTGATCGAGTCGACGTCGGACTTGAGCACGACCGGTGGACCGATCGCCGCCGCCGCCGCCGCGGCGGCGTCCTCCCCTTCGGCCCGACGCGCCGGGCCGAAGGGGACGCCGAGACCCGCCAGCAGCTCCCGGACCTCGTGGTAGCCGGTGCCGAGCCGGGCCGGGAGCGTGACCGGTGCCGTCACCGCCGGTGCCACCGCCATGATGGGCGCGGATCCGGACCAGCGGGCGAGCGCCGCGATGGCTCGGTGCGAGCCGGGCAGCAGCGGTGGGGCGCCCGGTCCGGCGAGCCGGTGCCACCCGTCCAGGGTCGACAGCGGCCACGCGGTGACCACGAGCCGGTGCCGGTAGCGCGCGAACAGGTCGTCGAGCGCCTCCTGCTGGGCGGGAAGGACGTTCTGGTCGAGCACGTGCCAGGCGAGAAGCACCCGGTCGAAAGCCGGGTCGTCGAAGAACTGCTCCAGCATCGGGACCAGTAGGTCGGGCTTGCCGAGGATCTCCCCGGACGGATCGAAGGGGTTGGCGCCCCGGGTCAGGGTGAGATGCTTCCCGACCAGTCCGACGAAGGCGTCGGACGGGTCGGGCATGGCGATCCCGGCCGCGGTGGCCTGGTCGCTAATCAGCGCGCCCTCGCCGCCGGACAGCGCGACGACGCCCAGGCGTGCCGGTGCGGACGCCGTGCCCCATGCGACGCACAGCGCGGCAACCTCCCACAGCTGGTCGAGATCGTCCACGACCAGCACCCCGGCGTCACGCAGCGCCGCGCGCTGCGAGCGCCAGTGCCCGGCGACCGCTCCCGTGTGCGACGCCGCGGCAGCGGCCCCGCGATCGGAGGTGCCGACCCGGCACAGGACGACCTGCTGGCCGGCCGCGGCCGCCGCGTGGACCCGCGGCCGCCACGCCGCCGCGGGGCCGAGCTCCTCGACGATCAGTGCCAGCACCCTGACCCGGTCGTCGGTGGCCAGGTGCTCGACGACGTCCCAGGTCGTGAGGGTGGCCTGAAGCCCGGTGGCGACGGCGAGGCCCACGGCGAGCCCGTGATCCTGCGCGCGGTTGAACACGATGTTGCTCGACGCGCCGCTCTGCGAGACGACCGCCACCGGTCCAGGCACCACGCCGTCCGGGCCGATCATGTTTGTGGCCGCGCGCGGAACGTAGCGGTCGAACAGGTTGACGACACCCGTGGTGCTCGGTCCCAGCAGGGTGATCCGGTGCCGGTCCAGGAAGGCGTCGAGTGCCCGTCGTCGGGCCAGGCCGGCCGGTCCCGCCCCGCCCTCGCCGAAACCCGACGCGGCGACGATCACGTTGTCGATCCCGGCGGCGACGCAGTCCTCCAGCACCGGCAGCACCCGGTCGGCACCGACGAGCAGCACGGCGGAGTCGACCGGACCGGGCACCTCGGCCAGGCTCGGGTGGCAGGTGAGGCCGAGCACCTCGGCGCGCCGCGGGTTGACCGGGTGGATCCGGCCGGTGAACCCGTAGCGCAGCAGGTTGTGCACGCAGGACCCGGTGAAGCCACCGAGACCCTCCGACGCCCCGACGACCGCGACCGACGCCGGTGCGAGCAGGCGCGCGAGCGCAGGCCGGTGACCGACGCCGGCCGGCACGCTCACCGGCCCCCGCCGTGCTGCCAGGCGAGCGCGCTCCGGGTGGCCAGCGCGACCACCCGGTCGAGCCCCAGCCCGATCAGCAGCAGCGTCGCCACCGCGGCCAGGGTGCCTGCGGTGTTGAACTGGCCCGCGTTGAAGCTCACCAGGTAGCCGAGGCCGCGGTTGCCGGCCAGGATCTCCGCGGTGACCACGCCGACCAGAGCCTGCGGTACCGAGATCCGCATTCCCGCGACGATCCACACGAAGGCCGAGGGCAGCCGTACCTTGAACGCCACGTCCGCCCAGCCGCCGCCCATGATGCGCACCCCGTCGATCAGGGCAGGCTTGACCTCCCGGATGCCGTAGAAGGTGTTGTAGAACAGCAGCAGGAACACGATCAGCGCGCAGACGACCAGCGACAGCCCCGCACCGACGCCCACCCAGATGATCAGCAGCGGGATGATCGCCACCTTGGGCAGCGCGTACAGCGCGGTGATGAACGGCTCCGCCACCCCCGCCCAGAACCGCGAGACGCCGAGCAGGTAACCGAACACCACCGCGGACAGCCCGCCGATCAGGAAACCGGCCACCGCGACCCGGAACGTGGCGACCGCGTGGTGGAGGAGCGTGCCGTCCGCGATCCAGCGGACGACAGTGTCCCACACCGCGACCGGGGAGCTGATGAACAGTGGCGCGACCCAGCGTCCCGAGGCGTACTGCCACAGCAGCAGGAAGGCGACCAGGATCGCCGCCTGCAACAGGTGGCGGGCCACCCGGTCCCGGATCCCCGATGCTAGTACCGGCTTGGTCGCCACAGCACGGGCGCGACCGTTCATGGTGTCAGTCATCGTCCTCCTCCGCGGTGTCCAGGGCGCGGCGCACGGCCAGCTGGGCTGCGAGGTACTCCTCGCTGAGCCGCAGCCGACGGAGGTCGCGATTCGCTCCGAAGGGCATGGTCAGCTCGGCGACCACGCGGCCGGGTCGGTGTCCGAGCACCAGGACGCGGTCCGAGAGCAGCGCGGCCTCGGCGACGTCGTGGGTCACGAACAACACGGTCTGGTCCGCCTGCTCCACCGCCCGACGCACCTCGTCGTGCAGTCCTTCCCGCAGCCTCGCGTCGACGGCGGCGAAGGGCTCGTCCATCAGCAGCATCCGAGGCTCGTAGATCATGCTGCGGGCCAGCAGGGCTCGCCGCTTCATACCACCCGACAGCTGGGCCGGGTACCGGTCCGCGGCGTGCTCGAGGTCGAGCAGCCGTAGGTAGGTCTGGACCCGGTCGGCGATCTCGGGGCGCGGGACGCCGCGCATCCGCAGCGGCATCGCCACGTTCGCCCGGACCGTACGCCAGGGCAGCAGGGTGTCGTCCTGGGTCATGTAGCCGATCCGGGTGTTGATCCCCGAGATCGCCTTCCCGTCGAACCGCACCTGACCCGAGCTGGGGACGAGCAACCCCGCGACGATGTTGAGGAGGGTCGACTTCCCGCATCCGCTCGGACCGAACAGCGTGACGAACTCACGCTCGCGCACCTGGATCGAGGTGGGCGCGAGGACCTCGGTGTCGCCGAAGCGGACGCTCACGCCGTCGAGACCGACGAGTTCCGCACGTGTCGCGGTCACGGTGCCGCCGCTCACGAGCGGGCGATCGGCGCGACGTCGTCCTCGAAGCCGATCCCGTCGTAGGGCTTCCCTGTGGTCTGGGTCTGGAATTCCAGCGATGCGGTGAGCTGCTGGGGACTCAGGGCGCCGTCGAGGATCCAGGCCGGTGCGACCTGATCCCAGGACAGCCGGTAGACCTCGTCGGGAAGGTCGGGGAAGTACCTGTCCTTCACCGCGGCGCGGGTCTCCTCGCCCCGGTCGGTGATGGCGGTGCCCGCCGCCCGCAGCGCGGTGACGAACTGCTCCACCCGGGCGGGGTCGTTCTCGAGTGTCTCGGTGCGCACCAACGCCGTGGCGAACACGATGTCCTCGAGCTCCGGGACGTCACCGCGAGGCAGGTTGACCATGGGGACGGCGGTGCCGTCCGCGTAGTTGGTCTGCATCACCCCGGTCCCGTAGAAGGCGGCGTCGATCCCGTCGTTCTGGAGCCCGGCGACGATCGCGGTCGGCTCGGACGGGACGATGGTCGCGTCGGTGTCGGGGTTGAGGCCGTAGAGGGTGAACAGGGAGCGCAGCATCTGGTAGTTGGCCGACCCGGTCCGTGCGGTGGCGATCGTCAGCCCGCGCAGCGCCTGCACCCGCTGCTCGATCGGCGAGGTCTCGGTGATCCCGAGGCGCTGCGCCACGTCGGTGCGCATGCCGAGCTCGCTGGTGTTCCCGGCGATCGCGGCGACGACGACGAGGGGCGCTCCCTCCTGCAGGGCGTCCCATCCCGACGCCGCGCCGACCAGCGCGACATCGGCGGCACCGGCGCTCAGCGCGGCGATGGTGTTGGGGCTGTTCCCGGCGAAGTCGGTGTACTCGTAGGCGATGCCGGCTTGGGCGAAGGTGTCCAGGGCCATCGCCGCCAGGAGCGGTCCGGCGCTGAGGCTCGAGCTGGCACTCGCGATCCGCAACGGGCCGCCGGCCGCGCCGGGGGCGGCTCCGCCGCCGCATCCCGCGAGCAGCAACGCCATGGTGAGCAGGACCGCGGGCAGGCGGAGCCTGCGGCCGGGGGAGGGTGACCGGGTCATGATCGTCCTTTCGCCGGGGCGGTTCGGGTGCCGGGGGTCGCCGCGCCCTGCAGCGCCACCGCCTGTGTAAGCGCTTCGAGGGAGAGGTCGGAGTGCTGCGGGGCGGCGAACGCCCGCTTGGTGAGGGCGATCGTGTGCGCCCCGCGACCGACGAGATCAGCGGCGAGCTCGGTCACCCTGCTCACCAGCTCGTCGTCGGAGGTGACCGCATCGACGAGCCCGCAGCGCAGGGCCTCGTCGGCGTCCAGGTCGGCGCAGGTGAGGGCGAGCGCCAGCGCACGACGCCTGCCGATCGACTCCACGAGGTGGCGGGTGAGACCGGCGTCGGGGACGAGGCCCCTCGCCCCGAACAGCAGGGCGAACCGGGCCGACCCCGCCGCTACCACGATGTCGCAGGCCAGGGCCAGGGAGACCCCACCGCCGGCGGCGATCCCGTTGACCGCGGCGACCGTCGCAAGGCGGCTGCGGCGCATCCGTTCGACCAGCCGTTGGGTGCGCTCCACCCGGGCCACGGAGGTCAGGAGGTTCTCGACCTCGCCCGCGGCGGCCAGCTCGCGGGTGTCCGCCCCGGCACAGAACGCCCGACCGGTACCGGTCAGCACCAGGCAGGCCGCACCCGGATCGTCCTCAGCCCGCTCCAGCGCGGCGAGCAACTCGTCCTTGAGCGCGGTCGTGATGGCGTTGAGCACCTGTGGCCGGTTCAGCCGCACCCAGTGGGTGCCGCCGACGACCTCGACCTCGAGATCAGCCACGGGTCAGCTCCCGCAGCGCGTCGCGGGCCGCCCACAGGGTGGGGACCACCACCGCACCGGCCTCGGCGAGCGCTGACTCCTTGCCGGCCGCGGAGTCCGCGCCCGACGAACTCAGGGCGCCGAGGTGCCCCATCCGCCGGCCCGGCGGTGCCGTACGGCCGGCGATGAACGCCACCACCGGGGTCCGCATCCGCGTCACCTGCTCCGCCGCGGCGGCCTCCATGGTCCCGCCGATCTCGCCGAGCACCAGTACCGCATCGGTGTCCGGGTCGGCCTCGAACAGCTCCAGGTAGCGAGCCTGGCTCGTGCCGAGAACCGGGTCTCCGCCGATCGACACCGCCGTGGACTGGCCGATGCCCGCACCGGTCAGCGCCCGCAGCATCTCGATCGCCAGGCTGCCGCTCTTGGAGATCAGCCCGACCCGGCCGGGTGTGGTGCAGCCCGGGGGCAGCATGCCGAGCAGGGCGGACTCGGGAATGATCGCGCCGACACAGTTGGGCCCGACCAGGGTCGTTCCGGCTGCGCGCGCGTGTTCGACGATCTCGAGGGTCTCGTGGACCGGAACCCCCTCCGTCACGAGTACGACCGGGTCCAGGCCGGCCTCGATGGCCTCCAGCGCGGCGCCGGTCGCCGCTCGGTCGCGCGGGGGGACGTGCACGATCGAGGCGGTCGCGCCGGTGGCCGCGACGGCCTCCGCGACCGTGTCGAAGATCGCGACGTCGTCGACAGTCGTGCCGCCGCGGCCGGGCGTCACGCCGGCGACCGCGGGGGTACCGAACTCGGCGAGAGCCCGCAGCTGGCGCCGTCCGGCGGAGCCCGTGGCGCCCTGGACCAGAACGCGGGTGCTGCGGTCGGCGAGGATGCTCATGACGCTGCCTCCGTGTCCGGACGTGTTGCCGCGCCAGCCAGCTCGGCTGCACGGGAGATCGCCTGTTCCAGTTCGGGCCGCACGTCGACGCCGAGCCCGGCCAGCTCGCCCAGCAGGTCCCCGGTGTCCGAACGAGCCGCCCCGCTTCCGAAGTAGGCGACGGCGGGGACGTCGAGGCCGACCTCGACGATCACGTCACGGATCACGCTCAACACGCCGCCGAGCGGGGTCAGCGACACGGACAGCACGATCAGGACCGCCGCGACGTCGTCGTCGCGGCACCGGTGCAGGACCTGCCGGGCGACGTGGGTCAGCCGTTGCGTGGTGACCCCGCCGACGATGTCGGCGAAGTTGGCCGGTGGGGTGCCGAGATGGTGCAGCATGTCCGCCACCGCCATGCCCAGCCCGGCGCCTCCACTGAGCACGGCGACCGGGCCGGGGCGCGGGAAGTAGACCGTGCCGTCCTCGGCCTCGTGCTCGAAGGTACGCAGCTTCGCGTCGGCGAGCACGAACCGCGCCCCGTCCCAGATCAACGGGTTGATCTCCAGCAACTCTCCCTGGTGGCGTCGGAACAGGTCCCACAGCCGGACGAGCAGCGCCCCGGCGGCAGCCGCCTCGTCGGCCGGCAGGCCGACCCGGTGCGCCAGCTCGGCCCCGTCCTCCGCCCGGACCCCCCGGGCCATCGAGATGTCGGTCCGGGCCAAGAGGGCGGGGTCGCCCGACTCGATCTCGATCCCGCCCCGCGCGCCGAACACCGCGTAGGGCCGCCCGGCCGCGGTGTCCAACCCGATCGCGACGTAGCGCTCGGACCGGGTCGGGACGGCCAGCTCCACCAGCTGGTCGGCCTCGGGTGCCACCTGCCGGATCGCCTCGCCCGCAGCCAGCAGCCCGGCCTCGTCGTCGGCCCGGCGGACCAGCCCGCCCTTGCCGCGTCCGCCGTAGGGCACCTGCGCCTTGACGTACCACGGGCCGGTCTCCCCGACCAGCGGCACGGCCTTGCCGGTGCAGAGCCTGCCCACCGGCACGGGCAGCCCCGCCGCGGCCAGCACCGACTTCGCCTCGTGCTCCAGGTAGATCACGAGGCGGCCTCCCGCAGCAACCCACCGGGGTCGACGACCGAGCGCAGCACCGAGATCTCCTCGGGCGTCGGCTCGGGGGTGCAGGGCGGAGGTTGGTCGGGGAGCGGCCAGCCGGTGTCGCGTCGGACCGCGGCCCAGTCCCGGGTGCCGTGGGTGCTGCGTGCCAGCAGTTCGCCCCCGTCGGGGGCGAAGAGCACCGACGGCGTGACGAGCACGGCGGGCCCGAGGTTGGGCATGCCCAGCTCGGCACGGGTGCGCCTGCGGATGCGCAGGCCGGCGATCGAGACGAAGTCGACGTGCTCGACGAGCACTCGCGGGTCGTGGCGCTCCAGCCAGAGCAGGATGCGTCCCGCGGTGTGGCCGAAGGAGGTGTTGGCGACTCCCGGCCCCCGCAGCCGTCCCTGAGGGCGGTCCACCCAGTGCAGGTTGACGTTGCCGAACCGGTCGATCTGCAGGCCGCTGTGGAAGATCGCGTCGATGCCCCGCTCCGTGGTCTGGTAGACGTCGACGAAGTCGCCGGTGGCCTCGGGGCGGCAGTCGAGTCCGGCGGCGAGCGCCACCAGCCGCCGGGGGTTGGTGTAGATGCCTCCGGCCAGCACGGTGAGGTCCGGGGCGTGCGTGGCCTGGGCCAGCAGGCAGGCCGCCGCCGGCACCAGCGAGCGGACGCCCGTCCCTACGGTCCACCCGTCACGCAGCTCGCGGGCCAGCAGGACGGCCATCCGTTCCCTGGATCCCAGGTTCACGCGAGTGCCTCCGTCTCGAGTGTGCGCAGGTGCGGGTGGCCGATCAGCTCGGCGTACTCCGCTGGCCGCTCCGCCCGGCAGTAGCGCTGCAGGTACTCCTGAGCCGCCCCGGTCCGCACGGCCCGCACGTACTCCGCGAGATGGCGCACGTCCGCGCTGTAGCACCCTCCGCTCGCCGTGGGGTGCGCTGCAAACGGGGCCGCGACGATGCCGTCGACGAGGTGACCCGGTACGCCGATGCCGACCCGGCGGACGACCGAGGTCGGCACGATCGCGTCGACCTGGGCGTAGACCCGGGTGCTCGCGCGAGCCAGCAGCAGATCGGCGTAGCGGCTGCCGAGATAGGCGAGGTTGCCCGCGCTGTCGCCGAGCGGGGCGTGCAGGAACGCGACATCGGGGTGGCAGGCCGCCACCACGCGGTGCCCGTCGCGCGTGTCGAGCAGCGGGTTGTCGTCGAGCACGTCGTTGGCGCCGAGCTTGTGCAGGACCTGGTAGGGGGAGTCCTCGGCCGCAGCGATCAGGCTGCCTATCAGCACCGCCTCGTCTAGGTCCTCGAACACCACGCCGGCGTCGGCGGCCGCGCGCACGCCGGGGGCCAGACCCGCCTCGCCAAGGGAGACGTGCGGGATTCTCAGCCGCTCCACGAGCCCGGCGACCAGCAGCACATCCGCGTCCCAGGACGCCGCCGGGCTGGAGGTGAGCACCCGTGTCCGCAACCCGGCCCGCACGGCCGCCCGGACGAGGGTGGCCGGCCGGTTCTCCAGGGCCAGGCCACCGAGCGCCAGCACGTCGACCGGCGGCAGCGACGCGATCACCTGTGCCGGGTCGGTCACCTTCGTGCCCGGTCCACGGGCCGTCACAGCAGTCATCGTCGCCTCCTGCAGTCGTGCTGACCGTAGGTGCCCGATCGGCGAATCGTCAACCATCCGGTCGAAGTATAGAAGGATCGTCGGTAATCGACCGACTGGTAGCATCGACCCGGCGATCACGGGACGGAGCGGCGATGACAGGTGTGCGCGGGGCGGTCGGCTCGGCGGAGCAGCCCACGGGGGGGCGGGTTGCGCGGCGGCGCGACCGCAAGGTCCAGGACATCCTCGCCGCGGCGGCGGTGGTGCTCGCCGAGCGCGGGTACCACGGCCTGAGCCTGGACGAGATCGCCGAGCGGCTGGACCTCACCAAGGCGTCGCTCTACCACTACTTCCCGAGCAAGGAGGAGCTCGTCAGCTCCTGCCTCGAGCAGCTCGGCAGCTCGCTCAACGGCGAGCTGCGGGACCTGGTGGTCGCACACCCGGGCACCGCGACCGAGCAGCTCACCCTGCTGATCACGCGACAGCTCGAGCTGATCGTGCGCACCCGCCCGGAGATGGCCCGGCTGTTCCTCCAGCCGCTGGACTGGCCCGAAACCTACCGGCGGCGGACCCGCCGGCTGCGTGAGGGACACGACGCGATCTTCCGGGCGGTCGTGCGCCGCGGCATCGCCGACGGGGAGTTCGACGTGGACGAGGACGTGGCGATGCACAACCTCTACGGGGCGATGAACTACGTGCCGGTGTGGTTCCGCGGCCGCCGCAAGCGGGACTTCGACGCGGCGTCCGCCGCGGTCGCGGCGAACCTGCTGCGGCTGTTCCGTCCCGGAGCCGGTCCCGGCGGCTGAAGGGCCCGGCGGCCGGGCGTGGCCGCCCACCCCGATGTCCGTCACGAGCCGACCACGCCGGTGAAGCGGAGCTCCGTCCACCCCTCGTGATCGACGAAGTGGGGAACGACCCGGGCGTCTAGGGGCACCCCGTCGGCCATCCTGGCGATCATGCGGCCGCCTCCGTCGAGGTCGACGGTGGCGACGGAGTAGGGCACCTCGGCGGCGAAGGCCGGGTCCAGGGTCCGGTGCACCGTGATCGAGGAGTAGACGGTGCCGGTGCCGGGCGCATCCTCCCACCGCGATTCCGGGTGCGCGCAGTACGGGCACGCCGGCGTGGGCGGGAACCGGCGCCGGTCGCACGCTGCGCAGGCCTGCAGCGCCAGGCGGTGCGCGCGCAGGTTCGCCCAATGCGGCTCGCTGTCGACGTCGGTGTTCGGCGGGGGCGGCCCGGGGCGCTCGGGGGTCGGCACGGCGGTCCTCCTCAGCGCCCGGTGAAGGATGGCCGGCGCTTCTCGGCGAAGGCGACCAGGCCCTCCTCGGCGTCGTGGCTGGTCAGGCAGTAGCGGCTGGTGACCTCACGCTCCAGGCGTATTCCGGCGGCCACGCCGGTGCCGTCCCATAGGGCGGCGTTGAGCACCCGCTTGGCGTTGCCCACCGCCAGCGGCGACTTCTTCGCCACCTCCGCGGCGAATGCGGTTCCCGCTGCGACGAGTTCCTCGTCGGGCACCACCTTCGACACCAGCCCCCAGTCCAGGGCCTCCTGGGGCCAGAGCAGCCGACCGGACAGGATGAGCTCGCGCGCCCTGGCCGGGCCGACCGCGCGCGGCAGCAACGTGAGCACCCCGCCCCCACCCATCTGGCCGAACGTGAGGTGCGCGTCGCCGATCCTGGCCGAGGTGGAGGCGATGGCGAGATCGCAGGACAGCAGCAGCTCGATCCCGCCGGCCACGGCGACGCCGTTGACCAGGGCGACGAACGGTTTCGGGTACTGGCCTATCCGGGCGAACACCTCAGTGGCGTCGCTCAGGAACTGGGGAAACGCGGCCGGGTCACGCTGCAGTTCCCGGTACTTCTTCATGTCCCCACCCGCGGAGAACGCCCGCCCGGCGCCGGTCACCGCAACGACCCGGACACGGTCGTCGCCGGCCAGCTCGTCGAACACCCGGCCCAGCTCCAGCGCCGTCGGCCAGTCCAGCGGGTTCATCTCGGCTGGCCGGTTGAGGGTGACCAGGCCCATCTCGTCGTCCCCGTCGCCGAGCCGTACCCGGTCGACGAGGATCCCGGCCTGCTGCTGTGTGGTCATGTACGGCCTCCGCGGTCTGCGCTGCTGTCGGTGGCGGCGACCGCTCGCGATGGCGGGGACCGCTCGCGATGGCGGGGACCGCTCACCGGTCGCGGCCCGCCGCGGCCGGCGTCGGACCAGGCCCGACGGTTCCGCCGTCCTGACTCAATGGACGGAATCTTAACACTTAGCCGTTAACCAACGCCAACGAAAAAGTTCGAATCGCCGGTTGACGAACCGGGTCCGCCGCCCTAGCGTCCTCGACCGGGAGGCGACATGAGAGACGTGGCGGTGTCGGGCGTCGGGTACTCGGCGTTCAGCAAGGCCTCCGGGCGGACGGTGCTGGACCTGGCGACCGAGGCGGCGCGCGCCGCCACGCTCGACGCGGGCCTGCGGCCCGTCGACGTCGACGGGGTGGTCAGCTTCAGCGTTCTCAACGACTCGGTGTCGAGCGAGGCGGTGGCCACCACGCTCGCCGTACCCGGGCTGCGCTTCGTGATGGACTTCCAGCAGGGCGGACAGTCGCCGTGCTTCATGGTGCAGCAGGCCGCGATGGCGGTGGCCCAGGGCTACGCGGAGAACGTGGTGGTCTTCCGCGCGCTCAACGGCCGGTCCGGGGTTCGCGTCGGCAGCACCGCCTTCGGCAGTGGCGCGGCGCAGTACCGGTACCCGATCGGCTACTCCGCGTACCTTATGTACATCGCGATGTGGGCCCGGCGCTACCTGCACGAGACCGGCGGCGACGAGCGCGACCTGGCGGCCGTCGCGCTGGCGCAGCGGGTCTACGCGCAGGCAAACGACCGTGCCATCCAGCGCCGCCCGCTGGACCTGCCCGGTTACCTGGACTCGCCGATGATCGCCGAGCCGTTCCGGGCCGCCGACTGCACCAGCGAGGTCGACGGTGCCTGCGCGGTGCTGGTGACCAGCCTGGACCGGGCTCGCGACCTGCCGCACCCGCCGGCGGTGGTGGCATCGGCCGCCTACCGGGCCGACGCCCGGCCGGGCCTGGACATTGGCGACCAGCTGCTGCACGACGACTACACCCGCAACTTCACCCACGGGCTGCGCGACGAGCTGTACGGCCGGGCCGGCATCAGCGCCACCGACGTCGACTTCGCCGAGATCTACGACTGCTTCACCAGCGTGGTGCTGATGGGGCTGGAGGGCCTGGGCTTCTGCGATAGGGGAGAGGCCGGCGCGTTCGTCCGGTCCGGGGCGACCGCACGCGACGGAACGCTTCCGGTCAACACCCACGGCGGCCTGCTCGCCGAGGGCTACCTGCACGGCATGAACACGGTCGCCGAGGCGGTGCTGCAGATCCAGGGTCGTGGTGGTGACCGGCAGGTGCCGCGCCACGAGGTCGGCGTCGTCACCTCCGGCGCGCTGACCGACGGCTCGGCCCTGGTGCTGACGGCTGATCGTTGACCCGGAGGACCCGGCGACCGGTCTGACCATCCGGTTCACCGCTCTGCTCGGCATCCGGTGCATCGCCAGCCATCCGTCGCCGAACCGGGCCGCCCGCCGCATCGAGGAGTCGCTGTGGCCGCCGACCCAGTGGGTGGTGTGCGGCGGCGGGCAGGAGCGCGGGCCCGTGCGCAGACCACCGCGTGGCTCACCCGTATCCGGCGGCTCCCCGGCCAGGCGCTGATCCCCTGTCAGCATGGCGGGACTCCAGCACGTGATCGTAGAACGACATCTCGGGCGAACTTCGAACTGACGGTTGAGAGAATGGGGTGGCGTCCTACCTCGCCCGAGCTCGACCGGACGTCTATGGTCCGGGGCATGGTCGATACCAACCTCTTCGGTCCCGCCCCGACGGCGACGATCAGCTCCCGCTCGTGAACGGCGTCCGCCCGGGTGAACGGGCCGTGTTCGACGGGGCCGCCGGCAAGATCGTCGGGGACCGCTGGGACGGGGTCGGCGAGCGTCGCGGAGCCGTGCTGTTGCTGCACGGCGGTGGGCAGACCCGGCACTCCTGGTTCCGCACGGCCGCCGCGTTGGCCGACAACGGCTGGACCGCGCTCGCGCTGGACGCCCGCGGCCACGGCGACAGCGACTGGGCACCCGACGGCGACTACGGCATCGACGGGCTGGTGGCCGACCTGGCGTCCGTGGTGGGCGCACTGGAGGAGCGCCCGCTGCTGATCGGAGCGTCGATGGGCGGGATGACCTCGCTCGTCGCGCAGGGCGAGCGGGGGGACGTGGCCCGCGCGCTCGTGCTCGTCGACATCGTGCCGCGGGCGGAACCCGCGGGCGTCGCCCGGATCATGGCCTTCATGAGCGCGAATCCCGACGGGTTCGGTTCGCTGGACGAGGTCGCGGAGGCCGTACGGGCCTACAACCCGCACCGGAAGCGCGCGCCGACTCCCGAGGGTCTGCGCAAGAACGTGCGGCAGCGGGAGAACGGCCGGTGGTACTGGCACTGGGACCCGGCGTTCCTGCAGATCGACTCCGAGCCGCGCCGGTCCACCAGCCACGAACGGGCCGCCGCCGCGGCGCGGCGGGTCACGGTGCCGACCCTGCTGGTGCGCGGGGAACAGTCCGACATCGTGAGCGACGAGGGTGTCGCGGAGTTCCTCGAGCTCATCCCCGGTACGCGGCACGTGGACGTGTCCGCCACCGGGCACATGGTCGCGGGCGACGACAACGACGCCTTCACCTCCACGGTGCTGGGGTTCCTGGCCGACAGCGACATCTGAACCGGCGGCCCGCGGGCCGGCTGTGGGAGTGAGGCGTCCAGCGATGACGAGCGGCGACGGTCTGCGGTTCCGTACCGCGATCACCGAGATGGACGACGAGGAGATCTACGTCCGGGGCTACCCGCTCTCGGACCTGATCCGCGGCCGCGGCTACGCCGAGTGCACCTGGCTGACCCTGCGCGGCGAGCTGCCCACCGCCGCGCAGGCCGCGGTGTTCGAGGCCGCGCTGTGCGGGCTGATGTCGTACCCGGCCGCGCGCGGACCGAACATCCTCGCCGGGCGCATCGCGATCTCGGTGCACCCCGACCCCTCCGTCGGGATCCTCGCGGCGCTGTCCTGCGCGGGGCGCCGGACGATCTCGCCGGAGCACACGGGGGAGATGCTGTCCGCCGCACTGGAGCGTCTCGGGGACGACCGGACCGACGCCGGTCTGTCGGCCGTCGCCGCCGCCGTGGCACAGGAGCGCCGCGACGCAGGGGAGCCGCTTCCGGGGGCCGGGCACCCGGAGTTCACCGACCGGGACCCCAGGGCCGTGGCGGTGCTGGCGGTCGCCCGCCGGCACGGTGTCGAGGGCACGGTCAGCCGGCTGCACGAAGCGATCCTCGCCGCGTACAACGCGTTGCGGCCCGGCCGGCGGCCGCTCCCGCTCAACATCGACGGCGCCATGGCCAGGGTGCTCACCGAGCTCGGGTTCGGGCCGCCGCAGATGTACGTGGCCAGCCTGATCTCGTTCCTGCCCGGGATCGCGGCGCACATGCTCGAGGAGATCGAGAGCGGGGACCGGTTCCGGATGCTGGCGCCCGACCGCGAGGACTACGTCGGGCCGGCGCGGCGCCCGCTCCCGCCGCGGGCGCCCCCCGAACCGGGCTGAGGGGAACGTCCGGAGCCTGCAACGCGCCACCGCAGCGCACCAGGACGAGGTGTCGCGATGTCGTACACGTCGGCGTCGCCTACGCCTTCTACCGTGACCTGCATGGACAAGGACCACCAGGTCGGTGCCGCGCTGGCGGAGCTGCGACGCGGACGGATGGTCCTCGTCGTCGACGACGAGGACCGCGAGAACGAGGGCGATCTCATCGCCGCCGCTGAGCTGGCGACCCCGGAGATGCTCGCATTCGTCATTCGCCACACCAGCGGCCTCGTCTGCGTCGGCATGGACGCCGCGCTCGTCGACAGGCTCGAGTTGCCTCCGATGGTCGCGGAGAACGACGACCCGAGAGCGACGGCCTTCACCGTCTCGGTCGACCTCAAGAACGTCACCAGCACCGGGGTGTCGGCCACCGACCGTGCGGCGACGATCCGGGCACTCGCCGATCCAGGGACGGGGCCGGGGGACCTGTCCAGGCCCGGACACATCTTCCCCTTGCGGGCCCGCGAGGGCGGCGTGCTGCGGCGGGCCGGGCACACCGAGAGCGCCGTGGACCTCTGCCGGCTCGCGGGGCTCGCACCCGCCGGTCTGCTCGCCGAGGTCACCAACGCCGACGGCGCCATGGCGCGACGTCCCGAGCTGGCCCGGTTCGCCCAGCGGCACGGGCTGGTCTCGATCACCGTCGCGGACCTGGTGCGGTACCGCCTGCGTACGGACACCCTTGTGGTGCGCCAGGCCTCCGGCCGGGTGCCCAGCCCGTACGGCGAGTTCACGGTCACGACATACCGTTCGGAGCTCGATGACAGCGAGCACGTCGCACTCGTGATGGGTGACGTGAGCCAGGCCGAGGAGCCGGCCTCCGACGACAACGTACTGGTGCGCGTCCACTCCGAGTGCCTCACCGGGGACGTGTTCGGGTCGCGCCGCTGTGACTGCGGCGAGCAGCTCCAGGCGGCGATGGAGCGCATCGGGATGGTCGGCCGCGGTGCTGTCGTCTATCTGCGCGGCCACGAGGGCCGGGGGATCGGGCTCAGCCACAAGCTCCGCGCCTACACCCTGCAGGACGGGGGCATGGACACCGTCGAGGCGAACCTCGCCCAGGGGCTGCCCGTCGACAGCCGGGAGTACGGGATCGGCGCACAGATCCTGCGTGACCTCGGCGTGCGACAGGTGTGCGTGATGACCAACAACCCGGCGAAGTACCACGGGCTCGCCGGGCACGGGGTGAGGATCGCCGCCCGCGAACCGCTGATCATCGCCCCGAATGCGGACAACATCGCCTACCTGACGACCAAGCGGGTCCGCATGAACCACGAGATGGGGTTCGTGGCCGACCCGGATGCGACGGCGCTGCGGTGAGTGCGGAGGACCCTCCGCCTGCGCCAGCGGGGCTGCACCTGTTCAAGGACGCCATGGCGTCCTTCCCGAGCGGGGTCACGATCGTCACGACGGCTGACCCGTCGGGCCGCTGGTGGGGCTTCACAGCGACGTCGTTCTGCTCGGTCTCGATGGAGCCGCCGCTCGTGTTGGTGTGCCTGGCGAATGGCGCCGAGTGCGCCCCGGTCTTCCAACGCGCCACGAGATGGATCGTCCACGTGATCCATCCCGAGCACGCGCAGCTCGCGATGCGCTTCGCCACCCGCGGCGCGGACAAGTTCGCCGACGCCGGCTTCGTCGCCGACGACAACGGACTCCCGGTGCTCGACGTCGCATCGGTGATCCTCGAGTGTGCGATGCACGATCGTTATCCCGGCGGAGATCACACGATCCTGGTCGGCCAGGTCCAGAACGTGCGGACGGGTCCGGAGACGCCTGCAGTGTACTTCCGGCGCGCGTTCCACCTCCTGCCGTGACGTGGAACGTCGGTAGGTTCCACGGCGTGCGGCCCGGCCGCCGTGGCTCTGCGGCCGCCTCCTGATTCGCCGACGTCCACCCCCGGGCTCTGCGGGGACCTCCAGGGCGTCGCGTACCTCCCTGACGGACGGCCGCTCGTCGGGGATGTCTCCCGCCTGCTCCTCGGGGGAGTGGTGCAGAACGGGTCACTCCGATGCCCACCACAGGTCGACCCGGCGCCGATCGAACCCGGGGTCGTCGGGTCTCCGCATCGAGCCCGCAGGCGTGTCACGAAGTGACACACGCCACTTCCTCCCCCGATGGCTAGCGTCGACCAGCGGATGGACCGAGCTCGGAGGTGGGCATGGACGGCCTGATCATGGATCGGCCGCTGCTGATGAAGCAGCTGCTCTGGCGTGCGGAACGGGTGTTCGGCGACAAGCGCATCATCTCCCGGACCGGTGCCGGCGAGGACCTCAGCTACACCTACGCCGAGTACGCGGTACGGGCGCGCAAGCTCGCCCAGGCGTTGACCGCGCTGGGCGTGCAGCCCGGCGACCGGGTCGGGACGCTGGCGTGGAACACCCACCGCCACTACGAGGCCTACGTCGGTGTGCCGTGCATGGGCGCCGTGCTGCACACCGTGAACCTGCGGCTGTTCGACGAGCAGATCGCCTACATCATCAACCACGGTGACGACCGGGTGCTGCTGATCGACCCCGACCAGATCCCGCTGGTCGAGCGGCTCGCCCCGGACCTGCCCGGTGTGCAGGCCTACGTCGTGCTCGCCGGCGAGGTGCCCGAGACCACGCTGAGTCCGGTCCACTCCTACGAGGAGCTGCTCGCCGCCCAGGACGGGAAGCTGGAGTTCCCCGACTTCCCCGAGACCACCGCGTCCGCGATGTGCTATACGTCGGGCACGACCGGGGACCCCAAGGGCGTCCTCTACAGCCACCGGAGCGTGGTGCTGCACACCCTGGCCCTGTGCCTGCACGGCTCGATCGGGGTGCGCGAGGAGGCGATCTTCCTCGCGATCAGTCCGATGTTCCACGCCAACAGCTGGGGCATACCCTTCGCCGCCGCACTCCAGGGCGCGACGCTGGTGCTGCCCGGTCCGCACCCCGAGCCGAAGCACTACCTCGAGCTGATCGACCGGCACGAGGTCACCCATGCCGTCGGCGCGGTGACCATCGGCGTGATGATGCGCGACCTGCTCGAGCGCGACGACCCGCACTACGACGTCTCCTCGCTCGAGGTCCTCTGGCTGGGCGGTCAGGCCCCGCCGCGCGGTCTGATGAAGTGGTTCGCCGACACGCACGGCATCGTGGTGCCGCAGGGATGGGGGATGACCGAGGCCTCGCCGCTCGTCACGTTCACGGCGTTGAAGAGCAAGTACGAGCACGTCACCGAGGACGAGGTCTACGACGTCCGCGGCAAGCAGGGGCTGCCCTTGCCGCTGTGCGAGGTCAGGCTCGTCGACGAGGGCGACAACGACCTGCCATGGGACGGCAAGGCCGTCGGCGAGTACCACCTGCGATCGCCGTGGATGGCCAGCGCCTACTACGACGACCCGCGCAGCCCGGCCAGCTACGACGCGCAGGGCTGGTTCAAGACCGGGGACGTCGGCGTCATCGACCCCGACGGCTACGTGCAGCTGACCGACCGCTCGAAGGACCTGATCAAGAGCGGCGGGGAATGGATCTCCTCGGTGGAGCTGGAGAACTCCCTGATGGCGCACCCGGCGGTGGCCGAGGCCTCGGTCGTGGCGGTGCCCCACGACAAGTGGCTGGAACGCCCGCTGGCCTGTGTCGTCACGCGCTCGCCCGTCACTCCCGAGGAGCTCACGGCGCACCTGCTGGAGCACTTCGCCCGCTGGTGGATCCCCGAGGAATTCCTGTTCGTCGACGCCATCCCGAAGACCGGGGTGGGCAAGTTCGACAAGAAGGTCCTGCGGGCCAGGTTCGGCGAGGCCGACGCCCGCGAGCGATACCGCGCGGAGGTGTCACGATGATCATCGCCGACTACCGGTGCGAGGCCTGCGACGGCGTCAGCGAGCACTTCGTGTCCAATCCGGCGCCGCCGACGATGCGGTGCCCGGCCTGCCGGGCACCCGCCAGGCGCCGGTTCTCCGCGGTCGGGCTCTCCGGCCGGGCGACACCGCCGACCGAGCGCACGCCGGCCGCGTCCGACCGCGCGCTGTGCCTGGACAACCGCGACGTGCCCGGGCTCTGCCACATGACGCCCGACGCCGCACGCACGTGGGTCGCCAGGGCCAGGGGGGACAACCGCAGCCTCGACCGGGAGCTCGAACGCCAGGAGTGCTCCCTGAAGGAGACCGCGGGACCCGTGGCGGACCCGGTGTCCCACGACCACGGACACGCCAACGGGACAGGGCACGCACACGCCCACGCGGCACCCGCCGCGTCGGGTGCCGCCGGCACCGCGTGAGCGCGGCCCGCCGAGCGGACCGACAACCGAAGGAGAAGCGACATGGGTGACAGGCTTGCCGGCAAGGTGGCGCTGATCAGCGGCGCGGCACGGGGCCAGGGTGCCGCGCACGCGGCGCTGCTCGCCTCCGAGGGCGCGCGACTCGTGATCGGCGACATCCTCGCCGACGAGCTCGCCGCCGTGGCGGAGACGCTCACCGCGAAGGGTCACGACGTCGTCGCGCACGTGTTCGACGTCCGCGACGAGGACGGCTGGGACGCCGCGGTAGCACTGGCCGAGGAGCGCTTCGGCCGCCTCGACATCCTGGTCAACAACGCCGGGGTCCTCGACATGGCCGGCGTCGAGGCGACCACCCGCGAGAGCTGGGACCGGATCATCGCGACCAACCAGACCGGTGTCTGGCTGGGGATGAAGGCCGCGGCCGAGGCGATGCGCCGGGCGGGCGGCGGTTCCATCGTCAACACCTCCTCGATCTACGGCCTCATCGGCAGCGGCGGCGCCACCGCGTACCAGGCCACCAAGGGTGCTGTCCGGCTGCTCACCAAGACCGCGGCCATCGAGTTCGCCGGTGCGGGCATCCGCGTCAACTCGGTGCACCCCGGGATCGTCGACACCCCGATGGTGTCCGACGACGTACCGGCCGAGGTCATCCCGATCATCGTCGGCGCCACGCCGCTACAGCGGCAGGCGCGACCCGAGGAGATCTCCTACGGAGTGCTCTTCCTGGCCTCGGACGAGGCGTCCTACGTCACCGGTTCGGAGCTCGTGATCGACGGCGGCTACTCGACCCAGTGACCCGACCGGGCGTCCAGGCGCACGGTCCACCAGTGCACGACCAATGATCGGCTTCGGCCGGAGAACGGAGAACAGCGGTGGCGATCGAAATCGGGGTGTTCCACAACGGAGCCTCGGACCTTCCTGTCAAGCACGTCCAGTACAACGGGGACACGGTGGCCGTCAACGACGGTGACCTGCCCGCAACACACGCCTCGGCCCAGCGCACCATCATCAACCAGGTGCGCCAGGGCATCCTCGCCGACCAGCTCGGCTTCGACTACTGGTTCCAGACCGAGCATCACTTCCAGCCCGAGGGTGCCGAGCTCAGCCCTAGCCCGCTGCTCGCCGAGACGGCTATCGCGTCGCGGACGAAGAACATCCGGCTCGGCCAGGCCGCCAACATCGTCACCTGGTGGCATCCGATCCGGATCGCCGAGCAGGCCGCGATGCTCGATGTGATCAGCGGTGGCCGGTTGGAGTTCGGGATCGGCCGCGGCTACCAGCCTCGGGAGAACGAGGTGTTCGGCTGGGCCTACGGCTCCACGATCCAGGACCAGGAGCGCAACCGGGCCTACTTCGAGGAGGCCTACGACATCATCATCAAGGCCTGGACCCAGGACTCGATGTCGCACCACGGCGAGTTCATGTCGATCCCGCCGTCCTACACCAAGTGGGGTCACAAGCAGACCCATGCCTACTTCAGCCAGGAGGGCATGGGCCGCACGCTCGAGCAGGTCCTCAAGCTCGGCGCCCCGGACATGTACTCCGCCGGCAACCCGGTGCAGGCCACCACCACCAAGCTGCTGGAGATCCCGGTCTACCCGCAGCCGCTGCAGAAGCCCTACCCGCAGATGTGGGAACCCCTCACCAGCCCCCGGTCCATCCGGTTCGCCGCCGAACGGGGCATCAACGGCTACTTCATCGTCGAGCCCAACTCCCGGCTCAAGCAGAACATCGACCTCTACCACGACGAGGCCGAGAAGGCCGGTTGGCCCGACCGCCAGGACCGCGGCGAGTTCAAGCGCGGCTGGGATGCCGAGCGCCGTCGCGGCGTGGTGACCTGCCGCTACATCCACTGCGTGGACAAGGGGCTCGGTGACATGGACCGGGCTGCCCGCGCGCTGGAGCTGCAGTGGGACTACTACGGCCCGTTCGGTTTCGCCGCCGTGCTGGCCGAGGCCGACGAGCCGTTCTACGACCTGAACATGAAGGTGACCGCGGAGCTGCTGCGGGACAAGAAGGTCGCCATCCACGGGTCCAAGCAGTACGTGATCGACTCGATCATGGAGGTCAAGGAGCAGTGCGGCTACGACGACTTCATGTTCCACACCTGGTTCGAGTCGGCCGGCTTCCAGGGCGAGGAGATCGAGGCGCAGATGCAGTACTTCGCCGAGGAGATCATGCCCGTGCTGCACCGCGAGTGCGGCCGTATCGAGCGCGAGCCGAGCAGCGTCGATCTCGACGTGCAGCCCCGCGTCCCCGTCACCGCCTGACCCCGGCAAGGAGACGAACCATGGCAACACCCGGAACGGCCAAGCGGATGTGGGCGCTCGACTCGCCCACCTTCACCGTCGACAAGTCCCTGCTCCTGCTGGGTGCGGCAGGCGAGTGCACCATCCCGATGCCGGCCTACCTGATCGAGCACCCGAAGGGTCTGGTGCTGTTCGACACCGGACTCGTCCCGGCCGCGGCCACCGACCCCGAGGGGGTCTACGGACCGCTCGCCGAGCATCTCGGCCTGCGATTCTCCCCGGAACAGACGGTGGACGCGCAGCTCGATGCGCTCGGGTACAAGCTGTCGGACATCAAGTACGTGATCGCCTCCCACACGCACTTCGACCACACCGGCGGCCTCTACCTCTTCCCGGACGCCCGGTTCTACGTGGGCGAGGGCGACATGAGGTTCGGGTTCTGGCCCGACCCGGCCGGGGCGGGGTTCTTCCGGCAGGCCGATCTCGAGCCGCTCCGCGGGCGCAACGTGCTCGAGGTGCCCGGTGTCGACCACGACGTGTTCGGCGACGGGAGCGTCGTCATCCTGTTCACCCCGGGGCACACCCCGGGTGAGCTGAGCCTGCTGGTCCGGCTGCCGGGTCGCAACTTCATCCTCACCGGCGACACGGTGCACCTGCGGGACGCACTGACCACGATCGCCCCCATGCCCCACGACGCGGACACCGTCCAGGCGCTGAGATCGATCCGGAGGCTCAACCTGCTCCGCGACTCCGCCGATGCCACCATCTGGATCAGCCACGACCCGGAGGACTGGGCCGAGTTCAAACACGCACCGAACTGCTTCGAATGATCGTCTGCCGGGATCCGTGTCCCAGAAGGGGACACGGATCCCGGCCGCAATCGGTATAATCTTTCCGCGTAGCACCGGTTACGGACGCCCACTGGACGCCCGATGGACGCGGGGAGTGATCGATGACGATCCTTCAGCACGCGGTGGCCCACGAGCGTGAGGCATTCCTCGACGGCTGCACCCCTTGCGCGATGCGTCCGGAGATCGCCGTGTCCTGGCGTCGCTGTTCCTACCTCGACGTGCCGGTGGACACCATGACGCCACGCTACGCCCCGGACTTCGATCACGAGGCACCCCTGGTGCGTGCCGCCCGTCCCGTGCTCGACCATGTCAACGAGCGGCTCGGGGACCTCGGCATCTCCTTCCTGCTCACCGACGCCTCCGCCCGCATTCTCAACCGCACCTCGTCGAACGCACACCTGCTCGACCGCCTCGACGCCGTGTCGGCGGCCGAGGGCTTCGTCTTCGCGGAGGGCGATGTCGGCACCAACGGGGTCGGCACCGCGCTCGAACTCGGCCGGACGGTCCGGGTCGACGGTCACGAGCACTACGCGGGGGACCTGCACGAGTTCACCTGTGTCGGGGTCCCGATCCGAAGCGCGGACCGCCGGCTGCATGGCCTGCTCGACGTCACCTGCGCCGCCGACCACGACAACTCGCTCGTGGAGTACATCGCCGAGCAGACCGCGCAGCAGATCGAACAACGGCTGTGGGCGCAGCAGTCGGGAGCGGAACGGGCACTGCTCGACCGGTTCGTGGCGGCCTCACGACGCGTTCGTCACGACTTCTTCGTGATCAGCGAGCGGTTGCTGATCAGCTCACCCCGTGCGGCCCAGCTTCTCGACGGTACCGAGCAGGCACTGGTCTGGGACCAGGTCAACCGGCTGCTGCGGTCGCCCGACGTCTCCGAGGCCGAGCTGGAGCTGCCGGACGGCCGGATGGTCGTGGTGCACGGCGAGCCCATGTGCGACGGCGGCGACGAGATCGGTGCGATCGTCGAGATCCGGGAGGCGCCACGCACCGAGTCGGGGTCCACCGGCGGCGGCCGGACGCGGACGTCGGGTCTCCCCGGCCTCGTCGGCGCCGACCCGGCGTGGCTCCGAGCGTGTCACGGAATCGCCGCACGCGCGCGCGGCCGGGTCATCGTCGTGTCCGGCGAACCGGGTGTCGGGAAGACGGCGGTGGCCGAGGCGGTTCATCGCCACCTGGGTGGCGTCGGTTCGCTGGTCGTCAAGGACGCCGAGTCGATGACGGTGGACGGCCCGTCGGCCTGGATGGCGAGTCTGCGGTCTGATCTCGTCGGCGTGCCGGGCACCGTCGTGGTGAGGCACGTCGACGGGCTCTCGCCCGCGGCGTTGCGCGCGTTGACATCGCTGTTGCACGGGGTGCGCGTGAAGGGATGGTGTTGCCTGGCGACCGCCGGCACGCAGCCTCTCTCGATGACGGCCGGCCACGATGATCAGCGGTGCGCTGCGGTCGTGCTGCCGCCGCTGCGCAACCGGACGAATGACATCCCGGCACTCGCCCGATCGTTCGCCGCGCCGACGCGGCTGGCGCCCGAAGTAGTCTCGCTGCTCCTCCGGACCCCGTGGCCGGGCAACACGCGCGCCCTGCGCCATGCGATCGACCAGGCGCTGACCGTCGCGCGGGGGAGCGAGGTGCACGTCGGTGACCTTCCAGACGATCTGCGTGCCCGGGCGTACCGCCGCCGCATGAGCCGGTTCGAGCAGGCCGAACTCAGCGCGATCATGGACGCGTTGAGCGAGGCGGCCGGGAACAAGAAGGCCGCGGCGTCGCTGCTGGGGATCTCCCGCTCGACGCTCTACCGGAAGCTGGATGCGGCGGGACTCGATCTCACCTAGGTCTCGCGGATCACAGCGGGATCGCCAGGTCCGTCGCGCAACCGAGCAGCCGACTCTTTAAGCTGACGGCGGGTACAGGATGGACGGCGTGTTCCTCCTCGTTGCGGTCCTGTCCCGCTTACGGCAGGGACGGAGTTGAGTGTGGACGGCTTGGATCCATCGGCCACCCGCGGTGTTGCGAGCGAGGCCCCGATGTACGGTCGTCGACAGCCGAGGCTGCCCAAGGCGTCGGACGTGCTGGCAGATCGGTTGCGCGGGCAGATCCTCGGCAATGAGATGCGGCCGGGCGAGCCCCTGCGGTCCGAGGCCACCCTCATCGCCGAAACAGGGTTCAGCCGGGGGACCGTGCGCGAGGCGTTGCGGCTCCTCGAATCCGACGGACTGATCGAGATCCGGCGTGGCCCACACGGCGGCATCCGGGTCGCAGAGCCCGACCTGAGTCAGGTCACCCGCTCGCTCGCCCTGCTGTTGACGCTGTCCGGAACGACGATGCGGGCGTTCTCCGAGTTCCGCCAGCTCGTCGAACCCGCGGCGGCGGCCGCCGCAGCGCGCACGGCGACCGAGGAGCAGCGCGGGTGGCTGCTCGCGCTCGCGAACGCGGGATCGCCGCGCAACGGTTCGTGGGAGCCGTCGATCGAGTTCCACGAGGCACTCGGGGTGTGCAGCAACAACGAGATCGTCCGTCTGGTCATCGCGGCGTTCGGACAGGAGCTGACCTGGCACGTTCCCGGAGAGCAGCTCTCCCTGCGGGACATGGAGGAAACGCGCCGCGCTCACCGGAGCATCGCGCAGGCAGTGGCGGCAGGCGACGCCGACCGCGCATCGAAGGCGATGGTCCGTCATCTGCAACAGTTCGAGCGCGTGCTGGCCGCGAACGGCCGGCTGGACCAGCCCGTCCTACCCCCGGAGCGGTGGCTGTCGACCTGAGCTCGACCGAGAGGGGCCCCGCCGGTGGCCCCTTTGCCGCGGGCGAGGTTAGCGACGGCTCACGTATAGGCTTCCTGGGTCACGGATCCGAGGAGTCGCAAGTGGGGGCCTGCACATGCCTGTCGTGAACGGGAGCGAAGGCAGCCTGTCGCTACGGAAGTCCGCGTTGCTCCAGGCGGCGGCCGACCTGTTCGCCGCCAGGGGTTACCACGCGGTCAGCACCGATGACATCGGCCGTGCTGTCGGGATCTCGGGTCCGGGCGTGTACCGCCACTTCGCGAGCAAGGTCGAGTTGCTGACGACGCTCTGCGACGCGGCGATGGACCACCTCCTCGACGGATCTCGGGCGATCGTCGAGTGTGATGGCGCCCGCCCAGCAGCAATCGCGCGGCTCGTCGAGTTCCACGTCCAGTTCGCGGCGAACGAGCGAGCACTGCTCGCGGTCTACCTCCGTGAACAGCGGGAGCTGCCGGTCCGAGAGCTGCGACAGCTACGTCGCCGCCAGCGGGAGTACGAAGCTGTCTGGCGCAGGGCCATCTCAGCGGAACGTGCCGACCTGGCCGAGCCTGACGTCCGCGCAGTGGTCAAGGTGATGCTGTCGATGCTGAACGGAACGGCGCACATCAGGGACAGCATTCCGCGGGCGCGCCTCGTCAGACTACTGGAGCAACTCGCTGCAGGTGCGCTCGGCGGTGTCGGGATCGACATCGGCAGTGGGCTCGCGGCCGGCTGAACCATCTGTCCGTCCGCCCTCGGGCGGCAGGCCGAGCTCGTCGAGGATCCGGTCGTTGTGCTCGCCGAGTGCGGGGACGGCGCCCATCGGCAGCTCGATGTCGCGGAAGGTCATCGGTGGCAGCAGACCGCGGATGTCGCCGGCCTCGGTCGCCACGGTGCGCCAGCGGTCCCGTTCGCGCAGCTGCGGGTGCTCGACCATCTGCGCGGTGGTGTTGATCTGGGCGGCCGGGATCCCGGCGGCGGCGAGGCGCTCCTCGAGCGCGGCGGTGGTCCATCCGGCGGTGTGCGCGGCGAGGGCGGCGTCGCACTGGGCACGGTGCCGGACCCGGTCGATGTTGGTGGCGAAGCGGGGGTCGTCGGCGAGGGCGGGGGAGCCGAGGACATCGCAGACCAAGGCGCGCCAGCCCCGGTCGTTCTGGACGCCGATGAGGATCTCGCCGTCGGCTGTCGGGTAGGCGTCATAGGGGGTGATCGCGGCGTGCGTGGCTCAGGCCCATGCGCGGGATCTGGCGGCCGCCGTAGAGCTGCATGTACATCGGGTGGCCCATCCGCTCGACCGCGGAGTCGAACATCGACACGTCGATCACGGCGCCTTCCCCCGTCCGCTCGCGTCGGAGCAGCGCGGCCAGGACCGAGGTGGTCGCGTAGAGGCCGGCGGCGATGTCGGCGCTGGGGACGCCGGTCTTGGTCGCGGTCTCGGGGGTGCCGGTGACGGCGGCCATCCCGGACTCGGCCTGGACGAGCATGTCGTAGGCCTTGCGGTCCTTGCGCGGGCCGCTGGTGCCGTAGCCGGAGATGTTGACGACGATCAGGCGCGGGTCGGCGGCCCGGAGCGTCTCGGCGTCGAGCCCGAGCCGGTCGACGACGCCGGGGGCGGTGTTGTGCAGGAACACCTCGGCACGGGCGACGAGCTGCCGCACGACGTCGCGGCCACGTCCGGACTTGAGGTCGACGGCCAGCGACTCCTTGCCGCGGTTGAGCCAGACGAAGTGCGTGGCCAGCCCGTGCACGGCGTCGTCGTAGCGGCGGGCGAAGTCGCCCTCCCCGGGACGTTCGATCTTGACGACGCGGGCGCCGAGGTCGGCCAGGTGCCGGGTCGCGATCGGCCCGGCGACGGCCTGCTCGAGCGCGACGACGGTGACGCCGGCCAGGGGCAGCTCCGGTGGGAGGGTCACGACAGGGCCAGCGCCTGCCGGACCAGGCCGCCGCCGATGATAAGGCGCTGGATCTCGCTGGTGCCCTCGTAGAGCCGCAGCAGGCGGACGTCGCGGTAGATCCGCTCGACCGGGATCTCCTTCATGTACCCGGCCCCGCCATGCACCTGCACGGCGAGGTCGGCGACCTTCCCGACCATCTCGGTGCAGAACAGCTTCGCCGCGGACGGGGCGATCCGCCGGTCGGTGCCGTCGACGTAGGCGCGGGCGGCCTCGCGGACCATCGCCCGCCCGGCCATCACACCGGTCTGCATGTCCGCGAGCATCGCCTGGACCAGCTGGAAGTCCCCGATGCGCTGCCCGCCCTGGGTGTTCTGCGCGGCGTAGGCGACCGACTCGTCGAGGGCGCGCTGTGCCGTCCCCACGGCGAGCGCGGCGATGTGCACCCGGCCGCGGGCCAGCGAGGTCATCGCGGCCTTGTAACCGGCCGCCTCGTCCCCGCCGACGAGGGCGTCGGCGGGGACCCGTACGCCGGTGAACGCGACGTCAGACGTCGTCGAGCCCTCCTGGCCCATCTTGGCGTCCTTCGGGCCGACGGTGACGCCGGGCGCGTCCGCGGGCACGAGGAACACGGCGATGCCGGGGGAGCCGGGCGCCGCGTCGGCGTGGCGGGCGAAGACGACGAACAGGCCCGCCGAGGACGCGTTGGTGATGTACTGCTTCTGCCCGTCGATCACCCAGTGGTCCCCGTCGCGGCGGGCCCGGGTGCGCAGGCCGGCGGGGTTCGAGCCGGCGCCGGGGTTCGGTGAGGGGCGAAGGAGGCGACGACCTCACCGGAGGCGATCCGGGCGAGCCACTCCTTTTTCTGCGCTTCGGTGCCGAAGCCGACAAGGACCTGCCCGGCGATGCCGTTGTTGGTGCCGAACATCGAGCGCAGCGAGAGCGACGTGTACCCGAACTCCATCGCGAGCTCGACGTCCTGGGCCAGGTCCAGGCCGATGCCGCCCCACTCGGACGGGATCGCGTAGCCGAACAACTCCATCTCGGCCGCGGCCCGGCGGAGATCGTCGGGGATCCGGTCCTCGCGCATGATCTCGTTCTCGCGCGGGACCACCGCCGATCGGACGAAGTCGCGGACCTGCTCGTGGATGTAGGCGAAGTCCTCGGCGGACACCTCGGAGGTCGACGGCGCTGGCTGGCTCATGCGTCGATGATCGTCCGGAATCCGCTGCGTGTCCAAGACCAGTGTGGGGACTATTGTTTCAGATGTCGCATCAACGATAGGTGTGTGAGATGGACGCGCAGAAGCTGCAGGTCTTCGTCGCGGTCGCCGAGGAGCTGCATTTCGGTCGTGCGGCGGATCGGCTGCATCTGGCGCAGCCCTACCTGAGTCGTAGCGTCCGGGCATTGGAGGCCGAGCTCGGCGCGGACCTCTTCCGGCGGACCACCCGTAAGGTCGAGCTGACGCCGGCCGGAACGGCGCTGTTGCCGCACGCGCGTGCGCTGTTGGCCCGCACCGACGAGGCGCGCGGGGCGGTGGCGGCCGCCCGGGACGGCCGCAGCGGCCGGGTCCGGATCTCCTTCGCGGGACCGTCGGCCCACGTGGTGGTCGGCCAGCTGCTCGCGCGGTGCGCGAGCAGCACCCACTGATCGACCTCGACCTCCGGCCCGGCCGCTACGGCACAGCGGCCGTGGCCGAGCTGTTCGACAACGAGTCGGACCTGGCGCTGACCCGCTTCGCCGAACCTCCGCTCGGGGTCGCCAGCCGCAGCGTTGCGCGTGATCGGTGCGTCGTCGCCGTCCCCGTCCGGCACCGGCTGGCCGACGCCGGCGAGGTGCGGATCGCCGACTTCCGTGACGAGCCGTTCGTCGCCTCTCCCGAGTCGTTCGGGTCCGTCGTTCGCGCGACGCTCGTCGAGCGCTGCCAGGCGGCCGGATTCGCCCCGCGGTTCGCGCAGCCCGCACCGGACTCGTGGACGGCCACCGCACTCGTGTCCGCCGGGTCGGCCTGCACTTCACGACGGCCAGCGCGGTCGTGCACCTCCCGCTCGACGGCGTCCGCGTGCGCGAGATCGCCGACCCGCTGCCCCCGGTCGACGTGTACCTCATTTGGCGCCGCGACGACGACTCATCTGTCCTACGCCGGGTCCTGCGGACCTCGGAGGAGATACTTCCCGGACACTGATGCCGCTTCCGCAATAGTCGGCCGGCAAGTGGTCTTGGATCTGGATCGCCCAATCGTGGGCACGATGGGCCGAGGCCGACCCGCTCGTCGCTGCCGCCGCCGATCCTGAACCTGGACCCGGACGTACCTCACGCCGCCTTCCACCACTACGCCGACCTGCTGACCGACGAGAAGAAGAACGCGGCCCTGCGTCGCCTGCGGGCCTTCCTCGCCACCGACGTCGCGCCGGTCGTCGAGCGGGCCTGGGAGGCCGCCGAGAGTTCCCGACGGAGATCGTCGCCAGCTTCGCCGGGCTCGACCTGGCCGGCGCCGCCTTACACCGGCCCTGTCTGGTCAGCGCCCGCTCTTCGCTCTCGTGACCGCTGATGACCGCTTCGAGATGCTCGGGGCAGACGATGAACTCGACTTGCCGGCTGCGCAACTTCGACGTAGCGAACTCGGATCGGGGCTGGCTGCAGTGCAGTTCCTGGCACGGCTTGTGCTGGAGAGCCTCCTCGATCTCGTCGAGGGTCATGGCGAACCCGGGTCGCACCCTCACGACGTATGCGGCTGCAAGCCTCATGGTCAGTCGCCGGTGGGGATCCGGTAGGTCTGCAGCTTGCGGTACAGCGTTGTCCGGCCGATGCCGAGTGCCGCAGCCGCCTGCGTCCGGTTGCCGCCGAAGCGGTGCAGGGCGCTGACGATCGCGTCACGCTCCGCGGTCTCGATCATGCCGAACCCGCGCAGCGGAGCCTGCTGCATGCGCGGTGGCAGGTCGGCCGAGCTGATGCTGCGGCCGGCCCGGCGGCGCGCCAACTGTTCTACGGTCCGCCGTAGCTCGGCGAGGTTGCCGGGCCACGGCCAGCGCATGAGGACTTGCAGCGCGTCCGAGGTGAACCGGGTCTCCCGCTGGCCGGGTGGGAGGCCCGCCACGATCTGGAGGACGATGCGCGGCACTTCGGCGGACATCTCCGGTAGCGAGGGCAGCCGAACCGTCGTGCACAGCGCCGCGACCACGGCCGCGACGTCGTGGTGGGCGGTGTCCAGGTCGACGGTGAGCGCGACCGGCACGCTCGAGTCCTCGATGGCGGTCCTGATGCGGCGCAGATGCTCGGCCGGCGCGTCGTGGACATGGTGGAGCACGACGGCGGGGGCGCCGGTCTCGGCGAGGGACTCCGGGCAATCGGTCCGGGCAAGGTCGACGACGACCGGCGGCGCCCCGGTCGCCCCGGTCGCCCCGGCCAACGCCGCCATCGCCGCGGTGAGCTTCCCGCTGCCCGCGGGACCATCGACGGCCAGGACCTCCCGGAAACCGACCGCGCTCCTGAGTTGGTCGGAGATGTCGGGAACCGGATGCAGGGGCGCCTGCGGCGCCGCCCTGCGGTGTCGCCGCCGATGGTCGGAGGGCCGGTCGGGTTCGGGGCTGCGCGGTGATTGGAGCAGTCGCACGCAGAAGGCCGGGCCGGTCGGACCGACACCGTCGACGCGCTCCACGAGGGCGTCAGCCCGGCCGCCCGCCAGCCGGATCACGCGCCGGTGCCGGCCCGCGCGCAGTCCGGACTCGGCGAGGTCGCACCAGAGCAGGGCGTGGGTCTCGGGCGTGACGTGAACGAGCCCGGCGGTGTTGGCAAAGGCCGTGTTCTCGGTGACGACGATGACCGGCTGCCGATCGGTGCGTGTGGCGAGCAGGAAGGCCTGGATCAGCGTGCGTTCGTGAGCGCCCAGCATCGCGGTGAGGTTGCCCTCGATCTGGCGCCCGACGTCGGTGGCCATCGCCGGCATCAGCGCGCTGGCGTGATCGGACCGGCAGGCGAGCGCGAAGGTGCCCAGCAGCTGCCCCGTGAACGGCTCGAAGATCGGTGTGCCGGCGCAGGTCAGCGGTCCGAGCAGCTCGCTGTAGTGCTCGGAGCCGTGGACCAGCAGTGGGCGGCGCTCGCGCGCGACCGTGCCCAGGCCGTTGGTGCCGATCGAGGTCTCGGAGAAGTCGAACCCCTCCGCGGCACACGAGTTGTCGAGGATCCGCAGCTGCTGGGGCTCCCCGGCGCGGCGCATGATGATTCGCCCCTGGTCGTCGCTGAGGAACATCGCCACGCGGGCGTCACCGAGGTCGTCGCCGAGGCGGTCGAGTACCGGTGCGGCCGCCGCGTGCAGCCGGGGTGCCATGTCGTGCACGTCGGCGACGTAGGGGATGTCGTGCCGGCCGATCGGCACCTCGGCGCCGACGCAGCGCCGCCAGCTGCGCTCGATGACGTCGCGGACACCGGACTGGGCGACCGGCGTCGCGAGGAGTCCCTGTGCGAGGAGCCGCTCGAGCGCCTGCCGGGTCTGTGCCTGGTCGGGCAGCATCTGTTGGGCTGGCCCGATATCCGCGGTGTTCGGGATCGGTGTCGGTTCATCTGCCACTGCCGCTCCTCGTCGTCGAGTCGGCGGGATCGAGGCATCCGAGGGGTGTCCCGATCTTTCATGATAGCCGGGCCAGTGACGCCGACCACACGGTCGTCGTCACTGGCCCGATCAGGTGGCTCGGCGACCGTCAGGCGGCCGCGGTCTCCTTACTCTTCTGCTCGAAGCCCTCGTAGCCGTTCTCGGCAACCTCGCCGAGTTTCTGTCGGTAGGCGCCAATCCCAGCCATGTAGAACATGACCGAGCTCTTCTTGCCCGGGATGTTCTGGCCGAAGATCCAGGACTCGACCTTCGGGAACAGCGTGAAGTTGGCGATCTCGTTGCAGGTGGCGGTCCAGCCGTCCTCCGCGGCCTGGGTCGGCTCGACGGTCCGGATGCCGTTGCGCTCGGCGTCGCCGATCAGGTCGCCGATCCATTCGACCTGGGCCTCGATGCTCGGCGGCAGGTTGGTGAACGGCCCGTTCGGGCCGAGGATCATGAACATGTTCGGGAAGCCGGACTTCGCCACGCCCAGGTAACTGGTCGGGCCGTCGGTCCAGTGCTCGTCGATGTGCTTGCCGCCGCGGCCGCGCAGGTCCATCGCCCGGTAGTTGCCGTCGACCGCGTCGAACCCGGTGGCGAAGACCAGGACGTCGAGCTCGTGGACGACCCCGTCGGCGGTGCGCACGCCGGCCGGTGTGATCTCCTGGATCGGGTTGTCCGTGATCGAGACCAGCGAGACGTTGTCGCGGTTGTAGGTCTCGTAGTAGCCCTCGTTGCACAGTCGGCGCTTGGCGTACAGGTCGGTCGGGGTGAGCGTGCGGGCGGTCTCCGGGTCCTGCACGATCTCGGCGATCTTCGAGCGGATGAACGCCGCGGCGTGCTCGTTCGCCTCCGGGTTGATGGCGATGTCGGCGAAGGTGCCGAACATGAACCGGAAGCCGTTGCCCTTGTCCCAGTTCTCTTGGAAGACGCGCTGGCGCTCCTCCTCGGAGACGCTCATCGCCTCGACGCCGCTTTCCTGGAAGCCGAAGGCGACCACCGAGCTGCGGACCTGGTCCCAGATCGCGTCGAAGTTCTTCTTCGTCTCGTCGACCTCGCCTTGGTTCACCGGGCCGTTGCCGGACGGCACGCAGTACTGCGGCGAGCGCTGGAACACCGTCAGGTGTCCCGCCGACTTTCCGGCGGCGACGATGAACTGGGTGCCGGTCGAGCCGGTGCCGATGACGCCGACCCGCTTGCCGGTGATGTCCAGGTCCGCGGGCCAGGCATTCGTGTGCACCGCCCGGCCGGCGAAGGTGTCGATGCCCGCGATTTCGGGGATGTTCGTCTTGGCCAGCAGGCCGAGCGCGTTGACGACGTAGCGGCTGGTGACGGTTGCGCCGTCGGCGGTGGTCACCGTCCACAGGTCGGTGTCTTCGTCGAAGGTGGCCCCGGTGACCTCGGTGTTGAGCCGGATGTCGCGGCGCAGGTCGAATCGGTCCACGACGTGGTTGAGGTACTTCTCGATGGCCTCCTGCTCGAGGTAGCGGGTGGTCCAGTCCCATTCCTGCAGGAGGTCCTTGTCGAAGGAGTACCGGTAGACGAAGCCCTCGGTGTCGGACTTGGCGCCGGGGTAGCGGTTGAAGAACCAGGTGCCGCCGACGCCGCCGCCCTTCTCGAAGGCCTTCACGGTCAGGCCGAGCTCGTTGCGCAGCTTGTGCAGCATGTAGATGCCGCCGAAACCGGCGCCGATGACGACGGCGTCGATGTCTGGGGTAGTGGTGGTGCTCATGAGGTGCTCCTGGGGATGCCGGTGAGTGTGGTGACAGGCGTGGTCGCGCTCAGCTGCGGTACCACGCGGCGATCGCGGCGATCTCGGCGTCGGCCTCGGGCGCGGTCCCGGCCAGGAACAGGTAGACGTGCTGCATGCCCTCGGCGACGGTCAGGGTGACGTCGACCCCGGCGGCCTTGGCCCGCTCGGCGAGCCGAGTGGCGTTGTCCAGCAGGGCCTCCGCTCCACCGGCGTTGATGTAGAGCCGGGGGAAGCCGGTGAAGTCGGCGTGCAGCGGGTTGGCCAGCGGCGTCGTCGCGGGCACGGCGCCGCCCGCGAGCACGCCGGCGATCATGCCTTCGAGCAGCGGAACGGTGATCAGAGCGTCGCTGGCGCCGTTGGTCACCAGGGTCTCGCCCTTGTTCTCCATGTCCAACCACGGGGAGAACGCGATTACCCGGCCGGGCAGCGGCCTGCCCTGCTCGCGCAGCGACAGTGCGATGGCGACGGCCAGGTTGCCGCCCGCCGAGTCGCCGATCGTGGTGATGTCGGCCGGTGCGATGCCGCGCTCGATCAGCGCGGTGAAGGCCGCGACGCCGTCCTGCACCTGCGCGGGGTGCGGGTGCTCGGGGGCGCGGCGGTAGTCCAGGACGAAGGTGGTGACACCGAGCGCCTTGGCCACGTGCGCCGCGAGCTTGCGGTGGCTCGACGCGGAGCCGACGGCGAACCCGCCGCCGTGGGTGTAGAGCAGCACCTGGGTGGTGTCCGCCCCGGCGGGCAGCGCCCAGATCCCCGGGACGCCGCCGACGGTGTCCTCGCGGTAGGTCACGTCCTCGGGCTCGCGGGTGGACTGGTGCCACTCGTCGAAGATGCTGCGGAACAGTCGCATGGTCAGATCGGGCGTGGTGGCGATGATGTTCGACCAGTCCGCGTAGAGCGCCCGCAGCGCCTCGGACTCGGGAGAGGTGGACGTCGGCCGAACCGACGGAGCCGCTGTCATGTGGTCCTCCTTGACCTTCGGCGCGAGCCCACTCGTGCTTGAGTAGGGCTCACATTGTGACTTCTGGCTCATACTGTGGCGACCGTCCCGCCGCCGCAGTTGTTCCAATGTGGAACGCTGCGCTGCGCTGCTGCGCTGCGCTGCGCCGATCCGAGCGGTCTCCGTCGGTCACGTGCGCCTGTGAGGCGACGGCGTTACGTATGCCATCCGCAGCGGCAGAGGTGCCCGGAAGGGCTCCCAACGCTCGGCCGGGTGGGCGAGCGGGTCGGCAATCCCCCAGATCACTGCCGGGTGGTGCACGAGGCCGAGATGGGTGGTGTAGACCCCGATGTTCTCGGTGCCGGGCGCCAGCCGATCCAGGCAGGTGCCCCACACGTCGATGCCATTAGGCGGCGAGTAGATCGACGTCGCCGGCATTGGCAATGCGTCGAGGACACCCTCGAAGGGAGGTCCCATCGCTCGACGTGGCGGCGGACATAGCGGTCGAACAGTGCGTGGGCCGGCCCTGCTCGGCGCGGGCCAGCCGGAACGGGCTTCCCACGCCCGTCGGCGATCCAGCGGAGGACCTCGACCTGCCGGGCGTTGAGGGGTTCGGTGCGTCGCACCACGACTTCGTACCGGAGCCCCGGCCCGCGCCAGCACCGTGCTCGCCGGAGGGCCGGTAGGACCGGCATCGCTGTGGCCATGATCGGGCGGCCGGTGAGCTGCCGCCTTGATCGCTCACGCGCTCGGACGATCGAGATGTCCGTTTGCGCGCCCGCCGGGGCGCTGCGGTCGGGCACCCCTCCTCCGTACGCTGGCCGCCGGATCGATCGAGGTAATGGGGTGGCGATGGGGCGGTTGTTGACGAAGCGCGGCGCGGCACGGATCGGCGGGCACGGTCGCGGTTCAGCGTCGTGGCTCCGGGTGTCGACGACGTGACCGCCACCGGTCGGCTCGATGGGCCGGCTGCCGCCGCGCAGCGCGAGAACCGGGTTCCGTCGGTGGTGCTGGGGGCGGCGCGCGCGGGCTCGGTCCTCGGCCTCGGGGCTGCGGGCAGGGTGGACGTCGAGCGGGGCTGCGTTGCGTCCGCGCAGGTGCCCTACCGGGTCGGGTCGATCACCAAGACCTTCACCGCCGCCGTCGTTCTCGGCCTGGTGCAGGACGGCGTGCTTGCGCTGGATGCCCCGGTGAGCACGTATCTCGCGGGAACGCCGTTCGGTGAGGTGCCGCTGCGGGCGTTGCTGGCGCACCGGGGTGGTGTCCAGCGGGAGGCGCCAGGGGACATGTGGGAGTCGATGCGGGGTCCAGATGCCTCGACGCTGCGCCGGGCGCTGCCGCGCGCGGAGCTGGTGGACCGGCCCGGCGCCCGGTGGCACTACTCGAACCTCGGCTACGCGTTGCTCGGGCTGGTCGTCGAGGAGGTCACCGGCGACTCCTGCGCGGCGCTGATCAACCGGCGGCTCCTCGCGCCGCTCGGGCTGTCGGCAACGGTGTGGGCTCGGCCAGAGGGTGCGGCGTGCGGGTACCGCGTCGATCCCTACGCCGACGTGGTGCATCGCGAGCCGGACATGGACCAGGGCGCGGTCGGTGTCGGCGGGCAGCTCTGGTCGAACGCCGCCGACCTGCTGACCTGGGGGGACGCGCTGGCCGGTGGCAGGCCGGACGTGGTCGCCCCGGCGGTGGTGGAGGCGATGCACACGCTCGAGGTGATGGTCGACCGCACGGCGTGGACGTCGGGCTGGGGGCTCGGTTTGATCCTGGAGCGCCGCGGTGATCGGGTACTGGCCGGGCACACGGGCGCGATGCCGGGGTTCCTGGCTTCGCTGTCGCTGGACCGGGCCACGCGGTCGGTGGCGGTGGCGCTGTCGAACGCGACCCGGGGCGCGGCGGTGGGAGCGCTGTCGGCCGATCTCGTGGACGCGGTCATCGACGGCCGGGTGGGCGCGGAGCCGGAAGGCGATGCGGCGCCGTGGGTCCCGTTGCCCGAGGTGCCGGCCGAGCTGGACGGGATGCTCGGTCGTTGGTGGTCGGAGGCGGCGGAGACGGTGTTCACCTGGCGTGCCGACGGGCTGCACGCGCTGATGGTCGGCGCTCCGGTCACCAGCGAGACGCGGTTCGAGCGGCTCGACCGCGACATCTACCGCGCTGTTGCGGGCCGCTTCACGGGCGAGCGACTCACCGTGCGCCGGGATCCGGCGGGGGAGGTGGCGGCGCTGGAGTGGGCGACCTACCCGTTCACGCGGACGCCGCGCTGAGCAGGCGGAGCCTGTCGAGGGCGTCGGTGGTCGCCGCCGAGCGTGGCAGCTCGCCGAGGCGGAGTCCGATCGCGGCGAAGCGGCGCAGCACCCTCGGGGTCACCCCGGTCGCGGTGTCCGTGGCGGCTGCGAGGTCGGCGCAGGCCTGATCGATCTCGCCGAGGCGCAACAGCGCGTCGATGCGGTCGAGACGCCAGATGACGCGGTTGCGCACGAACTGGTGGGGGGAGGTCCGTTCCTGCTCGGCCAGCGGTGCCAGGGCCCGGTCGGGCTGGTCCAGGTCGAGCAGGCACGAGCCCCGGTGCCCGTCGAGCGCGGCCCGGTCGAACACCGACAGCCAGCGGTGGGCGTCGGGGTCGTGCCCGTCGGGGTCGTGCCGCTCCAGTTGGGTGCTGGCCTGGTCGAGCAGGTCCAGGCACAGGTCGGTCTCGCCGAGGCGGGCGTGGGCCCGTGCTCCGATCGCCATGGCGAAGCCGGTGAGGCGGTGGTTGCCGCTGCGCCGGGCCCAGCCGATCGCGCCGTAGGCCCGCTCGACGCCGAGGGCGGGGTCGCCTCCGTAGGTGGCGACGAAGGACAGGTTCGGTCCCAGGACGAACGCGGCGAGGGCCGGGTCCGTGGCGCGCTCGACCCAGCCGCGGGCGGTGCCCAGGAGTCGTTCGGCCTGGCGTGGGCGGCCGTGGTCGAAGCTCATCCATCCTGCGAGCTGGTGAGCTTCGGCGATCGAGGAGTACAGCGGCGTCCGCGCGTCACGCCCGACACCGGGCAGAACGCGTTCCGCGGCGAGGGCGTGGGAGACGAGCGTTCCAGGGTCGGCGCGGTCGTTCATGGCGTGGTCGCCGTTGCGGACGGTGTCGATCACCTGCCGTAGCCGGGCCGGTGCGTCGTCGGGTGACAGGACAGGCGCAGCCGACGCGGGACGGCCGCCGTGGTCGTCCTCGTTCACGACCCCGCGGCCGAGGCGTTCGATGGCGCCCTCGGCCTCCAGCGCACGGTCCAGCTGCGTGACGAGGTCGGCCTGCGGCCGCCGGTCCGCCTTCTCGATCTTGCCGATGAGGTCTCCGCTGACGTGGACCAGCCTGCCCACCGCGGCCAGCGACAGGGAGCGCCGCTGCCGCAGAGCGCGCAGTTCGGCTCCGAACAGCGCCGCCGGGGACGCCTGCGGGTCGAGTGCCCGCGGCCGGTTCGCCACTGCAGCCCACCTCCCGCCGCTTGCCACGCTCCATACCGGCGTCGACACCGTACGCGACGGACGACGAGGGAATGGCGTGTTCGCGCAAACGCGTATCGCAGGGCGGTCGCGGGCCCGGGGCCCTGGTCAGGTGCCCGTGTTCGCGGCCCAGGTCGTGCGCAGGGGCCACCGGGGACCGGTTCTGGGGTCGTGGTGCCAGACATGGGTGCCCGCGGCGGTGGCGGTCACGCCGAAGTCTGTCCATTCCGGGCGCCCGAGGTCGTTGTACAGCTCGCCAGCCGCATCGAGCGCGTGTACGAGCGGGGTCGGGCCTGCCTCCCGCGTGTCGTGACGGCCGTGTCGGTGGGACGCGTGCGCGATCTCCGCCCACGAGCCGTCCGGAGCCTGCAGGTAGGTGGCGGCGCCCGTATCGGTGGAGCGCACCGCGCGGGTCGTGCCGCGCGGCAGGTGCAGCTGCGCGAGCAGGACCAGCGGGTCGTCGTCGTTGGCAAGCAAGGTCGGGGCGACCGGGGTGCTGCCCGAGGCTACGAGCCCGCCGGTCGGGCCGGCCGGCCGCCGGACGGCGCGACGGGTCGCCGCCACCCGCCGTGCGGGGAGGGGGCCGGTCCAGGCGAGGAAGCGTCCCACCAGCGACGGTTCCGCGGACGGTGCCCCTGGATCGGTGCTCGGGCGGTCGAACAGGATGTGCCCGCCGCCGCCCAACCCTCCAGTGAGGCGGGCCAGCAGCCGCCCGCCCGGCCGGACGTGGTGCACCCACACGGCAGGGACGTCGTCGGACTCGTAGCCGACGAGCACGCGGTCGAACGGTGCGCCGTCTCCGGAGAGCGGGACGGGCAGGCTGCCGTCACCCGGGCGTACTGCCACGTCCAGGTCGCGCTCCTCGAACCGGCGGGCCGCGGCCCGGAGCAGGTCCGGGTCGATCTCGACGCCGACGACCCGCCCTGGGCCGAGCCAGTGCGCGGCGAGCGCGGTCGTGTAGCCGCAGCCCACGCCCAGCTGCAGAAGCCGGTCGCCGTCGTCGACCCCGAGGGCCTGCAGACTGCGCACGGTCAGCTCCGGCGGCGGGGAGGCCGCGACCGGGTGCTGGTCGCCCCACACGTCGAGTTCGGACAGCGCGATGGTCAGCCCGGCGTCGGAGTACACCCGGCCCAGCCAGCCCGGCGCCTCGGGTTCGGTGCCGGGGTCGTTGGGTTGCCAGTGCCCACCCCTCGCGGGGCGGGTGTAGTGCGCGGGCACGAAGTGATGCCGCGGCACGTCGAGCAGCGCGGCACGCCAGCGGTCGTCGCGCAGCGCCCCTCGACGGACCAGGCCGTCGACGAGACGCTCGGCGTAGCGACGCCACTCTGCATCGGTGGGGCCGTTCATGCCGAGGCTCCGGTCGACGCCGGCAGGTGGATCTCGCCGTGGTCCCCGGCGCCGGTAGACACGTTCACGGCGACGAGACGGGCATGGCCGGGTGGGCGGGCAGAGCACCAGTGCCAGTTGGCGAGGTACTCGGCGATGGCCTCGCAAGTCGGGGGACGGTCGAACAGGCGGTCCAAGTCGCGGAAGGCGAGCCGGTCGGCGATGTGCCGCTCGATCTCGGTGCGCATGTCGTCGTCGACGACGACGCCCGGGTAGACCAGCGTCGTGCTTTCGAACACCAGCTCCGCGGTGAAGTCGTGGCCGTGCGGTCGCCCGGCGGGGTTGCCGGACTCCAGCCCGCGCAGCGAGAGGGCCGCCGGGAACGACACGCGCACACGTCCCCGGAATCGGGGAGCCGTGTCCACGGCTGGGCCCTCGTCGCGGCTGGGAGTCGAGCCGCCGATCAACCTCACGCGGCCCGCCTTCCCCGATCGCGATCCGCGACCGCGCGGAGTGTCGGCATCTGGCGTGACGAGAGTGTTTCCGCCGGCCGAAGGCGGTCGACCATGGTGTACGTCGGCGTCGTCTGGCCCGGCTCCCACCGCACCTCGAAGATCCACGTCATCAGGCCGTCGGCCAGGAACGTCGTGGCGACCTCCTTCGCTGAGTCGAGCGATTCCCGTTCCGCGCGCCGCGCCTCGTCCCTGACGATCACCCCCTTGTCCCTCTCGACGACCCGGCCCTGGATCTCGTAGCGTTGCTCCACGGCACTCAACTCCCATCACCCGACCGGCTCCTGTGTGGCTGGTCCCGTGCCAGTGAGCCCGGCGGCACGGTGGAGGTCCATAGGGCGGGCCCGGACAGCGACAATGTCCGATTGCGGCACTGAATCGGTCTGCGTGAGCCCGCTTCCCGCCGGTCGTGAGGGCCCGACATCCGCCAGCGCGTGGGCCGTACAAGGGGGCACGAGGGGCAACAGTGATGCCCGCCGATCTGCCCCCTCCGGTCAGCCTGGCACCAGGGCGAACAGGGCGCCGGCGAGCAGGAACGGTCCCATCGGCATCGTGCCGGGGCGACGTCCGAGGATGCGTAGGACGAGCAGGACGGCTGCTGCTCCCAGCCACCCGACCGCGGTCCCGGTCACGACGGCCGACCATCCCTGCCACCCCATCGCCATGCCGAGCAGGCCGCCGAACTTGACGTCGCCCGAGCCGAGACCGCCGCGCGACGCGAGTGCGACGAGGAGGTAGGCCAGCGCCACCAGGAGGGCGGCGGCGAGCGCGGTGAGGAGGTTGCTCCAGCGTTCGGTGACGGCCGCTTCGAGGACGAGCAGGCCGCCCAGTACGCCGTAGCTCGGAAGGACGAGACGCCCGGGCAGCCGTCGCTCGAGGAGGTCGATCGCGGCCAGGACGACACCGACGCCGGCGAGGAAGCCGAACGCGACGAGTTCGATCCCATCGAAGCGCACGGCGAGGATCCCAGCGGCGAGTCCGGCTGCCGCAGAGCAGCCGCTCACCGACCGCCAACGGGGAGATGATTCGCGGTGTGCAAGCAGGCGCGGGATCGCCACCGCGGCGATCGTTCCGCCTAGCAGAGCCCCGGCGAGGGCCCAGCCCGCGATTCCCCAGGACACGAGGGGCACTGCCTCCTCGGCGAGGACGAGCGAGTCGCTGTGCAGCATGCCTCTGGTCCTATCGGGTGAACATCGTCGCTGACCCCTTCCGGACCGTGAAGTCCGTGTTCACGCACTTCGTCGTCCGTGCAGGTCATGGGTGTACACGTGGTCAGTATCGCCCGATGATCGGTGTTCGAGGTGGCCCGCGGGGAGGTGCTCGATGGTCGGCAGATCCAGGTCCGTCCTGGTGGTAGCTCTCGCCCTGGTGGCCGGGTGCTCGATGGGCACGCCGCCCGACGTCACCACTCCGTCCTCGACGCCGCCGGCGGCGCCGCCTCCGCGGGCGTCGCCCACGCCGTCGGCCGACGAACTCGCGGGGCAGGAGGCGCTCGCGGCGTACCGCGGGATGTGGGAGGACTTCGTCGTCGCCGGGACCACCTCGGATTGGCAGTCCGCGGAGCTTGGGCGGCACGCCACCGGCGTCGCGCTGACGAACCTGTCGCGTGGTCTCTACGCGGACAGCGCGAACGGTCTGGTGACCCGTGGCGAACCGTTGCTGTCCCCGGAGGTGTCGTCGGTCGAGCCCGTCGACGCTCCGGTCCGGGTCGTCGTGACCGACTGCGGCGACTCGACGAACTGGCTGAAGTACCGGGAGGAGGACGACTCGCTCGCCACGGAGGGTCCCGGCGGGCGACGGCTGATCAACGCCGTGGTGGAGCGGCAGTCGGACGGCTCGTGGAAGGTCTCCGACTACGGCGTCCAGGAACTCGGATCATGCTGACGGCCCCGACCGCGATCGCCGCGCTGGCCGCTGTGGTCGGCATTCTCGCTCAGCCGGCGCCGGAACCGCCGCCGTCGGGCGACGGCTGGGGTTCGGTGTCGTGCTCGGAGACCCCGTCCCCGGCCTGCGATCTCGACGCCGGCTCCGGCGGGGGGTCAGCGCCGTCCCCCCGATCCGATCGGGACGGTCCCGGGGGATCCGGCCCACGGGACGGCGGGGGCGCGGGCGGCGCGACCCAGCCCGTGGACGGGGTGCGCTGCTCGTATGTGATCAGCGACTACGAACCGCCCGGAGGCGGGCTGGTGCCCGCGTCGTTGCGCTCGTCGGAGCGACGGCCGCCGGCGGTGGTCGTCGTGCCGGTGGTTGCCGCGTGGCGTGAGCAGCAGCCCGAGCCCGGTGAGGAGGGCGCCTGGTACCTGTGGCGGTGTTCGGGGGACGGATTCCGGGACTCGCTGTACCGGCCGCCGGTGTGGATCCCGGACGGCGAGCAGGCGCCGGGTGTGGCAGGACCGTCACCTGCCGAGCTGGCCGCGCAGGCCCGGGAGCGTCTGCGGTTGCCTGGTCCGGCGGTAGCGGCGAGTCCGTTGGGCGACCAGTTGGTGAACCTGCCGACGTGGCTGTGGCTCGACGGCGACTGGGCGGCGATCGAGGCGACGGCCTCGGTCCCGGGGGTGTCGGTGACGGCGCGGGCGGTGCCGGAGTCGGCGACCTGGGTCATGGGGGACGGCAGCGAGGTCGTCTGCCGGGGCCCTGGTACCCCGTACGCCCCGGGGGTCGACGCGGCGTCGCCGTCGCCGGACTGCGGGCACACCTACCGGCTCTCGTCGGCCGGCGAGCCCGGCGAGGTGTTCACGGCGTCGGTCACGGTGAGCTGGACGGTCACATGGGCGGGCGCCGGGGACGGCGGCACGTTCCCCGACCTGACCACCACGGGGGAGGCCGCGTTCCGCGTCGCGGAGTCCCAGGCCCTGGTCACCGGCGGCGGTTGACCTCGGACAGCACGGCAAGTGGACGGCAGTACAGCAAGCGACAGCAGTAGCCATATCGCGACGACACGACGCACCGGACGGGCGGGTGGTGCGGCGGTCCGGCGCGCCCTCGTCACGACCGGTCAGGAGGTCCGGAGATGCGAACGACCCTTCCTCCTCGCGAGCCCCGCGAGGACGCGCCGCACGCCGGTGAGTATCCGGGGCCCGACCCGTGGTCCTCGACATCCCGTCCGGCTGCGCCGGCCGGGCGGCGCAGCGTGCCGCACCTACTGCTGGGGGTACTGCTCGTGCTGGCCTGCGCGGTCGGTGCGCTCGCTCTGACGCTGCAGTTCGGCGGCAGCCGGCCGGTGCTCGCCACCGCGCGAGCGGTGACCATCGGGCAGGCCCTGACGGCCGCGGACCTGCGGCAGGTCTCCCTGCCCGCGGACTCCGACGTCCGCGCGGTCGACGCGGACTCCGCGGCGTCGCTCATCGGGCGACCGGTCGCGGTGTCGCTCCCCGCGGGCGCGTTGCTGACGCCGGAGTCGTTCGGCGGAGCCGGCGCTCCGCCGCCGGGCCAGGCGATCGTCGCGGTCGCGCTCGATCCCGGCCGGCTGCCGCTGGAGGTGGCGTCCGGTGACCGGGTCTCGGTGGTCGCCGCACCGACCGCGGCGAACGGTGGAACGGAATCCGAGCGGGCCGTGCCGCGGTCGTGGCCGGGCGTGGTCGCGAGCGTCGAGCCGTCGGACACCGGCCAGCTCACCGTCGTGTCGGTGCAGCTGCCCGAGGGGCCCGCCCGCGAGATCGCCGCAACGCCGGCGGGCCAGCTGGCCGTCGTGCTGATGGCGGCGGGTGGGTGATCGGGGTGCTGGTCGCGGTGGCGAGTGTGAAGGGGTCGCCCGGGGTGACGACCCTGTGCGTCGCGCTGGCGGCGTGCTGGCCCGACCCGGCCGGAGCGGTCGTCGTCGAGGCCGACCCCGCGGGGGGAGATGTCGCGATGCGCTTCGGCCTGGCGCAGTCGCCAGGGCTGCTCAGCCTCGCCGCCGCCGCTCGTGGCGGGGTAGCCGGAGGGCGCGGCGAGGACGCGCAGCTGCTCTGGCGGCACGCCCAGGCCCTGCCCGGGAACGTGCTGGTGGTCGCGTCCCCGCCGGACGCCGCTCGCGCCCGTGGCGCGCTCGCCGTACTCGCGGCCCCCGACCCGGCCGGCGGGCTGGGTCCGCTGCTCGCCGCCGCCGCGCACCCGGGCGCGGTGGTGGTGGCCGACTGCGGCCGGGCCGACCCGGGATCGCCGGTGATGCCGCTGCTGCGGTCGGCGGACGTGATGGTCCTGCTGACCGGCGCGCATGCCGACGAGCTGGCGCATCTCGCCCGTCGAATCCCGGAGATCGGGGCGTGGTCGCGGCATCCGGTCCTGCTCCTCGCGGACCGGGACAAGGACCGGGGCCACTCGATCGCCGCAGTGGCCCGCGAGCTGGGCGTCGCGCCGCTGGCCCGGGTCCCGTTCGACCCGCGGGGCGCAGCGGTGCTGTCCGGGCGACGCAGCGTGCTGCGCTGGCACCACAGCGGGCCCGGCCGGTCCCTGCTGGGCCGGTCCGCGCGGGAGATCGCGGACCTTCTGGCGCCCGGCGCCCCCGCTCCGACGACCGTCGGGCGGCCGGAGCGAGCCAGGCGGCGTGCGGCCGCGCGCCGCCAGAACGACTCGAACGTGGCTGGGAGGGCGTCATGACCGACAGCGGCGAGACCCGGCGGTCGAACCCGGCGGGACGCAGCGACCATGCGGAGCCGGGGGCGGTGGTGCCGCTGCGCGATCGCGGCGAGCGCCGGAGCGGACTGGTGCCGTTCGCCAGCGGCACGTTCGACGACGCGCGGGAGTCACGGGGGCCGGCCGAGGCGGCGGAGCGGCGGCTGCGGGAACACGTCCGCTCGGTCCTGGCCGCCCAGCTCCCGGGCCGGGTGGAGGAGCAGCGGCGACGCACCGGCGTCCGCACGACACCGGAGGGGCACCGGGCCCTGGCGCGGGAGATCGTCGACGGCGCGGTGAACGCGTTCGCGGAGCGTGAGCTGACCGCCAACCGGCCGCTGGTGTCGCCCGAGAGTGAGCGGCGGGTCGTCGCCGAGGTGGTCGACGAGCTGTTCGGAATGGCCGGGCTGCAGCCGCTCCTCGACGACCCGCGGATCGAGACGATCAACGCCAATCGGTTCGACCGCGTCTTTGTCCAGTACGCGGACGGGCTGCGCAAGCGGGTGGGCCCGATCGCGCGGTCCAACGACGAGCTGACCGAGCTGGTGCGGCTGCTCGCGGCCCGCGCGTCGAGCCAGGAACGGCGGTTCGACCACGGCAGCCCGTCGGTCAACCTGCAGCTTCCCGGTGGGGAGCGGCTGTTCGCGGTGATGGCGGTGACGGCGGGCGGCGTCACCTCGCTGTCGATCCGCCGACACCGCTTCCCGCGCGTCACGCTCGACGAGCTGCGTAGGCGCGGCACCGTCGACGAGGTCCTGATCCGGTACCTGCGGGCGTGTGTGGGCGCGCGGAAGAACCTGGTCATCGTCGGCGGCACCGGCGAGGGAAAGACCACCCTGCTCCGCGCCCTGGCCGCGGAGATGGACCCGATGGAACGCATCGTGACCATCGAGGACGCCTTCGAGCTCGGCCTGGACACCGACCCGGACGTGCACGCCGACGTGACCGCGTTCCAGGCCCGCGAGGCCAACGTCGAGGGCGAGGGCGCGGTGACCCAGGCCGACCTGGTGCGGTGGGCGCTGCGGATGTCGCCGGACCGGGTCATCGTCGGGGAGATCCGCGGGCCCGAGGTCATCCCGATGTGCAACGCGATGAGCCAGGGCAACGACGGCAGCATGGCCACGCTGCACGCCTCCAGCTCGGCGATCGCGTTCACCCGCCTCGCCTCCTACGCCGCGCAGGGCCCGGAGCGGCTGCCGCTGGAGGCGACCAACCTGCTCGTCGCCGGGGCGGTGCACTTCGTCGTCCACCTCGCCCGCGTCCCCGGCAGCCGCGGCACACGAGTGGTCTCGTCGATCCGTGAGGTGGTCGGCGCCGACGGCCCACAAGTCGTGTCCAACGAGATCTTTCGCCCGGACTCCGAGCGCCGTGCTCGTCCGGTCGCCGGGGCGATCCGCTCGGACACGCTCGATGACCTCGCGGACGCCGGGTTCGACCCGATGCTGCTCACCCGAGTCAGGGACGGGTGGCCGTCATGAACATCTCAACGCAGCTCACGCTGCTGTCCCTCGACCTACCGACCGCCGGTGTGGTCGCGAACCCGGGCCGGACCGCGGTGCTCGCCCTGCTCGGCGCCGGGGTCGGGCTGGGCCTGTTCCTGGTGTTCCTCGGCATGATCCCTCGGCAGCCCGTCCCTTCTGCTGGTGCCGCGTTCGCCACTTGGCTGCGCGACCGCGGGTGGAACCGCCGCGAGGTGGTCGCGCGGGCCGGGAGCGCGGTGCTCGCCGCTGTCGTCACGGCGGTGCTCACCGGGTGGGTCGTCGGGGCGGTGCTCGTCGCCGCGGGGTGCTGGTTCCTGCCGCGGGTGCTCGGGCCCGACGTCGGGCACGCGCAGCGGGTCGCCCGCATCGAGGCTGTCGCCACCTGGACCGAGATGATCCGCGACACCCTGTCTGCGGCGGCCGGGCTGGAACAGGCGATCCTCTCGACGGCCCCGCTCGCGCCCACACCGATCCGCGAGGAGGTCGCCGCGCTGGCGACGCGCCTGGACCGCGGCGTGCGGCTCGTGCCGGCGCTGCGGCTGTTGGCCCGCGACCTCGCCGACCCGACGGCGGATCTCGTCGTCGCGGCGCTGGTGATCGCCGCCGAGCAGCAGGCCCGCCAGCTCACCGACCTCCTCGGGGCGCTCGCCGCGACCGCGCGGGAACGGGCGTCGATGCGGATGCGGGTGGAGGCCGGTCGGGCCCGGTCCCGTACGTCGGTCCGGGTCGTCGTCGGCACCACCACGGCGTTCGCGGTGGCCGTGGTGCTACTTAACCGGCCCTACCTCGCCGCGTACGACTCGGTGACCGGCCAGGCCGTCCTGCTCATGGTCGGCCTGCTCTTCGCGGCCGGGTTCGGATGGCTCAGATCGATCGCGGTCGTCCCCGAGGCTGGAAGGTTGATCTCGGACGACGGCGACGAACCGGGTGGCCCCGCATCGCGCGATCCTGTCGGATCCGGACGGGCCACTGGGCGCGAGTTGGAAGGCAGGCCCGGATCATGACCGGCTGGGGGAGCCCGTCCGGTTCGACGGCGCTGGGCTCGACGCTGCTGGGCACGACGACGCTGTGGGCGGTCCTGCTCGGAGCCGGGTTCGGCGCTGGTCTGTGGGCGCTCGCGGTCTGGGCCCATCCGCCGCGGCCGACGTTGGGTCAGCTACTGGCGCGCACCCTTGACGCCCCGGCAGAGCCCGAGAACATCGGGTCGCCAGGTGGCCGTTTCGCCCGACTCCTCGGCCCGCTGATCGTGGCGCAGCATCGCGCGGGGTTACCCGGTGCGCGCGTAGCCGCGGATCTGCGTATCACCGGCACACCCGTCGCGGAGCACCTCGCGCGCAAGGCGCTCCTGTCGCTGGCCGGGTTCGTGACCCCGACGATCGTCCAGCTCCTGCTCGCGGCGGCCGGCATCCCGTTCGGCGCCGAGCTGCCGCTGATCGGCGGGGTCGTGTTCGCCGCGCTCGGATTCCTGTGGCCGGAACTGCGGGCCCGCGGGCGCGCCGCGGAGATGCGCGCGGACTTCCGGCACGCCCTGTCCGCCTACCTCGACCTCGTGTGGATAACCCTGGCCGGTGGCGCCGGGGTCGACAGCGCGCTCACCGGATCGGTGACGATCGGGCAGGGCTGGGCCTTCGATCGGCTGGCCGGCGCGCTGTCGACCGCCCACCTGACCCGGGTGACCGCGTGGACGGCGTTGCGGCGTCTGGGCGAGGAGATCGGCGTCGACGAACTCGCCGAGCTGGCCGGTTCTGTGAGCCTCGCGGGGACCGAGGGCGCCCGGGTCCGGGCCAGCCTCGCCGCCCGGGCGGGTTCTTTCCGGGCGCACCAGATCACCGACGCGGAGGCCAGGGCGCAGTCGGCCACCGAGCGCATGTCACTGCCGGTGATGCTGCTGTTCCTCGGCTTCCTGACCTTCATCACCTACCCGGCGATCGGCCAGATCCTCAACGGGCTCTGAACAACCGCCACGGCTCTACGACAGGAGGACGACCATGAACGAGAAGCCGGACCAGGAGCCGCGCCACCTGGCCCCGGAACGAGTGGCGGCGCGCTGGTGGGACGCGTTGCTCGTCGACCTGCGCGGGCGGTGGGCGGCGGTGCGGCGGGACCCCGACGCCGGGTACTCGACCGAGACGGTCGTGGTCACCGGGCTGCTCGTCGTCGCGGCCCTGATCGTCATCGCGATCATCATCGCCAAGGTCACCGAGGCGGCCAACGGGATCAGCCTGGTCGGCGGATGACGACGGCGGGTGGTGTGCGACAGCGGCTCCGACAGGTCGTGGACGATGACCGGGGCTCGGCCACCGCGGAGCTTGCGGTGGCGACGCCGTTGCTGCTGCTGATGTTGATGCTGATCGTGCAGTTCGCGCTCTGGTCACACGCCTCGCACGTCGCCCAGGCCGCCGCCGCGCAGGGGCTCGGTGCCGCCCGCACGGTGGCGGGTACCGGTGCGGACGGGACCCGGGAGGCGAGCGAACTGCTCGCGCAGCTCGCCGGCGGGCCGCTGGCCGCACCCCTCGTCGAGACCACCCGCGACGCCACGTCGGTGACCGTCACCGTGAGCGGCACGGTCACCCCGGTCGTGCCGTTCCTCGTCCTCCCTGTTCGGGCCGTCGCCGTCGGACCGGTCGAACGGTTCACCTCCGACGAGCGGCCGATCGCGTGAGGTCGCAGCCGCAGCGCCCGGGAACCGCATGGACACGGGGGTGGACAGGGTGGTGGCGCGCCGACCGCGGCTCGGCGGCCACCGAGCTGACGCTGCTGGCCCCCGTGCTGGTGATGGTTCTGGTCCTCGTCGCCGTGGTCGCCCACCGGGTCGTCGACGCCCGGCTGCGCCTGGACTCCGCCGCGCACCAGGCCGCCCGCGCGGCCAGTATCGAACGGAGCGCGGCCGGCGCCGAGCGTGCGGCCGACGACCTCGCCGCGTCAGCGCTCGGCTCGGCCGGACCGAGCTGCGCCGACCTGAACGTCGCGACCGACACCTCGGGCTTCCGCGCCGGTGGCACGGTCACCGTCACCGTGTCCTGTTCGGTCGATCTCACCGGCGGGCTCCTGCTCGGGGTCCCCGGACGCACCGAGGTCACCGCGGCAGCCACCGAGCCCGTCGACTCCTTCCGATCAGCGGTCGCACCATGAGTCCCAGGTCGCGGCTCCGTCCGTGCGGCACCGTCTGGTGGCGAGCCGACGACGGGCGCGTCACCGCGTTCGTCGTGGTGCTGATGACCGGGGTCCTCGCGCTGGCGGGTCTCGGTCTCGACGGTGGACTCGCCCTCGCTGCCAAGGTCCGCGCCGTCGGGCAGGCCGAGGCGGCGGCCCGCGCGGGTGCGCAGGCCATCGATCTCGGCACCTACCGCGCCACCGGGCGACTCGTCCTCGTTCCGGACCTCGCGGTCGCCGCCGCCCGCACCCAGCTCGCCGCCGCGGGTGCCGAGGGCGAGGTCTCGCTGCGCGACGGCGGTGTGGTTGTCCGGGTCACCGCGACCCATGTCCCGCGCCTGCTCGGGCTGGCCGGGGTCACCGAGCTGACCGTGTCCGGAGAGGCACGGGCCGTACCGCAGGGCGGCGTGGGCGTCGCGGACCCGTGACCGTCCGGGCTGCCTGATCCCCGCGCCAGACCGAGATCCGACCAGTCGAGAGGAGCACACGATGGCCCGACCGTCACGGCCCGAGAGCCGACCCCGCACGCGCCGGCGAGCCGGTCGCGTGATTCGCGGTGCGTCGGCCGCCGTACTGCTCGCCGTCCTGGTGGCCGGGGTGCCCTGGGCGCTGGCCCGCTACGTCGGCTGGCCGTTGCCCGAACGGCTGCCCACCGGCACCGAACTGGAACTGCACCTGTTCGGCCCGTTGAGCAGCGGCCTGCTCCTGGACATCCTCGCCTGCGCCTGTTGGCTGGCGTGGGCGGCGTTCACCCTCGACGTGGTCCGCTGCACCGCCGCGTTGCTGACCCGCGGCACCGGGTACGTCCGGGTGCCGAGCCGGGTGCGCCTGTCGCCCACGCACGCCCTGGCCGCCGTACTCGTCGGCGCGGTCGTCCTGTCGATCCTCGGCAACCGGCTTCCTCTGCGTGACGCCCGCTCGGCCGCCGTCGCGTGGCCCGTCGCGCTGACGGCCGGACCCGCCCGGCCGGAGGCCGGGCCGCTGATGCCGGTCGCGTTCACGGTGCCTGACCGGACCAGCACCGAACACACAGACGCCGCGCACACGGGCAAGGACGCTGAGCCGGAGTCGGCGCACTCGGTGGTCGTCCGCGTCCCGGACCCCGTCACCGGCGTCCACGACTCCCTGTGGCGGATCGCCGACCGCACGCTGGGCAGCGGGGCCCGGTGGCCGGAGATCTTCGAGATCAACCGCGGCAAACCCCAGCCCGGCGGTGGCACCTTCACCCGCCCCAGCCTGATCTTCCCGGGCGAGGAGCTCGTCCTGCCGCCCGGAGAGGTCGACGGGCTTCCCGACGAGCGACCTCCGGCAGGCCCGGATGTTCCACCCACGACACCGACCCCCACCCAGGAACCGATGCAACCGCTGCCGACCGGGCCGTCGATCCCCGGGCCGTCGATCCCGGAGACGGGGAGCCCCGTCCGCCCGCCGGCGGGCGGAGACGAGCACGCCGATACCCGCGGCGGCGCTCCGGCGCTGATCTGGGATCCCGTCGCGTTCGCCGGACTCGGGCTGGCCGCGGCGGTCAGCGCGGCCCTAATGGCGGCCCGGCGCCGACACCGGCGCCGCTACCGTCCGGGCAGCGGGCGGCGCGACGACCTCCCGGCCGCACCGGTGGTCTACCAGCTCCGGCTGGCCCACCTCCGCGCCGACCAACCGGATCCCGACGAGCCGGACCCGGAAGGTGATCCCGGTCCTGACGACGACCCCGACCCCGGACGCGACGAGGACGACCAGCTCGCGAGCACCGACACCAGGTCCGGCCCGGCCACGCCCGCGGCCGGGGGAGCGACGCCGGGCGAGGACGCCCAGCGGATCGCGCTGGCGGCGGCAGGCACCCGCGGCCTCGGTCTGGCCGGCCCCGGTGCCCCCGACGCGCTCCGGGCGCTGCTGCTGACTCTGATCGCCGGAGTCCTCGACGGGGCGGTGGACCAGCGCCCGGACCTCGACGAGGGCGGCCCCGTCGTCCGCCTCCTCGTTCCGCGCGAGGACTCTATCGGCGTCCTCGGCTCGACAGGGGACCTTCCTTCCGGGATCGAGGTCCACGACACGCTGGACGGCGCGCTCGACGTCCTGGAGTCCGAGTCCGTCGCCCGTGCGGCACACCCGCCGACTGACCACACCATGCCCGTCCTCGTCCTGGTCGCGCGCATCGCCGGTGACAACGCCCGGCTGCAGGCCGTCCTCGACAACGGCTCCGACTTCGGGATCAGCGCGCTCTTGCTGGGCCAGTGGCGATCGGGCAGCACGGTGCACGTCCGACGCGACGGCACCGTCACAGCGACCGGCCCGGGCCCGTGTGCCGCGTTGCGCGGCACACGTCTGCTCACCCTCGACCGCGATGCCGCCGTCCGCATCGTCGAGCTGTTCCATGACACCGCGTCCGGCACCGCCGCGCCGGACCGGAGCGCCATCGGCGCGAAGGTGGCGGATTCTCTCGAGATCGGTCCGCCGTCCATCGAGGAGCGCAACGATCCGCCTTCCTCGACCGAACATGCGCCACTCCGCGCTCCGGCCCACGTCGCCCGCTCGACGGACGAGCCGACGTTCGGCGTACTCCCGCTCCGGCTCGTGGTCCTCGGCCCGCCCCGACTGCACTGGCGTCCCCGTCGCGATCCGGACAGTTCTGACCCAGCCGGCTACGGCTCGCACGAGGTCGAGGCGGAGGTGGAGATCACCGGCCGCCTGCAGCCTCGGGCACGGGAGCTGCTCGTGCACCTGGCCCTGCACCCCGACGGAGTCGGCCGTGAGTCCGTCGCGGCCGCGCTGTGGCCCGGCAGCTCGCCCGGCCGCACAACCAACTCACTCAACACCGCACTCACCCGGCTGCGTCAGACCCTGACCCAGGTCACCGGCGAAGAGGTCGGCGACATCGTCCGCAACAGCGACGGCCGCTTCTGCCTAGACCCCGATCTGGTGGACGTCGACTACTGGCGCTTCGACGCCGCGGTGACCGCCCGACGCGCCGCCGGCACCGACGAGGAGCGCATCGACGCCGACCAGCTCGTCGTCGAGACCTACGGCGGCGAGCTCGCCGAGGGAACGCCCTACCCCTGGATCGAGATCGCTCGCGAGGCGGTCCGGCGCGACGCCATCGACTCCGCCGCGGCGCTCGCGCGAGCGCTCGTCCCGCGCGACCCGCAGCGCACTCTCGACCTCCTGGAGATCGCCAGGGCCTTCGACCCCATCAACGAGATGATCTACCGCGACATCATGCGGCTGCAGAGCCGACTCGGGCGGCTGGATGCCATCTCCCGGACGCTGGCGCTGCTGACGGCCCGGCTCGGCGAGATCGGCGATCAGCCGGACGCCGACACGATCGACCTCGCTCGGCGTCTCCAGTCGCGGGGCGCCGCCGAACAGCACGTTCCCCGGGGCGCCGACGACAGTGGCAGCGTGCCCCCGGGCGGTACGGCTCGTGCCGGTTGAACCCCGCTACACGATGCGGAGCTCAACCACTCGCGGGAAGATCACACACCTCATGGTCGCAGCCGTCCGGCTCCCCGGTCTGGAGACGGTGGAACTCCTGCGCGTTCGCCACCACGTGCGCGTTGTGTTCCGACCAGCCCACCACCTGCCGCACCCTGTCGAGGAAGTCGGCCGCCTCGGGGAGCAACTCGTACCGCACATGTCGCGGGAAGACGTCCGGCAGTTCCTGACGGGCGACGAGTCCCTCGGCCACCATCTTGTGCAGCGTCCTGCTCAGGATGCGGTCGTGCAGGACCGTCGCCTTTCCCCGCCAGTTCTCGTCGATCGCGTAGGAGTTGACCGTTGTGAGGATCTTCGACCTGCGCATCGGGCCGCCGGCCAGCGCGACCATCACCGGTATCGTCCACTTGTCGCCGAAGATGTGCTTGACGGCAGCCGCGTCCCGCAGGAAACATCTGTCATCGGGTTTCATCGTTCCTCCGTTGCCTCGCCTCGCCGTCCCCTTCGTGGGTCTTCCCGGTACCGGCCCGAACGGATGTCGGCCGTTCGGCCCGAAGGGATCACCGTTCCTGGCGGGGTGCGTCGCCGTGGGCGAACGGACAAGGTTCACTCGAACAGACCAGCGCGGGACGGTTGCTGCTCCGTCGAGAGTGGACGGACGCTGGAGATCAACACCGATCGTCGTGGCCGCCGTTGGGGGTTCACCTGGGGGATCCGCTAAGGGATCAGTTCGTGGTGGAGGCCAGGACTGATCCCGTCCGTGGTGCACCTCGGGCATGTCAGGACGTCCACAGACGGATCACCTGGTGTCCCAGACTCGCCTCCCCTCAGGAGTAACTTCACATCGGGTCGGGCTGCTTCGTTCTCTTTATATCTTCATATCTGCCTCTCCCTCATTTCTTTCTTATTCTCCCTCCTCAAATCTCCTGCTTCCTACTACTGCTTCTCTCGCTATTCTTCCTCTGTCGATGTCATGTCGGACTGGTCGCCGCGGTCGGGCTGCATTCATACCTTCCCATTGGTCGCCGGCGTTCCCGGTGAAGATGGGCTGTTCCGCAGGGCCTGGATTGAATTCGCGGATATCCTTAAAGAGTCTTGAAATGGCGCGGAAAAGTGTTGAAGAGTGGGCGCGGCAGAGCTATATTTAGGTCGTCGCAGAGGCAGCCCCCGACCCTGGGGAATGCGTCGACCGTCGTAGGATCGACGAGTTTCGACCCGATCGCCTCGGTTTCTGCGCCTCACCGGAAACGCGAAAGGACTCGTGCCGTGCCCACACCCGCCGAAGCCCCCGCCCCAACCACCGCACCGACCGGGCGCCCCGGCCGCCTGCCCAACGGCGAGCTGCGCCGTCAGGTGGCGGTCCACCTCGACGAGGCGCCCACCGACACGTTCACGGCCGGGGAGGTCGCCCGGGCGTTGAGTCGGTCGTCCGGGGCCGTCGCGAACGCGCTCACCGTGCTCGCCGCGCACGGCGAGGCCGAGCTGGTCTCCGAGCGGCCCGCCCGCTACCGCGGCACCCCGGGCACCGGGCGCCTCGCCTCCGTGCCGCCCGCCCCGGCCCGCCCGGCCGCACCCCGCCCGTCCACCCCGGCCCCGACCCCGGCCCCCGCCCCGACGGCGGGACCCGCCGCAACCACCACTGGGGCTGTCGCGACGCCCGACGACGCGCCCGTGACGGGGCCGGTGGCGCGTCCGAACGGGCAGCTCTACCACCCGCGGACGGTGGCGGGGGTGCCGGACGTGACGGCGCTGCGGAAGTTGCGCGCGGCCGGGGTGCCCGCCCTGCTCTACGGCCCGCCCGGGACCGGAAAGACCTCGGTGGTCGAGGCGGCCTTCGGTGACCTGATCACGGTGCCCGGTGACGGTGACACCACTGTCGCGGACATCGTGGGCGAGTACACCCAGACCCCGGAGGGCCGTTACGTGTTCGTGCACGGCCCGCTGATCCGGGCCATGCGCGAGGGCCGCCCGCTGTTCGTCGACGACGCCACCCTGATCCCCCCGAACGTCCTCGCGACGCTGTACCCGGCGATGGACGGGCGCCGTCAGGTGATCGTGAAGGCCAACGGGGGCGAGGTCGTCGATGCCGCCGAGGGGTTCTACGTGGTGGCCGGGCACAACCCGGGGGTCCACGGCGCGGTCCTCACCGACGCCCTGTCGTCACGGTTCTCCGCGCAGATCCAGGTGTCGTCGGACTATGACCTCGCCGTAGCGCTGAAGGTCGACCGGCGGGCCGTGCGCGCGGCCCGGAACCTCGCAACCCGGCAACGGCGAGGCGAGGTCGGGTGGGCCCCGCAACTGCGGGAGCTGATCGCGTTCGACCGCATCGCGAAGGTCCTCGGTGTCGAGGCGGCCGCCGGGAACATCGTCGGGGTCGCCCCGGAGGAGGACCGCGAGATCGTCGCCACCGTGGTCCGCGACGCGTTCGGCGTCGAGTACGCGCCGCTCGCCCTCGGCACCCGCATCTGACCGACCACACCCGAACCCCCGGAGGAGCCCGTCATGAGCGCCCACCTGATCACCGACCCGACCACCGACCCCGACACCCCGGCCGTCGCCGTCACCGACCCGGCCTGGCTCGTCCTGTCGGCCGCCATGACCGACGAGGTCCCGGTCATCGCCGACCGCGACGACCTGCTGGTCACCATCGCCCCCGGTGCCGGGCGGGGCGCCCCGGCATGTTTCCTGCCGACCCTGGCGCGGATCGAGGTCAACGGCCACCACCTCGGCGGGGTCGACCCCGCGACGGTCACCCCACACCGGCTTGGGGACCGGGCCCGGTACGGGCCCGCATGGGGCCTGCTGGTGCACGAGTGCGCGCACGCCGCGCACTCGGTCTGGGAACCACCCCCGGGCGCGCCCCCGGGCGCGGCGGCGGCGGCCGAGGAGCTCGAGGAGTCCCGCATCGAGGCCGTGCAGGTCGCACGCCGCCCGGACGACCGGCGCTGGTTGCGTGCTTCGGCCACCCACCTGATCCTCGACGAGTCCGGGCTGACCGACCCCACCCGCACCCTCGGCGTGAGCCGCGCGGACGCCGGACGGGCCGCCGCGCTCCTGCTCGCCCGGGTCGACGCCGGGATCCTCAACCCGGACGAGGTCGAGTCGGTCGCCCGAGTCGTCACCGACGTCCTCGGCGAGGACACCCTCGCCACCCTCCGCGAGATATGGACGGCCGCGCACGCCACCCCGGACGACGACGCCGAGGCGATGATCGACCTCGGCCGCCGGTGGTGCGACGCCCTCGGCGTCGACCCCGACGCCGGGACCGACACGGCCCCCGGGACACCGGACGGTGCCCCCGGGACCGGAGACGGGACGGGCCCGGCCGTCGGGCCGTCGCCGATGAGCGGCGCGATCTCCGACGCGCTGCGCCGTATCGATGCGGCCGTCGCCTACGAACCGGTCCCCGGTGCCGCCGACGGCACCCCCGCAACGTCCAGCGCCCCTGCCACCGGCCCGGCGGGTGACCCGGCCGCCGGGGCCGCCGCAGCCCGGGTGTTCGGCCCCGCCACCGACGACGGGACCGGAGCGGCGACCACCGGCGCCCCCGGCGGTGGGGCCCGGGACGTCATCGCGGGCACCCGCGCGCCCACCGCCGACGAGCGCCGCGCCGCGCGTCAGGTCGGCCGGGTGCTGGACACCGCCGGGGTCCGGGACCGGGTCGCGACGCGCACCACCTCGGCGATGCCGCCCGGGCGGCTGCGGATGCGCGGGGCGCTCGCCGCCGACGCCCAGCGCGCGGCCGGGGCGATGCCGACCGCGGAGCCGTTCACCCGCACCACCCGCCGCGCCGTGCCGACCCCGCCGCTGCGGCTGGGCATCGCGTGCGACGTGTCCAGCTCGATGCGCGAGTTCGCGCGACCGGTCACCTCGGCGGCGTGGATCCTCGCGAACGCCGCCGCCCACACCCGGGTCCCTGCCACCACGGCCACGGTCGCCTTCGGCGAGGCGGTGCACGCGATCACCCGCCCAGGTGCAGTACCGGACCGGGTGACCCGGTTCCGCGCCCCGGACGGGTACGAGGTCATCGACGAGGCCATCGCCGCCCTCGACGGCGCCCTCGGGCTGGCCTCCCCGGGCGCGGCGCGGCTGCTGGTCGTCGTGTCCGACGGCATCTTCTGTCCGACCCCCCGCGCGGCCGCGCAGGCCCGGGTCGACCGGCTCCGCGCGGCCGGGTGCGGGGTGCTCTGGCTCGCCCCGCGCGGACCCGTCGAGCCGCTGAACGGTGCCACCGTCCTCCCGCTCACGGACCCGGCAACCACCGCGCGAGAGATCGCCCGCGCAGCCACGGCTGCCCTCCGCGCGACCCGCTGACCGTTCCCGGTGCCGGACCGCCCGACGGGGGTCCGGCACCCCGTACCTCCGACAACCGAACCCGGCCGACCCGGGCGCCACCGGTTGGCACCGCCGCACACCTGCGGCACCTCCGCGCCCGGATGGCCCGGGACGTGGCGGTTCATGTTGGGCGTGCCCGCCGCCCGCGTGGTCGTCACCGACGACCCCGCCGCCGTTACGGCCGGACACGCCTGGCACCTGCTCGCCGTCCGTGACCCCGACGACCCCGCCACCATCTAGCGTTCATCCCCGAGGTCGGGCTGGGTGGGCTTCCTTTCTCCTCGACGAATGCCCCGACTGCACTGCGCCCGGGTGCCCATGACGACGGTGGCCGGGCTGGTCGACCTCGGCCGGTACCCGCCCCGTCCCGCCCGGGGAGGCGGACCCCGACGACGAGGGCGACCGTCCGGACCTGCCGGAGGATTTCTTCGGCGACCCCGGGCACGGCCCACACTGCGAGATCGGCCGGTCTCATCGGTGACTGAACGCCCGCACGGACCACGCCTCGACCCGGACCAGCTGGAACGGTGGTCCGGGTCGGAGCGTCGGGCGTCGCCGGGTCCCGACGGCGACTCGGAGCTGGACACGTCGACGACGTGGGCGTGCCTCTCGTGCAACCGGTCTCCCCGGTCGGGGTGACGCCGATCAGGCCGGGACCGGAGTGAACCTCAGGGTCGTAGCGCCTTTCGCGGTCACCGACAGCTCGAGCCGGCCTTCCACCGCGATCGCGGTTGCGCGAGTCGTCTCGGGGGACTGACCAGCTTCCAAGGTGTCGAACCAGCGGATGAACTCCGGGATCGTGCCGATGCGCGCGACGCGCTGGTGCAGTGCCGTCTGCTCGTGACCGCGTACGAACTCGCCGACATAGATCTCGGCTCCGCACCCGCACCCGCAGAGCCACCCGCCGACCGTCACGTCGAGATAGGTCACGGGGTTGCGGACGCGCGCCGACTCGGGCTGGGGCTGGCCGACGAAGGCTTCGTAGACCGGGTGGCCCGGCTGGAGCAGAGCACCCTCGATGATCTTCTTGCCGGGCTTGTCCGTGGCCTCCACGATGTCATCGATCTCGGCCGCCATGACGATCTCCCGATCGTCGACGAACGAGAACAGGACGTACCTCTCACCCCTGGCGCGCTGGCCGAGCACCCAGTGGCCCCGGTTGGCCGCCCAGTTGGTTTCCGCGGTCGCATCCGGGTCCCAGCCGAAGTAGGTGCGGCCCAGCACGTCCGTGGGGTCATCGATGCGGGTCTTCCTGGTGAGCGTGATGTGGATAGGCATGTGGTGTACCTTCCTCAACTAGCGGGCCCGGCTATCCGGGTACCGGACCACCCTCGCATCGCGCGCACGGCCTGTCAACTAGTCAGTCCATCTATGAGGTTATCGTCTGCATGTCGCCGACCGTCTGGTCTGCACGAGGTCGGGTCGAGCAGTCGCGCGAGGCCGTCGACACGCCGCCAGCCGTCGTCCTACGCGCGCATGCCGAGTAGCGGTGAGCCTGGACGCCGCGTGGAGGCCGAGCCTCCAGCGGCGGCCAGCAACGAGGCCGCGTCCGAGTGCAGGGGAAGAGTGGCAGGCGGACACCGACGGTTTGCTGCCGTCGGTGCCCGCCCGTTGCGACCGGCTCGAGTAGTCGATTCGGCTACGCGCCGTCCTCCCCGGCGGTGTCGAGGTCGGTGGCTGCGGCCGTTGCCAGGGCGTACCGCTTCGGTCGGTCCTTCGTTCGTACCGCGTAGCCCGCCTTCACGAGGCGCTCGAGGGCGTTGCCGACCGCGCCGGTGGAGCGGCCGAGTTCGTGGCCGATCTTCGTCGGGCCGAACTCCTCGTCGGGGTGATCGCGCAGGTAGTCCTCGACCATGCCGTGCAGGGCACCGGGTGCGAGCCGGGGTCCGCGGACTGCCGCCGCGACAGCCGGGTTCGCGTCGTCGGGCTCGGCGCCCTCCGTTGGGTTCTCCTCGGTGTCTGCCGTGTCGAAGGTGGGCGTATCCGTCGTCCCGTCGTCGTGCACGCCCGTCGCGGGCGTGGATGGGGCGTCGGCTGCCACCTCCGAACCGACTTCGGTACCGATGGCCGGGTCGGTCGCTGTACCCGTCACGCCGGTCACCGCTTCGGCGGGGTCCTCGGCACCGCACGGAGCGGCATCCGCATCGCCCACACCGTCCGTGGCCGTGTCGCCGACGCCCTCCGGCGTGTTGGTGATGCGGCCGGTGTGCGGGTCGCTGGCGTCCTTCGCGCTGCCGTTCGTGTTGTCGGGCAGGTAGGCGTCGGCGGACGCGGGAACGGCGAAGCGGGAGGCGGAACGCTTCCCCTCCGTCGGGATCCGGACCGCGGTGCCGTCGGTGACCCAGCGGGCGAGGATCTTCGCGGCGGTCGACCGACCGATCCCGGCGTCGGTGGACAGCTCCTCAGCGGTACCGCCGGGACGGGCGTGCAGCGCGGCCCACAGATGATCGGCTGCGGTGGCGGTGCGGTCGGTGGCGGGCCGGTCGTCGCCGTCGGGGCGCACGTCGCCGTGCTCGGTGGTGCTGGCGTTGTCGGGCAGGGTGGTGTTGGTGGACATGACGGGCTCCGTGTCGTCGGTGGTGCGAAGCGGTGGTCATGCCCCGGCCGGAGCGTGTGGCCCCCGGTGCGCTGCCGGTGGTGCGGGCTACGGACCTATGGACGCTTCCTTCGTCGGGGATGTCAAGCGGAGCGTGCGCACCTCGTGGAGCAGCGCAAACGACTCCGGGCACCGCTCAGGAGGGGACTCCGGCGGGTCGGCTGGCGCCTGCGTAGTCGTCGCCGTTCCACCGGTAGGGCTCGACCTGGACGGGTTCGCCGAAGCGGGGTGCGTTGATCATCTGTCCGCCGCCGAGGTAGAGCGCGACGTGGTGGATGCGGGCCGTGACGGTCGTGCCGGGCGTGCCGTAGAAGACCAGGTCGCCGGGGAGCAGCGGGGCGCCCTCGGGGACGGCCGGGCCGGCGAGGTACTGGGTCTGGGCGGTGCGGGGGAGGGTGATCCCGGCGGCGGCGTAGGCGGCGGTGGTGAGGCCGGAGCAGTCGAACCCGGCCTCGCCGTTGTCGGGGCCGTCACCGCCCCAGAGGTAGGGCAGGCCGCGCTGGCCGCAGGCGTAGTTGATCGCGGCGAGAGTGGCCGGGCCGGTGGCGGCGATGGCGTTGCAGTCCCCGGTCCCGGTGGGTTGCGTCGCGGCGTAGGCGCGGGCCTGGTCGAGGACCTTGCGGACGTACCAGCCGGCGCGGTTGTAGGCGAAGAGGGCGGCGTTGAGGTCGCCGGTGCTCGCGCCGCTGTCGCAGAGGTAGTGGGCGGCGGCGTGCACGGCGTCGTGCGGGTCGTAGCGCGAGGGTGGCCGGGCGCCGCCGGCCGGGAGCGGGTGGCGGGCGACGACCTCGGCGAAGGTGGGTGCGAGGAACTGCATGGGCCCGCCGGCGCCGGCGGCGTTCTCGCCGTCGCGGACCCCGGGTAGTGGGGAGCGGCCGTGGTCGGTCTCGACCTTGCCGACCGCGGCGAGGACCGACCAGTCGAGCCCGGGGCAGGTCGGGGCGGCCTGCCGGTAGAGCGCGAGGTAGTCGGCGGGGATGTCGGCCAGCGCGTTCGAGCTGGGGCTGCTCGCGCCGAACATGGAGGTGACGGCGCTCTGCACGGCGGCGAGGACGAGGATCGGGAGCAGGACGACGACCGCGAGGAGCGCGGCCCCGATCCGCGCACTCACGGCGCCGGGGTGGTTGTGCCGCGTGGCGAGGGGGCGGGTGGCATGGGGAACGGGGCGGGGAGCCGGTGGGGTCCGGTGCCGCTGTCGGTCATGCCGGTGGGGCCTGCCTGCACGGGGGCTGCGTCGAGGGGATCTGGGCCGTTGGGGTGGGGGCCGTCGAGGTGGGGCCAGGCGTCGGGGAGGCGGTGCAGGGGCAGGCGGGCGCCGTCCCGGCCGGTGCCGGTGGCGTGCAGGGGGAGCCAGACGGGGTCGGCCGGGCTGGGATTCGGCGCGTGGGGGTCGAGCAGCCCGGCGGCGGCGGTCGCGACAGGGACGGCGGTGGGCCGGTCGAGGTGGCGCCAGGCGCGGTGCAGGGCGGTGCGGGCCCCGGCCTCGCGGCGGGGGGTGGGGAGCCAGACGAGCAGCGGTGTGGTGATGCCGGTGGCGGCGGCGAGGGCGGCGTAGCCGGCGAGCTTCGCCGCGACCCGGCTCAGGGCCTCGGTGCCGAGGTCGAACTCGAGGAAGAACTCGATGCGGCGACCGCTGGTGGTCCAGCGGCCGTAGCCGTCTGGGCGGACGAGGTCGCCGAACAGGCGCGTGCACCGGGTCTCCGACCACCAGGTCTCCAGTGCCGTCGGCGCAGTTCCGGTGCTGTGACGGGCGGCGGAGACGAGGGAGGCGAACCATTCGGCGACGCCGATGGTGTGCGCGAGTTGCAGGCTGTGGGCGATGGCGAGGGTGCGGTCGTGGCGGTAGCCCAGCTCACGCGGTTCGAGGCCGTGCGTGGCGGCCAGGACCGCGGCTCCGGCGGGGGCGAGGACGTAGTGCATGGGGGCGCTGCCGACGGTGGCGAAGGGCTGGAACCGGTCGACGACCGACCACTGGTGGAGCTCGCGGAGCCGCTGGCGTCCGGCCCGGAACGAGGGGAAGGCCATGCCGGTGATCTGGGTGGCGGTCAGGACGCGGTGCTCGGCGAGCATGGCGACAATCCAGTGGTCGCGCGGGGTGAGCCGCCACGCGAGTGCGGCCTGGTGTTCGGCGCTGTCGCGGACGCGCCCGCCGGGCCGCGCGGTCGGGTGACTCGGGAGGACTCCACGCAAAGTTCGCTGTTGGATCGGGTTGGTGATCATCGTGCGGCCTTCCGTTCCGTAGGTGGTGGTGCCGGGTCAGCCACGGCGGCGCGGGTCGACCGCGTCCGTCGTGGGCCGGTCCGGCGGGGCAGCAGTGGTCGCCGTCGCGCGGCCGTTCGCGGCCCGTTCGCGGGCGGCATGGGCGCGCGCCGCGTCGGCCGTCCGGGCCGCGGCCCGGATCTCGCGGGACCGGCCGGGCACCGGTGCCGGGAGGGGCCGGGTGCGCAGCGTGAACGCGGGGGCCTGCTCGCCGTGCAGGACGAGGCGGGCGGCGGCGTGGTAGGCGCCGAGGTGGGTCAGGTCGTGGTCGGTCAGGTGCGGGGCGGTGTGGCGGGCGAGGTCGCGGGCGTCCTCCGGGCCGGCGTTGAAGTAGATCTTCGAGCGGGCGTTGGTCGAGAAGCCCTCGCGCAGCTCGCGGGGGAGCTGTCCGAGGTGCTGGTGGGCGAGGGTCATGGCAACGCGGAACCCGCGGGCCTCGGCGAGCATGTCCTCGATGGGGTAGGGCAGGTTGAGGAAGTTGTGGCACTCGTCGATGACGAGCGAGGCGTCGGCGCGGTCGCGTTGGGGGGTGCGGGCGCGGGCGGTGGTGGCCTGCCAGGCGGCGGCGACGGCAAGCGACCCGACCAGGCGAGTGGTCTCCTCGCCGAGCGAGCCCTTGGGGATACGGACGAGGCAGATGCCGCCGTCGAGAACGGTGGTCATGTCGATGGTGGAGGGCCCGGCGGCGATGGCCTCGCGGACGAAGGGGCGCAGCAGGAACGCACGGAGCTTGTTGAGCAGTGGCGCGACGACCTGGGCGCGGGAGGCGTCGGACAGTTGGGTGTACCAGTCCCAGAACCCGGCCAGGACGGGGTCGGTGACCGCGGCGGTGAGCCGTTCCCGGCGGGCGGGGTCGGCGAGCAGGCCGGGGAGCTGGGCGAGCGTCGGGGTGTCGGGCTGCAGAGCCAGGGTGAGGCAGGCGGCGCGCATGACGTCGTCGGTGCGGGGTCCCCAGTAGGCGGCGTAGACCCGCCGGAACACCGACACGAGGTTGTCCACGGCCAGGTCGCTCGCCGGGGTGCCGGGTCCGGTGCTGGTGGTGTCGAGGGGGTTGAGGCAGGGCGGGCGGGAGCGGGCGTCGGCGTCGAGGAGCACGACGCGGTCGGCGCAGCGCCGGGGTAGCCGGGACAGGACGTCGGTGACGAGGTCGCCCTTGGGGTCGACGAGCAGGATCCCGCGGCCGGCGTCGGCGTCGGCGAGGATCATGTTGCCGAGCAGGGTCGACTTGCCCGAGCCGGTGGCGCCGATGACGTGCAGGTGCTGCCGGGCGTCGGGCACGAGCAACGCGACCGGACGTTCGTGCCCGGTGTCGGTGGTCCCGAGAGGCTTGGCGTCCGGGCTCGGGGTGGCGATGCCCGGCGGAGGGGCGACGGCGCGGGCTCCGGCGCGGAGCAGGCCGGGTACGTGGTCGTCGGTGGGCAGGTGCGCGAGGGCGGCGAGCTCGCGCACCGACAGCACGTCGCCGTCACGCCCCCACGGTCCCCTTCCCCATAGGCGCGGCCGGCGGGTGAGGCGGCGCGCGGCGAGGGCGTCCGCGGGGTGCCGCAGCCGGTGGCGGCCGTAGCGGTTGTGCTCGGTGTAGGAGGCGAACGAGGCGGCCAGCGCGTGGGCGCGGCCGCGTACGAGGTCGTGCGCCTTCGCTACCGGATCGTCCTCGGAGTGCTTCCGCGCCAGGTCGACAGGCAGGTCGATCGCGGCGGCGTAACGGACGACGGTCTCGTACTGGGAGCCACGCTGCTTCTCGACCACCGCCCGGGCCTGGGCCGACAGGTCGAGTGCGGTCTGCCGGTCCTGGCCCGGCCCGCTACGCGCTCCCCTCACCGGGGGAGCGCCAGTGCGGCGGGCAGGGCGCAGGGGGCGCGGGGTGACCAGGTCGAGAATCTCGGACAGCACCCCGGCCAGGAGACCGGCGGGTGATCCGTTCGTGCCATGCAGGTGTCGGGCGCTGCGCCGGGCTCGAGCCGCGCGGCGTCCGGTGACCGGGCGGGCGATCACCTGGACGCAGGCGGTCTCGTGGTGCCCGAGTCCGACGGCGGCGCCGAGCAGGGCGCGGACCGGGTCGGCGTCGAACCGGGTCCGCAGCGGTAGGGCCTCGGGGCGGGCGAGGCGCAGCTCGCCGCCGGTGACCACCCGCCGTCGCCCGGGCTCGACGGCCGGCAGGGGCGCGGCGGCGGGTTCGGTGCGGCTGTGCGATCCGGGCCAGGCCGCCTCGACGGCCCGCTCGACCAGTCCGGGTGGGACGGCGCCGGGCACCCACAGCCGGATCGTTGCCCCGGTGCTGGTGAAGACGTACTCGTAGACCAGGTGCGGCTGGCCGGCGAGCAGGCGACGCCAGGTCGGGCGGAGCAGGCCGACCAGGTTCGCCCACAGGGCCTCGCCGCCGGCCGGGTCGACCGTGGGCGGGGCGAGCACGGTGACCTGCCGGGCGTCGGCGAGGAGCCGGTCGTCGCGGCGGCGCGTGAACCGCCGCCACCCGAGCGCGGTCACCGTGCCGACGACCGCGAGGAGCACCAGCGTGATCGGCCAGTGCGTGACGAGCACGGACACGACCGGCCCGAGCGTGTCGGCGAACCACCGCCCGAGCGTGTCACTCGGGTCACGCAGGAGGTCGCCGAGCGGGCCGCCGACGGGGGTCGTTCGCGAGGTTGTGACAAGAGTGGGCGTGGGCACGGCATGGCCTCCGGGCCGAGTGGGGTGATGGGGGTTGGTCCAGCTGGATCGGCTCGGCCGGGGTCAGGACGGGTCGAGGACGACGTAGGCGGAGTCGCGTTCGCGGCGTCGCCGATCCGGAGGTCGAGACTTGTCGAGGTCGATCCAGCCGTCTCCGTCGCCGCCCGGCGCGGTGTCCTCCTCGTCGTCACCGCGGCCTGCGTCGATGTCCTGCCCAGCGAGGTTCTGCGCTGCGAGCTGGGCCGGGCTGGACGTGCAGAGCGTGTCCTCCAGCTCGGAGGCGACGCCCTGGAACGCGACGCGGGTGGTGCCCGTGGACAGCAGTCCCTGGCCGCGGTCGGCGGAGAGCAGGAACTGGCGTTCCCCGGCGGAGAGGTCGAACACACGGGTGACCTCGTCGATGGCCTGGGTGGACTGGCGGAGCAGTACCTGGGTGGCGGCGTTCGCGACGACCGCACGGCCGAGGTCGGTGCCCAGGACGTCGGCGGTGTCCTGGGTGGCGACGGTCAGCCCGGCCCAGTGCTTGCGCGACGCCTTGGCCATCCGGAAGAGGAACTCGGCCCCGGCGCGGTCCTGCATCAGCAGCCACGCCTCGTCGACGACGACGAGGCGTGGGCGGCGCAGGGCGGGGTTGGTGACGTGGCGCCAGATCGCGTCGAGGGTGAGCAGGGTGCCGGTGGCCTTGAGCTCGTCGGGCAGGTCGCGCAGGCTGAACACGACGAGGTGGCCCTCGGGGCGGGTGGTGGTCGGGCCGTCGAAGAGCCGGTTGAAGCTGCCGTCGACGAAGGGGTGCAGCCGGTCGGCCAGTTCCCTCGCGGCGGCGGGTCCGTCCGGGTCGGCGAGGGTGTCGCGCAGGTCGCGCAGCAGCGGAGCGGGCCTCGTCCACGTGCCGGGGTCGTCGGCAACGATGCCGGCGGCGGTGTAGGTGGCGGTGATCGCGCGGTCGAGCGCCGCTCTCGCGCTCGGGTCGGGGCGCTCGCCGAGCAGCACCGCTACCGCGGTGTGCAGGAACAGGCTGCGCCGGGCGAAGGCGTCGCGCGGGGCGTGGCGGCGCCCGTCGGGGCCGGTGTGGATCGGGAGGTCGAAGGGGTTGAGCCGGATCCCGGGCGCGCCGAGATCGATCCGGGTGCCGCCGACGGCGTCGGACAGGCGGGTGTACTCGTCCTCCGGGTCAATGACGACGGTCTCGACGCCGCGGTGCAGCGACCGCAGCAGTTCCAGCTTGACCAGGTAGGACTTGCCCGCGCCGGACCGTCCGAGGACGACGGCGTTGTGGTTGTGCATGTGGGCGGCGAAGCGGTCGACGTGCACGAGACCCTGGGAGCCGAGGTTGTAGCCGTAGAGCACCCCGTCCGCGACGGCGGCGCTCGCGGGGTCGGGCGCGGGCAGGTCCGGGCTGGTGAACGGGAACGCCGCGGACAGCGCCGAGGTGTCGAAGGTGCGGCGCATCCCCACCGGGTCGAGCCCCATCGGGAGGGTGGTGACCCAGCCCTGCAGGGCGCGGAAGGTGATGTGGCGGGCGTCGAGAAGCAGGCTCGCGCACAGCGCGCGGACCGCGGCTACCTCGTCGGCCAGCTCCGTGGCGCCTGCGGCGTGCACGGTGAGGTAGAGCCCGACCCGGAACAGGCGGCCCTCGCCGCGGGCGACCCGGCTCGACAGGTCGTAGGCGTCCTCCGTGGCCGCCTCGACGTGCGGGTCGTGCAGCCGGCCGTGCTCGGCGGTGGAGCGCCGGCCACTCTCGAGCTTCGCGAGCTGGGAGCGCAGCCTGCTCGCAGCGGTGACCGGGTCGACGGGTTCGACGTGCACGGCGACGTCGATCCGGCCGGGGTGGGTGAGCAGCGGGTCGAGCCAGCCGGGGTGCACCTCGCGGGGGAACCCGACGACTGCCAGCGACGCGACGTGCTCGCCGTCGCCGATCTCCAGGTGTCGGGTGCCGACGGTGAGGGTGTCGGGCACGAACACGGACGCCGCCGTGCCCGCCGTGCGCGGCCTGCGCCGGTCCCGCCTCATCGCTGCCCTCCGCGGGCGAGAGGCGCGTGACGCCGACGACTCCGATCCCGTTTCAGCGCCTCGGGTTCGGGGGCTGTTCGCCTCGCCCGTCCGCCCCGGGCCGCCGCGTTCGGCGAAGCACCGGCTCCCCCGTCCCACGCGACGTCGTCCGCGTCGTCGGGCCAGTCCTCGTACTCCCAGTCCTCGTCGTCGTCCGGTGCGGTGGGTTCGGGGTCGTCCCAGTCGCCGTACCCCTGGTCGGTGTCGTAGCCGTCGTCCGGGTCGTCGCCCTCCCAGTAGGTCGGACCGGGCGCGGCGTGGACGACCTCGTCGGTTCCGGCACGTCGCGGTGTCGGTGGGAGGAGCGGGTCGGGGTTGCACGTGGCGGCGAGCACTGCGGTGGTGCGGGCGGCGTCGAGCGGGGTGACGGTGATCCCGGCCGGGGCGAGCAGCTCCATCGCCTCGCCCAGCCGCCGGACGAGGCGGGCCTCGGCGGCCCGGCGCGCGCCACTACCGGGCGGGCGCGCGGGGTGGCGCCTGCCGGTCAGCGACGCCAGACCGGCACGAGCCGCCGCCAGCGGTGAGGGCCCACCGAGCCCGTCCACCGGTCCAACGGGGCCGAGCGGTTCCCGCAGTATGAGCAGCACTTGGCGGCGCAGGAGCACGGCGTGCCCGCCGAGACGGGTGAGGTAGTCGGCGTGCTCGCGCGCTGCGGCCCGCAGCGCCGGGTGTGGCAGATCGGCGGCGCGGGTGCGCAGGTCGGCGACCTGCCCGGTGAGATCGAGCGGTTGCGCCCGGACGAGGACCTGTACCGGCGCAGTCAGGCTGTGCAGGTAGCGGCCGAAGACGGCGACGAGGGACTGCTGCTCGGCCGGGGTGCGCAGCGCGAAGTTGACCGTGGACGCGACCGCGACCGTGGCCAGCCCGTCGGTGCCGAGGTCAACCACCCCGACGTCGGTCCCGCTGTTCCCGGCGGTGACCGAGCGGGCGGGAAGACGCAGGACCCCTCGCCGTCCGCGGACGGCGGGCTCCTCGGCGGGACGGCCGCGGGCGTCGAGCCAGGCCGGGGCCCTTCCGTCATGACTGCCACCAGGTCCGGTGTCGACGTGGTGGGCGGTGCGGGTTCGGGGGGCGAGGCGGTGGCGGATCGCGGCAACGAACAGGCGGTCCATCGACACGCCGTCACGGCGCCCGAGCGCCAGGACCACCGCGGTCACCGCGACCGGAACCGCGAGGGCGAGGAACGCCGCGGTCGGCACGGCGACCCGGGTCGCGTCCCAGGCCGCGTAGAGGACGAGGCCGGTCAGACCGAGGATCGTGACCTGGCGGGCGGTGAACGAGCCGATCACACGGTCGGCCATGTCGACGTCGGCGGGGATCCGGACGGGCGATGTCATGACGTTCCTCCGGTGGGGTCTGCGGGTCGGGACCGGCGCGGGCGGCGGGCCGGGGGTGGTGTGCGGCGCGCGGGCGGGGTGGCGGAGGCGGGCGGTGGACCCGGCTCGTCGCGAGCCGGTGCGGCGGCTCCGGGTCGGGGAGCGGGGGTGGTGCCGGTCGCCCCGCCGCGGCGGCGGGCGGGTGGACGCGGCGCCGGAGCTGCTGGTGCTGGGGTTGCCGCTGGCCGGATCGGTGTGGGGAGGCCGATCGGGAGGCGTAGCTGCTGACCGCCTGATCGCGGGGCGGCCGGTCGCACCGGAGCCGGTGCCGGTGGCACTGCCGGTGTTGGGCTCGCAGTTGTTGCGGGGCGGCGGGGGACGCGGCGGAGGTCGTCGAGCGGGAGGGGGTACTGGCCGGCTCGGTCGGGACGGTTGTCCCGGTAGGGGTCGAAGGGAAGCTCGAGCTGTCGCGGTCGCGGGCCACTTGTCCGGCGCGGTGGCGCCGGTGGAGTCGGGGCCGGGGCACGGCGGACCCGGTGCACGCCGTCGAGCGGAAGCGGGTACTGGCCGTCGCGGCCGGGCCGGTTGCCCTGGTAAGGGTCGAGTGGCAGCTCGAGCTGAACGCCCGATCGTCGTCGCCGTGGCGCGGGTCCCGGCGTTGCCGAGCTCCGATCCGGAGTTCCCGGTGGCGTGGACGGGGTGCGGGCTCGGCGAGGCACGTCGATGGGCAGGCGGTACTGGCCGTCGCGGCCGAGGACCGGCCGGTTCTCGGGCCAGTCCTCGCCGAGCGGCAGCGCGAGCTGCCGGCCCTGCCCGGCCCCGCCTGCCTGCGGTGCTGGCGGGGTGTCGCCGCTCGGACGGCGGGCGGCGCGGACCCGGCGCAGCCCGCTCAGCGGGAGCATGTACTGGCCTTCGGAGTCGGCGCGCACGTTCGCGTAGGCGTCGCCGGAACCGTCACCGGTCCCGCCTCCGCCCGCCCGGCCGCCGCGTCCCCGCCCGCCCCGGTTCGCCGCCGGGCCTCCGCCGCCCTTGCCGCCGCGGCCCGACAGCAGGCCGAAGGTCTTGTAGGCGATGAACCCGCGTACCAGCGACCCGATCAGCGACCGTCCCCCGCCCCCGCCGCGGATCGAGCCGAGCACCCAGAACGGGATCTTGTACAGCACATACATCAGCGCGCACGCGACGAGCAGGTTGACCAGCCCGTTCTCGGTCGTCCCGAACAGGGTGAACCCGCCGGGGGCCAGCAGCACCCGCATCGCTGTGATCAGCGTGAGGCTCTGCACGACCTGGATCGCCAGGCACCCGCCGAGCGCCTTCCACCACCAGTAGGCGATGTGCTCGGTCTGGGGCAGCGCGTGGAACATCAGCGCGAGCGGCGCGCCGGCGACGAGGATGACGGTGAGCGCGACGCGGATGACGTAGCCGACGAGCAGCGCGAGCAGCATCCCGATCAGGAACACCCCGACGAACAGCACGAAGATGCCGTCGTTGAGCGAGCCGAGGGTGATGTCGCGCAACGCCTGCCCCGCGTCCGCCGGGTCGACCCCGCCGGCCATGACCGCCCGGGACAGGCCGTTGGTGACCTCCACGGCGCGGGTCGCGACCCACAGGCTCAGCGCCCCGGCCAGGAAGCCGACCACGATCCGCGGGGCGATCTCCTTGGCGGTGTAGCGGGTCTGCAGGCTCTCGAACGACATGATGACGATGGCGGCCACCAGGACGAGCAGGCCGTAGCAGGCGAGCAGGATCTGCCAGGAGTTGCTCCACAGCTCCGCGAGCCCGGGCAACGTGTCCAACTCAGGTGTGGTGAGCAGCGTGTTCGACAGCAGGTCCAGCAGCGGGTTGAGCGCCGCGGTCACCACGCCGCGGAAGAAGGCGTTGATCGCGTTGCTGACGCAGCCACCGAGGTCGGTGAACCCGCACGGCTCCTCCGCCGCCTCGGCGCCCGGAGCGGGACCGCCCACCGCGCCCGGGTCGACGCCGGGTGCGGGTACGTCGGGAAGGCACCCGAAGCCCTCGCACGGAGCTGGGACCGGATCGCCCGTCGGCGCAGGCGCCACGTCCGGGGGCAGGAAGGTCGGTACCGGTGCGGGGGTGGGGGCCAGGCACTCGACGACCGGCAGGCCGTCCTCACAGAACGGCACCGGTACCGGGGTGGTGTCCGGTGGTTGCGCGACGGCGTGCTGGGCCACTGGCGCGGGTTGGGAGGACCCGGTCGCCAGCCCGACGGCGCCGAGCATGAAGACCGCAGCGAGCAGGATCGGTGCGCGCAGGAGCAGACGCCACCCCCTCGCGGCGTGCTCTGCTCGTCGCGATCGTCCGACGTCGGGCGACACGGTCGCGGATGCGGGTGATGCGGCTCGCCGGCAGGGTGTGGTCGGTGAGGTCGGGAGGGGCATCGGTCAGGCTCCGACGATGCCCTGCAGCACCGTGACGACCAGTGGTGCGAGGATCGCCAGGGCGTAACCGACGCACGCGCTGCGGAAGGCGACCTTGGCCTTCTCGATCTCCCCAGGATCGCCGCTGCCCAGGATGTAGCGGACCCCACCGATGGTCAGGAACACCGTGGCCAGCAACGCCAGGATCCCGACGACCCAGCCGCGCACGTTCTCCAGCACCTGCTCGACCGACTCGGCCTGAGCCAGCACCAGCACCCCGGCCTCGGCCGCGTTCGCTGCGGCGACTGTCGTGAGCAGGCTTACGGCGACGAGGGCGCCGACCACCAGCAGACGACGCACGCGGTGCCCTCCGCCGTGAGGAGGGCTGGTGTGTCGGTTCACGCGCATCGCGGTTCCTCCGTGCTCGGTCGCGGGGTGCGGCCCGGCGTCTCGACCGGCCCAGAGCTCGTGCTGCCCTCGGGCCCGCCGACCGGCTGTTGCGGTCGGTCGCGGCGGGCGTCGTCGCCGGACGCCGGGCGGTGGGGAACCCGGCCGTGGACGGGCTGGTCCCGTCCGCGCACCTGAACTCCGCCGTGCTGTGCGTCCGGGGACATCCGGCGGCGCACGCGGCGCCGGTGCGTTCCCGACACCACCTCGACGGTCACCCTGCGTGTCCGACGGGAGTCGGTGGCGGTCATCGCGTCGAGGTCGAGCTGGTCGTCGTCGGGCTCGGCCTGGCGCTCGCGGACGAACGCGACGAGCCGGTGCTCGGCGCGCTGGCGGGCCTTCTTCGCGGCCTCGTATCCGGTGCCGCGCCGGGTGGCGGCCTCAGCCAGCGACACCTCCTCCAGCCGGGTGCTGCCGATCAGTTCGGCCTCGACCGGCGTGATGACGCCCGCGGTGACCGCCCGGGCCATCACCAGATCCGGGTGCCCGGCCGGTGCGGGTGGGGCGGCGGAATGGAACGCCCGCGCGGACGGGGTGGGCGCGTCGAGGGACTCCCGTAGGCAGGTGTGCCCGGCGCGGTAGGCGGCCCACCGCAGCCGCAGCATGATCCGCGGCCGGGCCAGATCGATCACCGGCAGCTCGGCCAGGAACCCGGCCAGGACCGCGGCGTGGATGTCGCGCGGGTCGCCCACGAAGCGGGAGGTGAGCCTCGCGGCGATGCCGGTGAGCGCGGGCAGCGCGACCCCGACGCACCCGACCGTCCACGCCCCGGCCCCCGCCTCCGTCTGCGCTGCCCGGGACCGCACGACGAGGTGGGCCCACACCGCGTCGCGCACCGGCTGTGGGCAGCGGCGGCGCAACAGCCGGTACCGCACCTCGTCGAGCGGCACCGCCCGGTCGGGCAACCCGGCGAACTCGCGCCCGTCCACCGACAGCGGCTCGGGCCCGGTGACCAGCCACCCGAACACCGAGCGCGCGGCGTCGAGCGGCATGTCGGTCGGGCCGAAAGCGGCCCTCGGAATCGTGTTCCTGTCCTGCATCGGTCGGCTCCTCGCCTCGCTCGGTGAATCAGCGAGGAAAGGACGCCACAGCAGGTGGTACCGAACCGTTCCCGATCGCATACCGGAGAGGTACGAAACGCTTACCGTCGATCACTTGGACGGCCTGGACCGCATGAGGTTCGGGGCTCGAAGCGCGTGGTCTGGTCCGGCGATCGCCTCCAACGATCATGCTTTGAGCTGCGTGAACCTCTCGCCGTACCCGCTCGGTACCTCATCGGTAAGCGTCCGGTACCCGTTTGGTACCCGGTCGTTCGGCCGCGCGACATGCCGCGCGCGCCAGCCACCTAATTCAGCCCGTCCGCGCTCTGCGCGCTTTCCGCCCGGTCGCCGCCGGGTGTCGCGACGGGCACGGCGAGTGGGGCGGGCTGCGCGATTCAAGGGGTACTGGCGGCGAATGCCGGCATGTCCCCGCCGGGCCTCGAAGACGGAGTTCAGGGGCGTCCTCGGCTGCGCCCGGAGCGCGGCCCGCCCCCGACCTCAGGAGCGTCCCTGTGCCGTCCGACGATTACCCAGCCCGCGACGAACAGAAGCCCGATACCCCCGGCGCCGCCGTGTCGAGCCAGGCACGCCGAGCCCGAACGGTCGTGGACTTCCGGCCCTACCCGACCGCGCCGACCCGCACGCGGCGGAGCCCGGCGAACTCCGCGCGCCGTCACACCCGGCGCGGCAACCACCCGACCCCGTCCACCATCTGGTTCACCCCGACCCGGCACGAGGCGGGCCCCGTTATCACCGACCCTCCCTGCCTGTCGGGGCGGGGAGGGGCGCCGGAGACCGAGCCGGCGGGCGTGGTCTGGCCGCTGCCCGTGCTCGCCCGCGCCGTCACCTCGTTCACAGAACCCGACGCCACCGTCCTGCTCCTACCCTGGCCCGCCGCCGCACGAGACGGACTCGGAGAACCGGTTCCACTCGGCGTGGTGGCAGCGGTTGCCGAACTCGGCCGCCGCCCGCATACCGGAGATCTCCCCGACGGCGCCGCTGGGAACGATGCCGGTCCTCCCCGGCCCGACGTCGCGGACGACCGGGTCGATCTGCTGGTCACTGTGATGCCTGCTAGACACGACGCGGCCGAGCACGCCGACACTGTCGCCCGGCTCGCCGCCCGAACACTCCGGCTCGGCGGGGTCCTCGCCGTACTCACCCACTGTGACCGCAGCGACGGCGTCCTCGTCGACCCGAGCGGCCCGATGGTGACCGCAGGGCAGAACGCCGACCTGCTCTACCTCCAGCACGTCGTCGCCGTGCACCTCCCACCCGCCCGGCTGCGCCCGCATCCCGCCCACCGGGCGGACGGCCGGACGCCCGCGGCGCACCGGCGCGTGCACAGCGACGTCCTAGTCTTCGCCCAGCCCCACGACGACGGCGCCCGCCCCGCCTCCGCCCGTTCAGCACGGCAGTGATCCACACGTCCGCTGGCCACCCCATGTCCGTCGACCCGGAAGGCAACGCGATGCCCGACACCGCCCACCCCGAACGGCTCCCGGTCGACCTCGACATCGAGGAACTGCCGCTGTCGGTATGGACCACCGCGCAGCATCCCCCCGCGAGCCAGCGCCGCGACCGCTACACCCCGGACTCGACCGCGCACCCGGCGAAGATGCTGCCCGCCGTCGCCGCCCACGCCATCGCCCACTACACCCGCCCCGGGGACCTCGTCCTGGACCCGATGTGCGGGATCGGCACCACCCTCGTCGAGGCCGTCCACCTCGGCCGCCGCGCCGTCGGCGTCGAGTACGAGCCGCACTGGGTCGACGTCGCCCGCGCCAACCTCGACCTCGCCCGCGACCACGACGGCGTAGACCCGGCAGTCCTCGACGGCTCTCAGGTGCTCCACGGCGACGCCCGCCAGCTGACCACGCTCCTGCCGCCGGACCTCGTGGGGCAGGCCGCGCTTGTGGTCACCTCCCCGCCCTACGGGCCCTCCACCCACGGGCAGGTGTCTGTCATCCCCGGCGGCGGTGTGCAGAAGTACCACCACCTCTACGGCAACCTGCTCGACCGCGGGAACCTCGCCAACATCGGCCACCACCGCCTCCTGGCCGGGTTCCAGCGCATCCTCGCCGCCCTCGCGGCGGTTCTCCGCCCGGGCGCGCACGTCGCGATCACCGTCCGGCCGTGGCGCGAGCACGCGGAGCTGATCGACCTGCCCTCCCAGATCCTCGCCTGCGGCACCCGCGCCGGCCTCGTCCCCGTCGAACGCTGCGTCGCCCTGCTGGGTCGCGTCGCCGACGACGGCCTCGTCGCCCGAGGCTCGTTCTTCCAGCGCGACTTCATCCGCAAGCAGCGCGAAGCCGGTCTCCCCCTCCACCTGATCGCTCACGAGGACGTCCAGGTGTTCCGCGCGGAGTCCGGCAGGAGGCACACGGGCCCGGAGCAGCGGGCCGATCGCGCTTCAGCGCTCCTCGAAGCCGCGTGACCGGCCACGCCACGCCACGCCACCGCGGCACGGCGTTCGAGGCTTTGACGCGGCCGATCACGATCGGATCGCTGTGCTCGGGGGTCGGCGGACTCGAGCTCGGGGTCATGGCGGCGTTGTCCGGCTGCCAGCTGAGCTGGTGCTCGGACATCGACTCGCAGGCCGTCAAGGTCCTGAGCGCCCGTTTCGCGGACGTCCCGAACCTCGGTGACATACGAGCGCTCGACTGGACCCGGCTGTGCCGGGTCGAGGTGCTGACGACGGGTTTTCCCTGTCAGGACATTTCCGCAGCCGGCTGCAGAGCCGGTGTCGAGAACGGGGACCGGAGTGGACTGTGGGACGTGCTGGGTGTGGTTCGCGTGGTTCGACCCCGGCTGCTGGTCGTGGAGAACGTCGCCGCCCTCCGATGGCGGGGCGGCGGCCTCGGCCGAGTACTCGGCGACCTGGCCGCGACAGGGTACGACTCGTCGTGGCGCAGCGTCTGCGCCGACGACGTCGGGGCGCCGCACCGGCGCGAGCGGGTGTTCCTGCTCGCCTGGCCGCGTTCCGAGGGCCCTGCTGAGCTTGCTGCCGACGCCGACCGCGCACGACGGCACATCAAACGGCCGGAGCGCGTCGAGCAGAACCGGTGGGCCCTCCCTACTGGATCTGATCCTCGATCTGGCGGATGCGCAGGACTACCAGCTGAGCGAATGATCGGGAAGGAAAGTGCGCGGTGCGGCACAGCCGACTTCCGGTGGGGAGTGCACGGTGCCGCGCTTGCCCGGTGGGAGCGGGCGCTCGGTCGGCGTGCCCCGCGGCCGCTGCTGGCCGGCAGGCGTGGGCAACCGGTCCTGGCCCCGGAGTTCGTCGAGTTCCTGATGGGCCTGCCGGTCGGGTGGGTCACCGGGCTTGCCATCTCGCGTACCGCGCAGCTGCGTCTGCTCGGCAACGGCGTGGTTCCGGCCCAGGCGGCGCACGCCGTCGCCCTCCTGCTGCGGGAGGCGACGTCGATCAGCTCGGCTGCCGAAGTGCACGCTGGCGCTTCGAGCCGCAAGGGTGCTGGATGGGACGTACGTGCCGCCGCCCGGTCAGGGCACGGCCTGATCGGGCGGGGGGTGGCGTGATCGTGACCAACGGCCCCGTCGAGCCCCGCGGCGGTGCGCGCAGGCTCCGGGAGCAACATGACCACGCTGTGGAGCGCCGTATCGACTCCAACCCGCCTGTTTCGGATCCCCCAGGAGACGGAACGAGGTTCGACGCCGAATGTGACGACCGGACGGATGGCCGTCTACCGCAACGGCGCAACCGCTACGAGTCCGGAAACCTGGCCGCAGCGACGCCTGACGGCCACGGTGCTGGTGCGTGGGTTCGCGTTGTGGTCCCGAATGAGGCGCCGCTCCTGACACAGGCGGCGGCTCGCGGGCTGCTACGAATAGTGCTGGCCGCAACGCGGACCGACGAGCGCGACGTGGTGGATCGGGAGGCGGCGTGACGATCAGGTTCGCGTTCTACGGCCGGGTCTCGACCGAGGATCAGCAGGATCCGGAAGCGTCGCGCAACTGGCAGATGAGCCGTGCGCGGGCGCTCGCCGACCGTCACGGCGCCATCGTGGCGGAGTACTTCGACATCGGGCAGTCGCGGTCGATTCCCTGGAAGCGGCGGCCACAGGCCTCGGCCCTCTTGGTGGCCCTGAAGCGTCCCGATCGGGACTTCGACGCGGTGGTCGTCGGCGAGCCCCAGCGCGCCTTCTACGGCAACCAGTACAGCCTGACCTTCCCGGTGCTTGCGCACTACGGCGTGAGCCTCTGGGTTCCCGAGGTCGGCGGGGCGGTCGATCCGGAGTCCGAGGCCCACGACCTGATCATGTCGGTGTTCGGTGGCATGTCCAAGGGGGAGCGGACCCGGATCAGGATCCGGGTCCGGACCGCGATGGCCGCCCAAGCCCAGGTCGAGGGCCGCTTCCTCGGCGGCCGCCCGCCCTACGGGTACCGCCTCCTCGACGCCGGTCCGCACGCGAACCCTGCGAAGGCCGCCGACGGGCGCCGCCTGCACGTGCTGGAGCCCGATCCGCTGGCGGGCCCGATCGTGAAGCGCATCTTCTCCGAGTACCTCGGAGGCCTGGGCATCTTCGCGATAGCCGAGGGGCTCACCGGTGACGGGGTCCTGTCCCCGTCGGCGTACGACCGCGCCCGCAACCGCCACAGGACCGGTGTCGCCTGGTCCAAGGGGGCGATCCGGGTGATCCTGACCAACCCCCGCTACACGGGTCGGCAGGTGTGGAACAAGCAGCGCAAGGACGAGGTCCTGCTCGACGTCGAGGATGTCGCGCTCGGTCACGAGACCAAGCTTCGGTGGAACGACCGCGACGACTGGGTGTGGTCCACCGACGTGGTCCACGAGCCGCTGGTCGACGTCGAGTCGTTCGAGCGGGCCCAGGCGCTGATGACCGGGCACGGTCGAGGCAGGTCGCGGACCCGGACGCGGGTGCGGCGGGATTACGTCCTGCGCGGGTTGGTGCACTGCGGGGTGTGCGAACGGAAGATGCAGGGGCAGTGGAACCACGAGCGGCCGTACTACCGCTGCCGGTACCCGCGGGAGTACGGGCTGGCCAACAGGGTGGAGCACCCGTCGAACGTCTACATCGCCGAGCACGACGTCCTGCCGGTGCTCGACGGCTGGTTGGCGGGGTTGTTCGCCCCGGCGGAGCTGGACCGGACCGTGGCGGCCATGTGGGAGGCGCAGGTTGACGACCCGGTCGACCCGGCCGCCGCACGCGCGGAACAGGTGGTCCAGGAGTGCGACACGAAGCTGGCACGGTATCGGGCGGCGCTGGAGGCGGGCACGGATCCGGCGCTCGTCGCGGGCTGGACGGCACAGGTGCAGTCCGAACGGGCCGCGGCCCTGGGCGCGGTCCGCGCGCCGGTCACGAGACCCCGGATGAGCCGGGACGAGATCCGCGCCGTCGTCGACGCCCTGCAGAACGTGCACGACGTCCTAGTAGCCGCGGACACTGCCGACAAGGCTGCTGTGTACCGCCAGCTCGGGCTCCGGCTGACCTACCGGCCGGAGGAGCGCACGGTGCGCGCCGACGTTCACGTGGGCGCACAACCGTGGGGTTATGGTGAGTGTCCGAGGGGGGACTTGAACCCCCACGCCCGTTAAAGGGCACTAGCACCTCAAGCTAGCGCGTCTGCCATTCCGCCACTCGGACCGTTCGCGGCCGTGGCCGCGCACTGGGAAGACCATAACGGACGCCCTTCAGGGGGTGCGTACGGGGATCGGTACGAGCGGCACCAGCACGCTGAACCGGGTGGGGAGGCGGCTCGCGAGCAGCAGGCGACCGCCCTCGGCCTCGGCGAGGCTCCGCGCGAGGGCGAGGCCGATCCCGTGTCCGCCTGCGCTCCCCGACCGGCGGGTGAACACGTCGGGGTCGGTGCCGCGGACGCCCGGCCCCTCGTCGGTGACGTCGATGGCCAGCGCGTCGCCCGCGTCGCGGACGGTCACCGTGACCGCACCGCCGCCGTGCCGGACGGCGTTGTCGAGCAGCACCCCGAGCACCTGACGCATCGCCGGGGTCGACGCCGCGGCGACGGGCGGGTCGGCGGGGACGGTGACGGCCAGCGTCCGGCCGGCCCCGCTCAGCGGGGCGGCCCAGTCGCGGCGCAGGCCGTCGAGCAGCGCGTCGAGGTCCAGGGGCTCGCCGCGGCGGTCGGTGTCGCGGGCCAGGCTCAGCAGGTCGTCGATGGTGCGTTCCAGGCGGTCGGCCCCCGCCATCGCCGTGACGACGACGGTGTGCAGGTTCTGGCCGGGAGTGTCGAGCGCGGCCTCCAGGCCCAGCCGCAGGCCGGCCAGCGGCGTGCGGAGCTGGTGGGAGGCGTCCGCGGAGAACGCCCGCTCCCGGGCGACGAGACCGCCGATGCGGGCGGCGGCGCCGTTGAGCGCGGTGCCCACCTCGTCGATCTCGGGGATGTGCGACGGCGGGGCGGTGGCGGTGAAGTCGCCCGCCCCGACGGTCCGGGCGGCGGAGGCGAGGTCCTCCAGCGGCTCGGCGAGGCGGGCGGCGAGGCGCCGCGACACCAGCCAGACCGCGCCGACGGCGAGCAGCCCGAGCGCCGCCATGGCCGCGAGGGCGACGGCGATCCGCAGGAACGTGGGCCCCTGGGGTGCCTCGCCGCGCAGCGCGCCGACGATCCGGTCGCCGTCGTAGAGCGGGATGGCCACCAGGAAGCGGCCCGCCCCGTCCCCGTCGACGATGCCCTCGCCCTCGATCACCTCGTCGACCGGACCGTCCGCGACGGCCGGGCCGTCGCCGACCAGCCGCGCGCCCGCCGCGTCGTAGAGGGTGAACCGGATCTCCCCCGCCCGGGGCAGCGCGCCGGGGACCTCGCCGCGCGCGAACTCCGCGGCCAGCGTCAGCCCGAGGGTGTCGGTGGCTTTGTCGACCTGGTTGTGCCCGGCGTTGAGCATGTACGCGGCCATGACGGCGGCCAGGGGGCCGCCGAACAGTCCGATGGTCATGACCGCGGCGACGACCGCCAGTACGACGATCCGATGGCGCATCGGCACATGATGGGCGACGGTGGCCCCTAGTGCGAGCGTCGGGCCAGCGCCTCGCGCAGCAGCCGCCGCGGTCGCCGGGTCACGAGCTCGGTCGCCCACGTCAGCCCGGGCATCGGGTCGCGCAGCGACAGGACGCCGATGTCGCGGACGCCGCGGAAGGTGCGCAGCACCTCGGGCACCGTCGTCAGCCCGTTCTGCAGGCGGAACCGGATCGTCCGCAGGTCCTCCTCGGGCAGCCACACCTTCCGCCCGGGGACCGGGCGCGGCTGCGCGCCGAGCTCCCGGCCGGCCAGCGTCGCGTAGAGGCGCCACGGGCCGTCGGCGCCGCACGCCTGCGACAGCCCGAAGTTGCCGGGGATCCGCACGTTGATCTCGATGAGGTACAGCTCGCCGGTGTCGGCGTGCCGCTTCATCTCGCACGAGGCGATCCCGACGAACCCGACGTGTTCGAGCAGCCGCAGGTGGTTCGCGTGCGCCTCCGGCACGTCGAACGACTCCAGCATCGAGCCGACGCCGTAGTCGACGGGCCACTGCCGGATCTTGCGGCGGCCGTAGCGCAGGGTGATCTCCCCGGAGCGCTCGCGCACCAGCACCGACCCCTCCAGCGCCGTCTCCGGCCCCGGGACGAGCTCGGTGAGCACGATGTCGAGGCCCAGGTCGAGCAGGATGCCGGCCTTGTCCTGCAGCTCGGCGTCGGAGGCGAGGCGGGTGGTGCCGAAGCCGGCCTTCTCCCGGGCCACGTGGCCCAGGGTGGCCTTGACGATGCACGGGTAGGTCAGCGAGCCGCGCACGGCCTCGAGCTGGGATCGGGTGGAGACGTGGTGCATCCACGGCGTCCGCACGCCCGCCTCGGCGGCGAGCTCGTAGAGCCGGTTCTTGTCCATCAGTGCCAGGTGCGCGCCGTCGCCGGACTCGAACGACCGCAGCGCGGCGGGGACGGCGGCCCGGTGCTCGGCGAGGTACTTCGTGGCCGCGTCGGACCCGGAGAGCAGGACGCCGCCGCCGTCCTCGGCGAGGCGGCGCAGCTCGGCGGTCCACAGCTCGGGGAACTCACCGGGGTCGGGCAGCACCCGGCCGGTGACGGCGCGCGACCGCAGGGCGTGGGCGAAGGCGGCGCTCGTCAGCAGGTGCACGTCGACGCCGCGGCGGGCGAGCACGCGGGCGATCGTGAGCGACCCGTCGTTGGGGTGCAGGACGATCAGCCGGGGCAGGGCCGACCGGGACGGTGCGGGACGGACGGGGGCCGGCCGGGAGTGGAGCGGGGGAGCCGTCATGGTTCCAGGCTTGCTCACGGAGGGTCAACGGACGACCAACCGAGACCCACCGCTGCGACAAATCTCGGCCCGGACGGCTCAGTGCGGAGGGTCGAGCCGGTACCCGTGGCCGCGCAACGTGACGATCTCGGGCAAACCGGTCGCGCCGGTACCGCCGAGCCGGCGACGCAGGGCCGCGATGTGCATGTCGAGGGTCTTCGTGGAGCCGAACCAGTTGACGTCCCACACGTCGCACATCAACGTCTCCCTGCTGACGGCGCTCCCGGCGTCGGCGGCGAGGCGGGCGAGGAGGTCGAACTCCTTGGCGCGCAGCGAGATCTCGGTCCCGGCGACGGTGACGCGGCGGCCCGCGACGTCGATGAAGACCGACCCCAGCTCGACGGTCCCGGCGCCCGCGGGGGCCACCGGCCCGCCGCGGCGCAGGTGGGCGCGGATCCGGGCGCGCAGCTCGTCGAGGCGCAGGGGTTTGGTGAGGTAGTCGTCGGCGCCCGCCTCCAGCCCGACGACGACGTCCATCTCGTCGGTGCGGGCGGTCAGGACGACGAGCACCGCGCCGGGCTGCTGCGTGCGCAGGCGGCGGCACACCTCCACGCCGTCGAGGTCGGGGAGGCCGAGGTCGAGCAGCACGAGGTCGAGGTCGTGCGCGGCGGCCTCGCGCAGCGCCCCCTGGCCGGTGCGCACCCAGGTGACGTCGTGACCGTGGGCGAGCAGGCTGGTGTTGAGCACGCCGCCGATGGTCTCGTCGTCCTCCACCACGAGCAGTCGGGCCATGCGGGGGAGACTACGACCGCCCCGGACGGGACTCGATGGTAGGAAGGCCGCGTGACCCGCTCCCAGGACAGTTCCGCCGTCGACGAGGTCGTCGACCTCTGCTCCGAGCTCATCCGGATCGACACCACCAACACCGGTGACCCCGACACGGTCACCGGCGAGCGGGAGGCCGCCGAGTACGTGGCGGCCAAGCTGTCGGAGGTCGGCTACGAGATCGAGATGGTCGAGTCCGGCGCCCCCCGTCGCGACAACGTGTTCTGCCGGCTGCCCGGCGCCGACCCGTCCCGCGGTGCGCTGCTCGTCCACGGCCACCTCGACGTGGTGCCCGCCGAGCCGTCGGAGTGGTCGGTGCACCCGTTCTCCGGGGCGGTGCAGGACGGCTACGTGTGGGGCCGCGGCGCCGTCGACATGAAGGACATGGTGGCGATGACGATCGCCGTCGCGCGCCGCTTCCAGCGCGAGGGCGTGGTGCCGCCGCGCGACATCGTGTTCGCGTTCCTCGCCGACGAGGAGGCGGGCGGGGCCTACGGCGCGCACTGGCTGACCAGGAACCGCCCGGACCTGTTCGAGGGCTGCACGGAGGCCGTCGGGGAGGTCGGGGGGTTCTCGCTGACGCTGGCCGAGGACCGCCGCGTCTACCTCATCGAGGCCGCCGAGAAGGGCATCGCCTGGATGCGGCTGCACGCCCGCGGCAAGCCCGGCCACGGCTCGTTCCTGCACGACGACAACGCGGTCACCCACGTCGCGGAGGCCGTCGCGCGGCTGGGCAACCACACGTTCCCGCTGACGATCACCGACACCGTCCGGCAGTTCCTCGACCGGATGAGCGAGCTCACCGGCCTGGAGTTCCCCGAGGACGACCTGGAGGGCTCGCTGGCCAAGCTGGGCCCGCTCTCGCGGATCGTCGGGGCCACCATCCGCGACACGGCCAACCCCACGATGCTCTCGGCCGGGTACAAGGCCAACGTCATCCCGTCCACCGCGGAGGCCGTGATCGACTGCCGGGTGCTGCCCGGGCGCCAGGAGGCGTTCCTGCGCGAGGTCGACGAGCTGATCGGGCCGCACGTCACCCGCAGCTGGGTCACCGAGCTGCCGCCGGTGGAGACGGAGTTCGGGGGCCCGCTCACCGACGCGATGGCGGCCGCGCTGCGCACGGAGGACCCCACCGCCGAGACCGTGCCGTACATGCTGTCCGGTGGCACCGACGCGAAGGCGTTCGCCGAGCTGGGGATGGCCTGCTTCGGGTTCGCCCCGCTGCGGCTGCCGCCCGACCTCGACTTCGCGTCCCTGTTCCACGGCATCGACGAACGCGTGCCCGTCGACGCCCTGCAGTTCGGCACCCGCGTGCTCGACACGTTCCTGCGTACTTGCTAGCAGGACCATTCAATGCAGTCTGAGGAGCTCGTGATGGATCTGAACGGCAAGCGCGCCCTGGTCACCGGCGGGGCCTCGGGGATCGGGGAGGCCGTCGCGCGGCGGCTCACCGCGGCGGGTGCGAAGGTCGCGGTGGTCGACCGCGACGAGGCGAGGGCCACGGCGCTGGTCGAGGAGATCGGCGGGCTGGCGGTCGTCGCCGACGTCACCGACGCGGAGACGATCACCGGCCTCGTCGGGCAGGTCGAGGAGCACTTCGGCGGCCTCGACATCGTCTTCCTCAACGCGGGCACGACGTCGGGCCAGTCCGGGATCTCCGACCTCGACGTCGAGGCGTACCGCCGGATCATGGGCGTCAACGTCGACCACGTCGTGTTCGGCCTGGCCGCGGCGGTCCCCGCCCTGCGCCGCGCGGGCGGCGGCACGATCATCGCCACCTCCTCGCTGGCCGGGCTGGTGCCGATGCCCGGCGACCCGATCTACACGCTCACCAAGCACGCCGTCGTCGGCTACGTCCGCGCGGTGGCGCCCACGCTGATCGGTGACGGCATCCGCGTCGCGGCCCTGTGCCCCGGCTTCGCCGACACCCCGCTGATCGCGCAGGCGAAGGACCAGTTCGGCGATTTCCCGCTGCTCACCGCCGACGACGTCGCCGACGGGGTCGACGCGATCCTCGGCCGCGCGGAGCCCGGCGAGTGCTGGTTCGTGCAGCCGGGCCGCGAGCCCGCCCCGTACGGGTTCCGGGGCGTCCCCGGGCCGAAGGGCGCCGGGGCGCCGCCCGCCGTGTCCTGGGAGGACCACTGATGCGCGGCTGGAGCGTCGCGCGCCTGGGCGACCCGGCCGAGGTGCTGGAGTTCGGCGAGCTGCCCGACCCGGAGCCCGGGCCGGGACAGGTGCTGGTCCGGGTGCACGCGGTGGCGTGCAACTTCCCCGACATCCTGGTCTGCCAGGGGCGCTACCAGGAGAAGCCGGAGCTGCCGTTCACGCCGGGGCTGGAGATCGCCGGTGAGGTCGTCGCGGCGGGGGAGGGGGCGCGGGCCGCCGTCGGCGACCGCGTGCTCGGCACGCCGCCGATGGGCCGTGGCGGGTACGCCGAGCTGGCCGTCCTCGACGCGGCGTCGACGTTCCCGTGGCCCGACGGCATGACGGCGGCGCAGGCCGCGGGGCTGTTCGTCACCTACCAGACGGGCGTGTGCGCGCTGACCCGGCGCGGGCGGCTGCAGGCGGGGGAGACCCTGCTCGTGCACGCCGCGGCCGGCGGCGTCGGGAGCGCCGCGGTGCAGATCGGGAAGGCGCTCGGCGCCCGCGTCATCGGCACGGCGGGCGGCGCGGCCAAGTGCGACGTCGTGCGCGGGCTCGGCGCCGACGAGGTGGTCGACTACGCGGCCGAGGACGTCGTCGCGCGGGTCAAGGAGCTCACCGGCGGCCGCGGCGCCGACGTGGTCTACGACCCGGTCGGCGGCGACATCTTCGACCTCTCGCGCAAGGTCGTCGCGTTCGAGGGGCGGATCCTGGTGATCGGGTTCGCGGGCGGGCGCATCGCCGAGGCTCCCACCAACCACGTGCTCGTCAAGAACTACGAGGTCGTGGGCGTGCACTGGGGGTTCTACCGCACGATGGACCCGGGCCGGATCGACGAGTGGCAGGGCGTCGTCGAGGACCTGTGGGCCCGCCGCGCCATCGACCCGCTGGTCGGCGCGGAGCTGCCGCTCGACCAGGCCCCGGAGGCGCTGCGGCTGCTCGGGTCGCGGGGCACGACCGGCAAGGTCGTGCTGCTGCCCGGCTAGAAGGAGATCTCGGGCAGCATCCGGTTGCTGCGCTTGCGGCGGAGCGTGACCTTGCGCACGCCGCCGGGGTAGAGCCGGACGCGGGAGAGCTCCCAGCCGCCGAACTCCGCCTGGATCGCCAGTCGGACCGCCGCCGTCACCCGGGACACGTCACCGGGGATGTCGATCGGCCGGTACTCCCACTCCCCGTCGGCGGCGTCGGGGTCGACGTCCGCGGTGGGACTGCTGCGGGCCACCGGCACCTCCGAGAGCTCGTCCGTGTTGCGCCGCGGTGAACGGCGGATGGCCCCACACGATAGGCGGGGCGGGGGCCCGGTGCCAGGTTCGTCCGGGTCCGGCCGGGGCGGCTCAGGCGATCGGGCCGCTGACGTCGTCGAGCGCCGCGCGGATCTCCGCGGGCAGCGTCACCGCCTCGGTCGCCATCGAGGCGGCGAGCTGCGCGGCGTCGCGGGCGCCGACGACGGCCGAGGCGACGCCCGGCAGGTCCCGCACCCACGCCAGCGCGACGGCCAGCGGCGAGGTGCCGAGGCCGTCGGCCGCGGTGAGGACGGCCTGCACGATCCGGGTGGAGCGCTCGGTGCGCCGCGCCTCGACGTAGGGGGCGAGGGTGGGTGACGCGCCGCGGGAGTCGGCCGGGGTGCCGTCGGCGTACTTGCCGGTCAGGACGCCGCGTCCGAGCGGGGCCCAGGCCAGCAGCCCGACGCCGTGGTGCACCGCGGCGGGCACCAGCTCGGCCTCGACGTCGCGGGCCAGCAGCGAGTACTCGACCTGCGCCGACACCGGCACCGTGAGCGGGCCCAGCGTCCGGCCCCGCTCGGCGACGGTGGCGAGCTGCCATCCCCGGGGCGCGACGAGCCCGGCGTAGCGGACCTTGCCCGCGAGCACGGCGACCTGCACGGCCGAGAGCGTCTCGTCGACCGGCACCGTGGCGTCCCAGGCGGGGAGCTGCCACAGGTCGAGGTGGTCGACCCCCAGACGCTTCAGCGTGGCGTCGAGCCCGGACAGCAGCGCACCGCGCGCGGCCCCGTCGCCGAGCGGCCCGCCGGGCAGCGAGGCGCGCCCGGCGATCACGACGTACTCGCGCGGCACCGAGGCCGCGAGCACCGCGGCGAGGGTCTCCTGGGCGAGGCCGTCGCCGTAGCCGTCGGCGGTCTCGACGAGCGAGCCGCCCGCGTCGACGAACGCCGTGAGCTGTGCCGTCGCGGCCTCGAGATCGGTGTCGGCCCCCCAGGTCAAGGTGCCCAGGCCGATGCGCGAGACCTCCAGACCGCTGCCCCCGACCCGTCTCGTCTGCACGGCGGGGAGCCTACGGCGGGCGCGATCACGGTCCCCAGTACGGTCGCTCGACGTGACGTGGCTCGAAGTTCTCGTTCTCGGTCTGGTGCAGGGGCTGACGGAGTTCCTCCCGATCTCCTCCTCCGCCCACCTGCGGATCACCTCCGAGGTGTTCTTCGGGCGCGACGCGGGGGCCGCGTTCACCGCGGTGACGCAGCTCGGCACCGAGCTGGCCGTGGTCGTCTACTTCGCCAAGGACATCGGGCGGCTGGTCGCGGTGTGGTGGCGCGGCTTCTCGACGCCGATGGTGCGGATCACCGACGACTACAAGATCGCCTGGCTGGTGATCATCGGCACCATCCCGATCGCCGTGCTCGGGTTGCTGTTCGAGGACCAGATCCAGACCGTGGGCCGCAACCTGTGGCTGGTGGCCTCGACCCTGATCATCTTCGGCCTGCTGCTCGGGCTGGCCGAGCGGATCGGCCGCCAGCAGATCGAGCTCCGCAAGATCACCCCGAGGGACGGCATCCTGCTCGGGTTCGCGCAGGCCATGGCCCTGATCCCGGGGGTCTCGCGCTCCGGCGGCACGATCACCGCGGGCCTGTTCCTCGGCATGACGCGGCCCGCGATCGTCCGCTACTCGTTCCTGCTGGCCATCCCGTCGGTGTTCGCCGCGGGGCTGTTCCAGCTCCCCGACGTCTTCGCGAACGACGGGCCGAGCGTCCTGCAGATGATCGTGGCGACCGTGATCGCGTTCGTCGTCGGCTACGCCACGATCGCCTGGCTGCTGCGCTACGTCGAGGCCCACAGCGTCTACGTCTTCGTCTGGTACCGCGTCGGCCTGGGCCTGCTGCTGCTCGCCGCGCTGAGCACGGGCCGCCTCGCCGCCACGTAGGGGTCCGTCCACGTAGGGTCGCGTTCGTGACCACCTTGATCCTCCTGCGCCACGGCCGGTCCTCGGCGAACGTCGCCGGTGTGCTGGCCGGGCGCACCCCCGGCGTCGAGCTCGACGAGACCGGTCGCGGGCAGGCGGAGAAGGTCGTCGGGCGGCTGAACGGCGTCCCCATCGCCGAGATCGTGTGCTCGCCCATGCTGCGCTGCGAGCAGACCGTCTCGCCGCTGGCCGCCGGCCGCGGCCTGACGCCCGTCACCGAGCCCGACCTGGCCGAGGTCGACTACGGCACCTGGACCGGCGCGGAGCTGAAGAAGCTCGGCAAGGAGCCGCTCTGGAAGGTCGTGCAGGGTCACCCGTCGGCTGCGGTGTTCCCCGAGGGCGAGGGGCTCGCCGCGATGCAGGCCAGGGCGGTGGCCGCGGTGCGCAGGCACGGGGCCCGGATCGCGGCCGAGCACGGGCCGCAGGCGGTGTGGCTCGCGTGCAGCCACGGCGACGTCATCAAGGCCGTGCTGGCCGACGCGCTGGCCACCCACCTCGACAACTTCCAGCGGATCATGGTCGACACCTGCTCGATCAGCGTCGTGCACTACACGGAGACCCGCCCGTTCGTCGCGCGCGTCAACGATCTGGGCGGCGACGTCTCCGGCCTGATCCCGCCCACCCCGAAGCGCCGCCGTCGGACGGCCGCCGCGCGCAGCTCGGATGCGGTGGTGGGCGGCACCACCTGACGTGCGGCGTGCCGTCCGCGCCGGGGGCAGCTACCCTGGAAGGGTCATGTCACGCGTCATTCACGTCTTCCGCCAGCCCGAGCGATTCGTCGCCGGGACCGTCGGCGAGCCCGGCGACCGCTCCTTCTACCTGCAGGCCATCGAGGACTCGCGCACGATCAGCGTGCTCCTGGAGAAGCAGCAGGTGTCGGTGCTCGCCGAGCGCATCGCCGCTCTCCTGGAGGAGGTGGCGCGCCGGTTCGGCGGCGACGATCCCGACACCCCGGGCGACGGCACCGACCTCGACCCCCTGGCCGTGCCGCTGGAGGAGGAGTTCCGGGTCGGCACCATGGGCCTGGGGTGGGACGCCGACTCCAAGTCGGTCGTCGTGGAGCTGCTCGCGGTGAGCGAGGAGGAGGTCGACGAGTCGGTCGTCCTCGACGACGCCGAGGAGGGCCCCGACGCCCTGCGCGTCTTCCTCTCCCCGGTGCAGGCGCAGGCCTTCGCCGACCGCGCGGAGAAGGTCGTCTCCGCCGGCCGTCCGCCGTGCCCGCTGTGCGCCGAGGCGCTCGATCCCGAGGGTCACGTCTGCGTGCGGCTCAACGGCTACCGCCGGCGCACGCCCGCCGTCGAGGGCTGAGGGCCACCCCTCGGTGCATCCTCGCGACCCCGCGGTACCGGAACTGCTCCGCAACGGCCGCATCGACATCACCGGCCGCCTCGTCGACGCCTCGAACGCCACGCTGTTCGGCACCGTCAGCGCCGACGGGGTGGAGGCCAGGTGCGTCTACAAGCCCGTCCGCGGCGAGCGTCCGCTGTGGGACTTCCCGGACGGCACGCTGGCCGGCCGCGAGTACGGCTCGTTCCTCGTCTCCGAGGCGGCCGGGCTGCACCTCGTGCCGCCCACGCTGCTGCGCGAGGGGCCGTTCGGGCCGGGGATGGTGCAGGTCTGGGTCGACACCGACGACGAGCGCGAGTTCGTCGACGTGTGCTCGCCGAAGAAGGTGCCCGATGGCTGGATCGGCGTGCTGCGCGCCCGGGGCGACCGGGGTGAGCCCGCCGTCCTCGTGCACGCCGACACCCCGGCGCTGCGTCGGATGGCGGCGTTCGACGTCGTCGTCAACAACGCCGACCGCAAGGGCGGGCACGTCCTCGCGGGCACCGACGGGCATCTCTACGGCGTCGACCACGGCCTCACGCTGCACGTCGAGGACAAGCTGCGCACGGTGCTGTGGGGCTGGGTCGGCGAGCCCCTGCCCGGCGAGGTCGTCGAGGCGCTGGAGAAGCTGCGCACCGAGCTCGACGGCACCTTCGCCGACGTGCTGGGCGAGCACGTCACGCGCCGCGAGGTGCGCACGCTGTCCTCGCGCGTCGACGCGCTGATCGCCGAGCCGCGCTTCCCGGAACCCTCGGGGTACGGCCCGGCGATCCCCTGGCCCGCGTTCTAGGACCCGGCGGGGGCCATCAGTTCGAGCGCGATGTTGTCGGGGTCGCGGAACTCCAGCAGGAAGCCCATCCCGATGTCCTTGACGGGCTCGTGCTCCACGCCGAGTGCGTCGAGCTTCGCGGCGACGGCGTCGAGGTCGGCGCGGGAGTCGACGCCGAAGCTGAGGTGGTCGAGCCCGGCGCGGTTCTCGTCGAACACATCGCCGTCCGGGGCCGTCGGGCGCAGGCCGAGCAGGCCGCCCGGTACCTGGTAGATGACGCCGTCGAAGACGAACCACAGCTGCTCGCGGGTGGCGTCGTCGGCGTCGGCGGGCACCTCGAAGGCGACGTCGAAGCCGAAGACCTCGTCGTAGAACGCGCGCGAGCGGGCGATGTCGGTGACGGTCAGGCGGACGTGGGAGTACCCGGTGATCGGCATGCGCGCATGGTTGCACCCGATCTAGTCGTGCGCATCGTCAGGCGATCACCGGTCAGGCGATCACCGGTCAGGCGATCGCGAGAAGCACGATCCCGGTGAGGGCGAGCGCGGCACCGGTCCGCTGCGCCGCCGCGGGCCGCTCGCGGAGCAGGGCGAACGCGAGCACGACCGTCACCACCGGGTTGAGCGTGGCGATCACCGAGACGACGCTGAGCAGCCCGATCCGGGTGGCCTCGCCGAACGCGAACGTGCCCAGGGCCAGCAGCAGCCCGGGGACGAGCACGAGCGCACCGTCGCGGGGTGCGACCCGGACCGGGGCGCGGAGCATCAGGATCCCGAGGCCGGTGGTGAGCACGAGCGCGACCCGCGACCACACCAGCGCCCCGGACGAGGAGTCGGCCGCGGCTCCGGCGTACGTGGTGAGGAACGTCCCGAACAGCGCGGCGGCGCCCAGGGCCCAGCCGATGCCCCGGGTGCCGCCCGGCCCGGTGGGTGGGCGGCGTGCGGCGAGCACGATCCCGACGAGCACCAGCGGGATCCCGACGAGCTGCCACGGTCCGGGCCGGTCCCCGGAGGCCAGTCCGACCAGCACCGGCACCGCCGCACCGCTCGCCGCGACCGGGGAGATCACGCTGAGGTTGCCCGTCTGTGCCGCGCGGTAGAGGCAGGCAAGAGCGCCGGCGTTGCTCGCCCCGGCCGCGACGGCGAACGCGAGGCCCGCGGCGTCCATCGTCAGGTCGGAGCCGAGCGTCAGGAGGACCGAGACGGCGAGTCCGCCGAGTTGGCTGCCCAGCAGTACCGCGGCGAGCGGCATCCGCCTACCGAGCACGGGGGCCAGGTAGTTGGCCACGCCGTAGCCGAGCGCGGTGCCGAGGGCCAGGAGGATCGCGATCACGGCGTCATCCTGGGGCACGGGTCACGGTCGGGTGACGTTGCTTCAACGCTCATGCATCTTGCGCTACATTATTGAGAGTTCAAGTCACCGTCGAGCGCTGGGAGCGCACCGTGTCCGTCGTCGCCTGGATCCTGCAGATCGTCCTCGCCCTCGCCTTCCTCGGCGCGGGTGGCATGAAGCTCGCCCGACCGAAGCCCGCGCTCGTCGCGGCCGGCATGGGGTACGCCGAGGACTTCTCGTCCTCGGCGATCAAGACCATCGGTCTGCTGGAGGTGCTCGGTGCGATCGGGCTGGTGCTCCCCGCGGTCACCGGCATCGCGACCTGGCTGGTCCCCGTCGCGGCGATCGGCCTCGCGCTGACCATGGCCGGCGCCGTCGTCGTGCACGTCCGGCGCAAGGAGGCCTACCTCCCGCCGCTGGTGCTCGGGGTCCTCGCGCTCGTTCTCGCCGTGCTCCGCCTCGCCTACCCTCTCTGAGCATGACACCCATGCCTGCGGCGTTCATCGGGCACGGCAGCCCGATGAACGCCCTCGAGTCCAACCGGTACACGGAGTCGTGGGCGGCCCTCGGTGCCGCGCTGCCCCGGCCGCGGGCGGTCCTCGTGGTCTCGGCGCACTGGTACATCAACGCCACTGCCGTCACGGCGATGCCACGGCCACGCACGATCCACGACTTCTTCGGCTTCCCCGGAGCGTTGTTCGACGTCGACTACCCCGCACCGGGGGCGCCCGACGTCGCCGCGGAGGTCGAGGAGATCGCCAAGCCGACGTGGGTGGGCCAGGACGTCGACAGCTGGGGGATCGACCACGGCACATGGTCGGTGCTCGCGCACATGTTCCCCGACGCCGACGTCCCGGTGATCCAGCTCTCGATCGATGCCGGGAAGTCCTTCGACGAGCATCTCGACCTCGGCGCGAAGCTCGCCCCGCTGCGGGAGAGCGGCGTGCTCGTCGTCGGCAGCGGCAACGTCGTGCACAACCTCGGCGGGATGGACCCGCGCCGCCGCGACGAGGGCTTCGACTGGGCGCAGCGCTTCGACGAGGCCGCCCGCGCCACCATGACCGGCTCCCCGGACGTGCTGCCGGGCATCGTGGGGTCGCGCGACTTCGACGTCGCCGTGCCCACACCCGACCACTTCATCCCGCTGCTCTACCTCGCGGGGCTCGGGGCGGCGTCCGGCGGCGGGGCGGACGTACTGGTCGACGGGTACGCCTACGGCTCGCTGTCGATGACGGCGTACACCCTCGGCCTCGACCGTCCCGTCTCGGCCGACGGTCCGGCCGGGGCCGGCAGTGTGCCGTCCGGCCGCCCGCCCGAGGACATGAACATCTGATCGGGGACGGTCGGATCAGCGGCCGTAGGACTCGAACCAGTCGCGGTCGATCCACGGCGGCAGGTGCGGCGGCACCGTCATCGAGGTGGTGCGGCCGCGGAAGGTGACGTCGGCGGAGCCGTCGGGGCGCACCCGCACGCGGATGTCCTCCAGATTGTGCGGCTCGCCGGGGTCCTCGCCGAGGGTCGTGGCGAGGAACGCGCGCATCGGGGCCGAGTGCGTCGCGGCGACGACCAGCAGGTTCTCCGGGGCGTCGCGGCCGACCTCGGTGATGCCGCGCCAGAACCGGTGCGCGGCCACGTGCGGCGGCTCGAAGTACAGCGTCGGGTTGTGCAGCCAGTACTCGATCGGCCCGCCCGCCGCGGCGACCGAGCGGTAGTCGGAGTCGAAGCGGTCGTACTCGCGGGCCCAGTCGGGCAGGTCGCCGGTGAGCGTCAGCCGCTCGGTGACCGCGTCGGAGGTGTCGACGCCCTGTCCGTGCAGCGAGTAACGCAGGTTGTCGAACCACGGGTCGGGGTGCAGCGGGCCCGGCTCGATCCCGGCGTCGACCAGCGCCGCCCGCAACCCGACCGCCGTCGCGATCGCGCGCGCGGTACGGGCGTGCGGCATCCGGACGACGGTGCCGGGCGCGATCTCCTTCGCCAGCACGGCACCGCGCTCGCGCGCCTGCTCCTCGCCGAGCGGAGTGAGCCCGAGGTCCCCGTCGTAGCCGACGGTCTCCCCGTGCCGCAGCAGCACGACCTCGTAGTCCGACACGGAACCTCCCAGGTGGACGACGGACGCGACGCGGACGACGGACGCGACGCTACGGCGACCGCCCGTCGGATCGGGACCGCCGTACCGCATACCGGAACACCCCCGCGAGTCGCCGTTTCCCCGCCCGCGAGTCGCCGTTCTTCCGCCCGCGAGTCGCGGTCCTCGGCACCCGGGCTGTCGGCGGGTGAGGGTAGGACCGTCGGGGCCAGGCTGCGGTGGCGACACGGGGCTAGCGTCGGTGTCCGAGCGGCCGCACCTGGTCGGCCGCAGGGGAGAGGTACTGCTGTGGAGATCGGTCTGCACGTCGCGGACTTCACCTACCCGAGCGGGCCCGGCGGGCTCGCCGACGACCTGACGCGCATCGTCGTGGCGGCCGAGGAGGCCGGTTTCGCGCGCGTCAGCGTCATGGACCACCTCTGGCAGATCCGCCCGGTCGGGCCGATCGAGAACGACATGCTGGAGGCGTACACGACCCTGGGCTTCCTCGCGGCGCGCACGTCGCGCGTCCAGCTGCTGGCCTGGGTCACCGCCGTCACCTACCGCGAGCCGGGGATGCTCGCGAAGCTCGTCACGACCCTCGACGTCCTGTCGAAGGGCCGCGCGTGGCTGGGCATCGGCGCCGCGTGGAACGACGAGGAGGCCACCGGCCTGGGCCTGCCGTTCCCGGGCACCGCCGAGCGCTTCGAGCGCCTGGAGGAGACCCTGCAGATCTGCCGCCAGATGTGGGGCGCGGACGACGGGCCGTACGCGGGCACGCACTACCGCCTCGGCGCGACGATGAACGTGCCGCAGCCACTGCGCCGTCCGCCGATCCTCATCGGCGGTGGCGGGGAGAAGAAGACGCTGCGCCTCGTCGCGCAGTACGCCGACGCGTGCAACCTGTTCGCCGGGCCGGACGTGGAGCGCAAGCTCGACATCCTGCGCGGGCACTGCGCCGACGTCGGGCGCGACTACGACGAGATCGAGAAGACCGTCATGTTCCCGCTCGACACCGGGGAGAACGGCGAGAAGGTCGACGCCCTGCTCGCTCAGCTCCGGCCGCTCGCCGCCCTCGGCGTCACCGAGGCCCACGGCTGGGTGCCGCGCGTGTGGGAGACCGAGCGTCTGGAGCTGATCGGCAAGGAGGTCATCCCGGCCGCCGCGGAGATGTAGGACACGCAGGGAGGTGCGCCGCGGGACCGGGTGTGCGGCACCTCGGGATCTGGGTACGGTCCGGGCATGACTGAGGCGACGAGCCGTATCGGTGTGACCGGGCTTGCGGTGATGGGCGCGAACCTGGCCCGCAACATCGCGCGTCGGGGGGTCCCGATCGCCGTGCACAACCGCACCACCGCGAAGACCACCGATTTCATGGAGGCCTACGGCGAGGAGGGGGCGTTCACCGCCGCCGAGTCGCTGGAGGACTTCGTCGCCGCGCTGGAGAAGCCGCGCCGGATCATCGTGATGGTCAAGGCGGGCAAGCCCGTCGACGGCGTGATCTCCGACCTGACGCCGCTGCTCGACGAGGGTGACATCATCATCGACGCCGGCAACTCGCACTTCCCCGACACCGTGCGCCGCACCGAGGAGTGCGCCGCGAACGGCCTGCGCTTCATGGGCATCGGCGTCTCGGGCGGAGAGGAGGGTGCGCTGCTCGGGCCGAGCATCATGCCCGGCGGCGACCCGTCGGCGTACGCGGAGGTCGAGGAGATCCTCACGTCGATCGCGGCGGTCGTCGACGGCACGCCGTGCTGCGTGCACGTCGGGCCGGGTGGCGCCGGGCACTACGTGAAGATGGTGCACAACGGCATCGAGTACGCCGACATCCAGCTCATCGCCGAGGCCTACGACCTGCTCACCCACGTCGGCGGGCTCGACGCCCCGGCCATCTCGAAGATCTTCGAGGAGTGGAACTCCGGGGATCTGGAGTCCTTCCTCATCGAGATCACCGCGAAGGTGCTCGGCAAGACCGACGAGAAGACCGGCGGCCCGCTGGTCGACGTGATCGTCGACCAGGCCGAGCAGAAGGGCACCGGCACCTGGACCGCCGTCGACGCCCTCGGTCTCGGCGTGCCCCTGACCGGCATCACGGAGGCGGTGTTCGCGCGTGGCCTCTCCGCACTGCGCGACGAGCGCAGGGCGGCGTCGACGACGCTGGCCGGGCCGACGCCGGGTGACGGGCCCGACGGCCTCGTCGACGACATCCGCCAGGCCCTCTACGCCTCGAAGGTGGTGGCCTACGCGCAGGGCTTCGCGCAGATGCGGGCCGCGTCGATCGCGAACGACTGGGACCTCGACCTCGGGTCGATGGCCACCATCTGGCGCGGTGGGTGCATCATCCGGGCGCAGTTCCTCAACCGGATCCGCGACGCCTACGCCGAGCACCCCGACCTCGACAACCTGCTGATGGTGCCGTACTTCACCGACGCCGTGGCCGACGCGCAGGACGCGTGGCGCCGCGTGGTCGTGACGGCCACCCAGCAGGGCGTGGCGGTGCCTGCGTTCGCCAGCTCGCTGAGCTACTACGACGGCTACCGCCGCGAGCGCGGGCCGGCCAACCTCATCCAGGGCCTGCGGGACTTCTTCGGCGCCCACACCTACCTGCGCACCGACGCCGAGGGGAAGTTCCACACCCGGTGGGGGCAGGACGGTTCCGAGGTGCGGACGGACGGCTAGGCGAGCAGCACGTCGAGATCGATGCGGGCGGGGAACGGGTCGTCGGTGGTGCAGCGGCCCGTGACCGGTCCGGCGTCGGCGTACCCGAACTCGCCGGCCAGGTGGTGGCACTCCACGAGGCCGACGCCGTCGGTGATGTCGAGGATCCAGTAGTGCGGGATGCGCGCGTCGGGGTACTCCGCGCGCTTGACGGTGCGATCGGTGCGCCGCGATCCGGGGGACAGGGTCTCGATGTCGTGCGAGGGCACCTGGCCCCGGAGCTGGACCATCAGCTCGCCCTGACACGCCTGATGGCGGGGGACCGGGCTCGGTGACATCACGACGGTCCCGTCCTGCGGTTCGTAGCGACCGTCGGTGGCCTCGTCGAGCGCGGCGGACCCGGCCGCGGTGAGCAGGCGCGGCCGCGGGAGGGGCAGAGCGGTCACGGCACGAGTGCGGCACGGCTCCCCGACAGGACCGGGGAGTTGTCCACAGGCGCGGCAGGGTCGATCGTGGACCCCATGACGGAACAGGTGTTCGTGCTCGGCGGGGCGCAGACCGACTTCGCCACCAACTGGTCCCGGGTCTCCGACGAGCCGCTGCGTGCGATGCTCGCCGACGCCGTCGCGTCCGCCCTGACCGACGCCGACGTGCCCGCGTCCGACGTCGGGACCGGGCACGTCGGCAACCTCGCCGCCGAGCTGTTCGCCGGTCAGGCGCACCTCGGCGCGCTGCTCACCACGCTCGACCCCGCCTGGTCCTCGCTGCCCACGAGCCGGCACGAGGCCGCGTGCGCGTCGGGCTCGATCGCCGTGCTCGCCGCGATGGCGGAGATCGAGGCGGGCCGCTACGACGTCGCCCTCGTGACGGGCGTCGAGCTGATGCGCAACGTCGGCGGGCGGCAGGCGGCCGACCACCTCGGCTGCGCGGCGTGGGTGGGGCGCGAGGAGTTCCCCGACGGGCTGCCCTGGCCCACGCTGTTCGAGCGCATCGCGCAGGAGGTCGACGAGCGCGACGGGCTCGACCGCGACCACCTCCGGCGCATCGCCGAGATCAACCGCGAGAACGCCCGCACCAACCCGCTCGCCCAGACCCGCGGCTGGACCGACGTCGTCACCGCGGCCGACGACGCGGCGAACCCGTCGGTGGTCGGGGAGATGCGTGCGGCCGACTGCGGGCGGATCACCGACGGCGCCGCGGCCGTGGTGCTCGCCGGGCGGCGCTACGCCGGCGAGTGGGCCCGGCGCACCGGTCGCACCCCCGCGGTGATCCGCGGCTGGGGCCACCGCACCGGCTCGCTCGGACTGCAGGACAAGCTCGACGCGAGCCGCGGCCGCGAGTACCTGTTCCCGCACCTGCGCACGGCGATCACCGAGGCGTACGGCCGGGCCGGGATCGCAGGACCCGAGGAGCTGGACGCGATCGAGCTGCACGACTGCTTCACGATCACCGAGTACGTCGCGTTGGAGCACCTCGGGATCCCGGCCGCGAAAGCCGTCGACGACGGACGGATCGCCCGCGGCGGCGCGCTGCCCGTCAACCCCTCCGGTGGGTTGATCGGGGCCGGGCATCCCGTCGGGGCGACGGGGGTGCGGATGCTGCACGACGCCGCCCGGCAGGTCACCGGGCGGGCGGGGGAGTGCCAGGTCGAGGGCGCGGGCACGGTCGCGACCCTGAACATCGGCGGGAGTGCGGCCACGGCCGTCGGCTTCGTGGTGGGCGCGGCCGGCTCGTGACCCGGCCTCCGCCCCCCGGACTGCAGTGAAGCCACCCTGCCGCCCCGAGACGGCAGCAAGGCGGCTTCACTGCGACGCGGAGGCGCGCCGGAACAGCTGCGACGACCCCACCGGCACGAAGCCCGCGGCCAGCAGCGTGCGCAGGCTCGCGGCGTTGCCCGGCGCGCAGGCCGCCACCACCACGTCCCCCGCCGTGACGGAGGCGAGCGCGTCGCGGACCATCGCGCGTCCGGTCCCTCCGCGGACGGCGGGCGGTACCTCCATGCTCAGCTCCGTCAGCCCGGCGATCCCGCGCCCGAGCACTGCGATCTCGTCGCCGGTGGGGCGGCCGAGCACCCGCACGTCGTCACGCACGGCGCGGGCGAACGCGGCGCGCGGGTGCCCGACCAGGTCGGGCCGCCCCACCAGCACAGGCGGGCCGCCGGTGCCGCGGGCGACGAGCACGGCGTCGAGGCTGTCGATCCAGCCGTCCGGGCCCGCGAGCGCGGCGATCAGTCGCGGGTCGTGGGCGCCGCCGAACCCGTCGACGGGGCCGGGCACCGGACCGTCGACGGCGAGCACGGCGAACCCGGTGAACGCGACCACCGCCTCGACGCCCGGCCGCCACGGGGCCACCCGGATCCAGGTCCCGTCGGGTTCGGGGAACCGGCCGTCCGCGGCGTCCACGAGGAGCGTCGCGAGCGACCGATGAGTTCTGTCGGGGGTCGGCGTCATAGTGGCGTACGCACCGCATCGAGTGCCCCAGGAGAGATCATGTCCCGCAAGCTGTTCGTCAACCTCCCCGTCGAGAACCTGGACGCCTCCGTCGCCTTCTTCACCGCGCTCGGCTTCACGTTCGACCCGAACTTCACCGACGGGAACGGCACCTGCATGCACGTCAACGAGCACACGTCGGTGATGCTGCTGGTGAAGAAGCGGTTCAGCGACTTCACCGACAAGACCATCGTCGACGCCCGCACCTCCGCCGAGGTGATCTTCGCGCTCTCCGCCGAGAGCCGCGAGGAGGTCGACCGGCTGGTGAGCACCGCGATCGCGAACGGTGGCAGCCCGGCGCAGGACGAACCGCAGGACCACGGCTTCATGTACGGCAACAGCTTCCACGACCTCGACGGGCACAACTGGGAGGTCATGTGGATGGACATGTCCCAGGTTCCGTCCTGAGAACCTCCCGCGCCGCAGCCCGCCCGGCCCGGTTCGCGCCGATCGTGCTGGCGCTCGGCCCGTAGCCGACGAGGTGGACACGGGGGTCGGCGACGACCCGGGTGCCGTCCATCGCGATCCCGCCGCCGGGCCCGCGCAGGCGCAGCGGGGCAAGGTGGCCGAGCGCGGCCCGCCAGCCGGTGGCCCAGAGGACGACGTCGGCGTCGTATGTGGACCCGTCCGCCCACGCCACACCGGTGGGCACCAGCCGGTCGAACATCGGCCGCCGCACCAGCACCCCGGCCTCCTGCGCTGCCTGCACCGCGGGGGTGCGCAGCAGCCCGGTCACCGAGACGACGCTCCCCGGTGCCAGACCGGCCCGCACGCGCTCGTCGACGAGCGCGACGGCGGCACGCCCGTCGAAGGTCTCGTCGGAGAACACCGGCGGGCGCCGCGTCACCCACGCGGTGTCGACGGCCACGGCGGCGATCTCGATCAGCAGCTGCACCGCCGAGGTGCCCCCGCCGACGACCACGACCCGCTTCCCGACGAGCTCGTCCGGCCCGCGGTACTGGGCGACGTGCAGCTGGCGCCCGTCGAAGGTGCCGGGGTAGCGGGGCACGAACGGGCGGGTCCAGGTGCCGGTGGCGTTGATCAGGGCACGGGTCGTCCAGGTGCCACGGTCGGTCTCCACCCGCAGGTCCGGGGCATCGTCGTGTACGCCGCGCACGTGCACCGGCCGAACGACCGCCAGCCCGAACTCGCGCTCGTAGTCGGCGAAGTACTCGGGTACCACCTCGGCGGCCGGGCGGGTGACGTCGGTCGGGTCGAAGTGCAGGCCGGGCAGGTCGTGGATGCGGTGCGCGCCGTCGACGCGCAGGGTCGGCCAGCGGTGCCGCCACGCACCACCGGGTCCGTCCTCGCCGTCGAGCACCACGAAGTCGGCCCCCGCCCGGGCCAGCCCGGACGCGGCCGAGAGCCCGGCCTGCCCGGCCCCGATCACGACGACGTCGGTACGCACACCCGGCACAACGCGCGAGCGCCCGGCGGCAGTCCCACCCCGCCGCAGTCCCACCCCACCGCAGTCCCACCCCACCGCAGTCCCACCCCACCGCAGTGCATCGGCGGGGTGAGGCTGGGCGGGCGGGGTGAGGCTGGGCGGGCGGGGTGAGGCTGGGCGGGCGCGGGCCGGTTCAGGCGCGGCGGGCGGGTGGCTCAGGCGGCGGCGGGCTCCCGCGGCGGGAACGGGGTGGCGGCGAAGCGTCCGGTCCACACCGCCAGGTCGGCGGTCGTGGCGTTGCCGCCGCAGACCACCAGGCCCAGCCGGGCGTCCGGCCCGACGCGGTCGAGCACCCGCAGCGCCGCCGGCACCAGGCACCCGGCCGCGGGCTCCGCCCAGACCTTCGCCCGCTCGGCGAGGGTGAGGGTGCCGCGCACGGCGTCGGCATCGGACACCACCAGGACGTCCTCGACGAGCGAGCGCACGTGGTCGAGCGTCAGCGGCGTCACGTACGGCGCACTCAGCGTGCTCACCACCGACGTCGGGGTGAACGACACCGGCGCCCCCGCGGCGAGCGCCTGCGACATCGCATCGGCCCCCTCGGTCTCCACACCCCACACGCGTACGCCCGATCCCGCGAACGCCGCCGCGATCCCGGAGATCAGCGCGCCGCCGCCGATGCTCACCAGCACGTCGGTCAGCCCGGGGGCGTCGGCCTCGAACTCGGCGCCGACCGTTCCCTGCGCGGCGATGACGTCCCGGTCGTCGAACGGGTGCACGAGCGTCATCCCGCCCGCGACCAGCTCGTCGAGCAGGGCGAACGCGCCCGCCATGTCGTCGGTGAGCCGGACCTCGGCCCCGGAGGCGCGGCACGTCGACACGGCCCGCTCCGGCACCGACGACGGCATGACGATCGTCGCCGCGATCCCCAACGCCCCGGCGGTGTCGGCGACGGCGAGCCCGTGGTTGCCGCCGCTGACCGCCACCACCCCGGCGGCGCGTTCGGCGGGGGAGAGCCCGAGGAGCTTGTGGAACGCCCCACGCGGCTTGAACGACCCGGTCCGCTGCAGCAGCTCGAGCTTGAGCGCGACGGGCACGCCCAGGTGCGCCGAGAGCCCGGGGGACTCCACGGTCGGGGTGCGCACCACGTGCCCGGCGATGCGGGCCCCGGCGGCGGCGATGTCGTCGATGGAGATCAGGTCGCTCACCCCCGCCACGGTAGGCGCCCTCAGCCGAGCACGTTCACCGCACGCGCGACGACCAGCGCCACCGTCACGAGCGACACCAGCGCCTGCACGAGCATCGCGACCTTCGTCCACCGCGAGAGCGGCAGCGTGTCGGTGGGGCTGAACGCGGTGGAGTTGGTGAAGGACACGTAGAGGTAGTCGACGAACACCGGTTCCCAGTCCGGGTCGGACACGTCGGGGGTCTGCATCTGGGCGAACAGGAAGTCCGGGTGCTCCGCGACGCCCGCCGCGCGGTCGGCCGGGCCGCCGCGGTCGAACTCCCAGTACAGCAGCGCGAACGCGATGACGTTGGTCAGCCAGATCGCCCCGCCGGTGGCGAGCAGGGGAGCGGCGTCGTCGCCGAACCGGCCGTCGACGAGCCCCACCACCAGGCCGACGACCGACAGCGCCGTCGCCAGCCCGACGAGCGACGCCAACCCGATGCCGAGCACCCGCAGCCGCTGCGACGCCCGGTCGATGCGCAGCGGGTTGCTCACCAGCAGCACCACGATGAGCAGCGCCTCCAGCCCCGGCAGCAGCCAGCGCGGGGTCGGCGTCACCTGGTCGGGCAGGCCGAGCTGCAGCGCGATCGCGACGACCACGGCGAGCAGCGCGGGCCAGCGGTGCTCGCCCCGCGTCCGCCGCCGCCACGCCGGTCCCGTCACGCGCGGAACGCTAGTCGTGCGCGGAAACCGTGGCCGGGCGACGGTTTCCGCGCACGGGTGCCTCAGCGCAGCGGGACCACTTCCGGCGCCCCCATCCGGGCGGAGTCGGCGGTCTCGTCGTCGGGCATCTTCTGGCTCTCCCGCTCGGCGTCGACGCGCTTGCGGTAGTGCTCCACCTCGCGCGCGATCTGGTCGTCGCTCCACCCCAGGACGGGGGCGATGAGCGCGGCGGCCTCGTCGACCGACCCGATGCCCCGGTCGAACGTCTCGATCGAGATCCGGGTGCGGCGGGCGAGGACGTCCTCCAGGTGGCGGGCGCCCTCGTACTGCGCCGCGTAGACGATCTCGGCGCGCAGGTAGTCCGGTGCCCCGGCGAGCGGCTCGCCGAGCGTCGGATCGCCCGCCACGAGGTCGAGCACCTCGTGGATCATCGACCCGTAGCGGCCCAGCAGGTGCGCGATCCGGGCCTCGTGCAGCCCGTACTGCGCGGCCAGGACGTACCGGGCGTTCTTCAGCGCGGTGAACCCCTCGGCGCCGAGCAGCGGCACGTTCTCGGTGACCGAGCTCGGCACCTTCGCGTCGAGCGCGTGCACCGCCGCGTCCACGGCGTCCTTGGCCATGATCCGGTAGGTCGTGTACTTCCCCCCGGCGACGACGACGAGCCCCGGCGCGGTGTGCGCCACCGCGTGCTCGCGCGACAGCTTCGACGTGGCGTCGGACTCGCCCGAGAGCAGCGGCCGCAGCCCGGCGTAGACGCCCTCCACGTCGGCGTGCGTGAGCGGCTGCTCCAGCACCTCGTTGACGTGGTCGAGCAGGTAGTCGATGTCGGCGGCCGACGCGGCCGGGTGGGCCTTGTCGAGGTCCCAGTCGGTGTCGGTGGTGCCGACGATCCAGTGCCGCCCCCACGGGATGACGAACAGCACCGACTTCTCGGTGCGCAGGATCAGCCCCGAGTCGCCCTGGATGCGGTCGCGCGGCACGACCAGGTGGATGCCCTTGCTCGCCCGGACCTTGAACTGCCCGCGCTCGCCGACCATCGACTGGGTGTCGTCGGTCCACACCCCGGTGGCGTTGATGACCTGCTTGGCGTGCACCTTGATCGTGCGGCCGGACTCCAGGTCGTGGACCTCGGCCCCGGTGACGCGCTCGCCCTCGCGCAGCAGGCCGACCACGCGCGAGCGGGTGGCCACGTGCGCGCCGTACGCGGCGGCGGTGCGGGCGATGAACATCGTGTGCCGGGCGTCGTCGACCTGCGCGTCGTAGTACTGCAGCGCGCCGACGAGTGCGTCCTTGCGCAGCGACGGCACGATCCGGCGCGCGCCGCGGCGGGTGAGGTGGCGGTGCAGCGGCAGCCCCGCGCTGTGTCCGGACGCGCGGGCGAGCACGTCGTAGAGCGCCACCCCGGCCCCGGCGTAGATCCGCTCCCAGGCGCGGTGCCTGAGCGGGTAGATGAACGGCACCGGTCGGATGAGGTGCGGGGCCAGCTTCTCGATGAGCAGGCCGCGCTCGGAGAGGGCCTCGGCGACCAGCCGGAAGTCCAGCATCTCCAGGTAGCGCAGGCCGCCGTGGATGAGCTTGCTCGACCTGCTCGACGTCCCCGACGCGAAGTCGCGGGCCTCGACGAGCCCGACGGTCAGCCCCCGGGTGGCGGCGTCGAGGGCGCTTCCCGCACCCACGACACCGCCCCCGACGACCAGCACGTCGAGTTCGGTCGACGCCATCGCCTCCAGTGCCGACTCCCGTGCGGCGGGGGAGAGCGCGACCGATCTCATGGTGTGTCCCTTCGTTCGTTCGTTCGTCGTGGGGCGAGGGTCTCTCAGCCCACGTCTACCCAGTCCAACGTCCGCGTGACGGCCTTCTTCCACTGCGCGTAACCAGCGTCACGCTGGTCCTCGGACCACTCCGGTGTCCACTGCTTCGACTCGTTCCAGTTGGTGCGCAACTCGTCGGTGTTCTTCCAGAAGCCCACGGCGAGCCCGGCCGCGTACGCCGCGCCCAGTGCCGTCGTCTCCGCGACGACGGGCCGGCTGACCGGCACGCCGAGCACGTCGGCCTGGATCTGCATGCACAGCTCGTTGGCGGTGACGCCGCCGTCGACCTTGAGCACCTCCAGGTGCACCCCGGAGTCCTTCTCCATCGCCTCGGCGACGTCGCGGCTCTGGTAGCAGATCGCCTCCAGCGCGGCGCGGGCCAGGTGCGCGTTGGTGTTGTAGCGCGACAGGCCGACGATCGCGCCGCGGGCGTCGGAGCGCCAGTAGGGCGCGAACAGCCCGGAGAACGCGGGCACGAAGTAGACGCCGCCGTTGTCCTCGACCTGGCGGGCCAGCGTCTCGCTCTCCGAGGCGCCGGAGATGATGCCGAGCTGGTCGCGCAGCCACTGGATGGCCGAGCCGGTGACGGCGATCGACCCCTCCAGGCAGTAGACGACGGGCTCGTCGCCGAACTTGTAGCCCACGGTCGTCAGCAGGCCCGCCTTCGACCGCACCAGCTCGGTGCCGGTGTTGAGCAGCATGAAGTTGCCGGTGCCGTAGGTGTTCTTGGCCTCGCCGGGGGCGAAGCAGACCTGGCCGACGGTGGCGGTCTGCTGGTCGCCGAGGTCGCCGGTGATGAGCACCTCGCCGCCGAACGGGCCGTTCGTCAGCGTCGTGCCGTAGCCGCCGGGGCAGGAGCTGGGCTTGATCTCCGGCAGCATCGAGCGCGGGATGTCGAAGAAGCCGAGCAGCTCGTCGTCCCAGTCGAGGGTCTCGAGGTTCATCAGCATGGTGCGGCTGGCGTTGGTCGGGTCGGTGACGTGCACCCCTCCGTTCACGCCCCCGGTGAGCTGCCAGATCAGCCACGTGTCGGTGTTGCCGAAGATCGCGTCGCCGCTCTCGGCGAGCTCGCGCGCCCCGTCGACGTTCTCCAGGATCCACTGGATCTTGCCGCCGGAGAAGTACGTGGCCGGGGGCAGCCCGGCCTTCTGCCGGATGACGTCGCCGCGGCCGTCCTTGTCCAGGGCGGTGGCGATGCGGTCGGTGCGGGTGTCCTGCCAGACGATCGCGTTGTAGAGCGGGCGGCCGGTGCGCCTGTTCCACACCACCGCGGTCTCGCGCTGGTTGGTGATCCCCAGCGCGACCAGGTCCGACGCCGACAGCCCGGTCTTGTTCAGCCCGGTCTGGATGACGGCGGAGGTGCGCTCCCAGATCTCGACGGGGTTGTGCTCGACCCAGCCGGCCTGCGGGAGGATCTGCTCGTGCTCGAGCTGGTGGCGGCCCACCTCGTTGCCGCTGTGATCGAAGATCATGAAGCGGGTGCTGGTGGTGCCCTGGTCGACGGCTCCGACGAACTCTGCCATCACTGTTCTCCTCGCTGAGTCAGGCGTTCTGGTTGGGCTCGGACACCACGACGGCCTCCGGTTCGTTCGGCAGGAACCCCTCGATCATGTACGTGAACAGCGCCCCGCCGATCAGGCCCCCGATGATCGGGGCGATGATCGGCAACCAGAAGTAGAGATCGCCGTTCTGGTCGAGGAACGCGGTCGTGTAGCCGGTGACGAACGACGCCAGCCGCGGACCGAAGTCCCGGGCCGGGTTGATCGCGTAGCCGGCGTTCGCGCCCCACGCCATGCCGATGCCGACGACGAGCAGCCCGACGACCACCGGCCCGAGGTTCGCCATCGGCGGGTTGTTGGCCGCGGTCGTCAGCGCGAAGATGACGAACACGAGGATCGCGGTGCCGACGATCTGGTCGAAGAACGCCGTGCCGACGCCGACGCCCTCGACCCCGTTGCCGGGCAGTGTCGAGAAGATGCCCTGCGTGGCGATGGTGTGGCCCGGGTCGACCTTGTTGATCAGGTCGGAGTAGACGAAGCGCACGATCAGCGCGGCGACGAACGCGCCCGCGGTCTGCGCGAGCGCGTACGGCGCCACCTTGCGCCAGGAGAAACCCTTGAACGCGGCGAGCGCGATCGTCACCGCCGGGTTGAGGTGCGCGCCGGACAGCCGGGCCGCGACGTAGACGCCCAGCGTGACGCCGATGCCCCAGGCCCACGTGATCGAGTCGTGGTCGCCGAGGCTGCCGTCGGGTGTGGTGACGACCTGCGCCACCACCCCCGTACCGAACAGGATGAGGATCATGGTGCCGAGGAACTCGGCACTCAGCTCACCCAGGTAGGAGTTCTTCATCGGTGAAGTCCTCTCTCGTCGGCCGCCCCCACAGACAGGCCGTGACACCGGACGCTAGGAACGGCGCCGACGCGGGTCAACGCGAGGTGTTCGACATTGTCGAACCGCCGTTCGGACGCAGGTCACACTCCCGGGGGTTAGGGTCGGCGGGATGCCGGGTTCCATCCAGTCGATCGAGCGCGCCGCCGCGATGCTGCGGCTCCTGGGCAGCACCGACCGGCCGCTGGGGATCAACGAGATGGCCGCGGCGCTGGACCTGCCCCGGCCCACCGCGCACGGGATCGTCCGCACGCTGCGCGAGGTCGGGTTCGTCGAGCAGGACCCGTCGTCGCGCTACGTGCTGGGCAGCGCGCTGCGCGAGCTGGGCCGCGGTGGCTGGGACCGGCACGACCTGCGTGCCCGGGCCATGAACTGGGCCGACTCGTTGGCCGGGAGCACCGGGCTCGCCGTCCAGCTCGGCGTGCCCGACGCGGGCGCGGTGCGGCTGGTGCACCACGTCTTCCGCCCGGACGGCACGCCGCAGTCCATCCGCACCGGCGACGAGCAGCCGTTGCACGCCACCGCACTGGGCAAGTGCCTGCTCGCGTTCGCCCCCGTCGCGACGCCACCCCCACGGGACCTGACGCTCACCCGCTACACCGGCCGCACCTGCGTCACCGTCGCGGCGCTGGACGCCCAGCTCGCGGTGGCGCGGCGGCGCGGCTGGGCGGGCGACAGCGGGGAGTTCGCGCCCGGCGTCGGTGGTGCCGCGGTGGCACTGCGGGGCAGCGGCGGCCTGGTGGCGGGGGCGATCGGCGTCGTCGGGCCGGTGGAGGAGCTGTTCGGGATCGGCGGCGAGCTGCGGGCGGCGGTGGCGGTGCACCTGGTCGCGGCCGCACGGGAGATCTCGGCGTCGCTGGTGGAGGGGACGGCGTGACGCCCTCCGGGTTGCAGCATGGCCACCTTCACAGGACTCCACGGCGTGAAGGCGGCCATGCGGCGACGTGGGGCAGGCAGTGAAGGGGGAGCGCGTCGTCGCCGCGATCGACCAGGGCACCACGTCGACGCGCTGTCTGCTCTACAACCGCTCCGGCCGCATGCTCGCCGTCGCCCAGCGCGAGCACCGCCAGCACTACCCGGCGCCCGGGCTGGTCGAGCACGACGCCGCAGAGATCTGGCGCAACGTCACGCGTGTCGTGCCGGCCGCGCTGCGCAGCGCCGGGCTCGGGTCCGAGGACCTCGTCGGGCTCGGCATCGCCAACCAGCGCGAGACCACCGTCGTCTGGAACCGGCACACCGGCGTCCCGATCTCCCGCGCCGTCACCTGGCAGGACACCCGCACCGACGGGATCGTCTCGCGCCTGGTCGAGGACGGGCACGGGCCGTTGATCACGCGGGTCTGCGGCCTCGCCCCCGCCACGTACTTCGCCGGGCCGCGGCTGCGCTGGATCCTCGACCACGTGCCCGGTGCGCGCGAGGGTGCCGAGGCCGGTGACCTGCTGTTCGGCACGATGGAGAGCTGGCTGATCTGGAACCTGACGGGGGTGCACGTCACCGACGTCACCAACGCCAGCCGCACGATGCTGATGGACCTGCGCAGCCTGGAGTGGTCCGACGCCCTGCTCGACGTCCTCGACGTGCCGCGCCGGATGCTGCCGGAGATCCGCTCCAACGCCGAGGTCTACGGGGTCTGCACGACGGTGCTGCCCGGGGTGCCGGTCGCGGGCGCGCTCGGGGACCAGCACGCCGCGCTCGTCGGCCAGGCCTGCTTCTCCCCGGGCGAGGCCAAGTGCACCTACGGCACGGGCGCGTTCCTGCTGATGAACACCGGGTCGCGGATCGCGGAGTCGACGCACGGGCTGATCCCGACGGTCGGCTACCTGCTCGGGGACCACCCCGTCTACGCACTCGAGGGCGCCATCGCGATGACGGGCTCGCTCGTGCAGTGGTTCCGCGACTCGCTCGGCATGATCGGCAGCGCGGCGCAGATCGAGACGCTCGCCGAGACCGTCGAGGACAACGGGGGCTGCTACATCGTGCCCGCGTTCTCCGGGCTGTACTCCCCGCGCTGGCACCCCGACGCCCGCGGCGTCATGGTCGGGCTGACGTCGTTCATCAACCGCGGGCACCTGGCCCGCGCGGTGCTGGAGGCCACCGGCTGGCAGACGCGCGAGGTCGTGGACGCGATGAACCTCGATTCCGGCCTGCCCGTCACCCGGCTCAAGGTCGACGGCGGGATGACGGCCAACCACCTGCTCATGCAGTTCGTCGCCGACGTCCTCGACGTGCCGGTGGAGCGCCCGCTCGGCTCGGAGGCGGTGTCGCTGGGTGCGGCGTACGCGGCGGGGCTCGCGGTGGGGCACTGGTCCGACGTGGAGGTGCTGCGCTCCAACTGGCACCGCGCCGCGGCGTGGGAGCCGGCGATGGACCCCGACCTGCGCAAACGAGAGCACTCCAACTGGGGTCGCGCGGTGAACCGCAGCTACGGCTGGGTCCAGACCTCGCTCGACTGACCCGCGAGTCGCGAGTTCCGCGCCCGCGAGTCGCGAGATTCGCGCCCGCGAGTCGCGAGATTCGCGCCCGCGAGTCGCCGGAATCCCGCCCGGCGGTCGGGCGGGCCGGTGGGCCCGAGAGCAGCGACTCGCGGGCGGGAAAACAGCGACTCGCGGGCGGGGAAAGAGCGACTCGCGGGTCAGGGGCGAGAGGACCAGTGCGCGTCGCCGGTGAGGGCGTCGACCAGCGCGTCGGCGTCGGCGACGATCTTCGCCGCCCCGCTCAGCTCGCCGGGCAGCGCGTAGCCCCACGCCACGCCGACGGTCGGGATGCCGAACTCCGCGGCCCCGTCGACGTCGTGGTGGCGGTCGCCGACCATCACGACGGGCTCGCGCGCCGGGTCGAGCCCCAGCCGGGTGAGTGCCGATCCGATGACGGCGGCCTTGCCCACGCGTCCGACCGGCTGGGCGGAGCCCGCGACGAGCTCGAAGTGCCCGCCGATCCCGACGCCCTCGACGATCCCGCGCGCCACCTCCTCCGGCTTCGACGTGGCCACGACCAGCCGCAGCCCGCCCAGGCGCCCCAGGATCCCGACGGTGCCGGGGTAGAGCGGCGTCTCGGTGGGTGCGACGGGGTTGTAGGTGGCGCGGTACGCCGCGATCGCGGTGGCGGTCTGCTCCGCGGTGAGGCCCAGGGCCGGCAGAGCCGTCTCGAACGGCGGGCCGACGAGCGGGAGCAGTTCGTGCGGCATCCGGGCGACCCCGAGCGTGCGCAGCGCGGCGGAGAGGTGCTCGGTGATCAGCGCGGCGGAGTCGACGAGCGTGCCGTCGAGGTCGAGGAGCACGGTTCGCACGGACCGAGCGTAACCGGGGCCGTTACGGTGACGGGGTGACGGCACGGGGTTGGCGCAGACAGTTCACCTACGCACTACTGCGTCTGGAGGACGTCGTCGAGGCGGGGATCGCGACCGGGGCCAAGCTCGGCGGCCACCGGCACCCGGTGATCATCCCGTTCATCGGGCACGGCACCACCGCCCGCGCACGGGTCGGGGCGCGGCTCGTCCTGGGCCGCCGGGCCGCAGTGGAACCGCAGGCGCTCGCCGTCAGGGTCGGCGACTCCACGCCCTCGCCGCGCTCGCGCCGCGCGACGCTGCGCGTGAGCCTCGCGCGCTTCCTCACCGTCGAGGTCCCGCGCGCGGAGGTCACGATCCACGCCCCCGGTGGCGACGTCGTCGTCCGCACCAACCGCGACGGCTACATCGACCACGAGCTGCAGCTCTCGGGTGTCGAGCCGGGTTGGCTGGAGATCGCGCTGTCCGGGCCCGACGGCGCCACGGCGACGGCGCGCGTGCTGCTCGTCGACCCGGTCGTCGACGTGGGCGTGATCAGCGACGTCGACGACACGATCCTGCACACCGGGCTCACCCGCGGGCTGGACTTCCTCAAGGCCACACTGCTCACCGACGTCGAGGAGCGCACCCCGCTGCCCGGCGCGGCCGCGCTGTACCGCGCGCTGGTGACGAAGCCCGGCAAGCCCGAGCGGCCGATGTTCTACGTGTCGACGAGCCCGTGGAACCTGCACGAGATGCTGCTGCAGTTCGTCTCGATGCGCGGGTTCCCGCTGGGTCCGCTGCTGCTCACCGACTGGGGCCCGTCGCACACGGGGTTGTTCCGCATCGGCGCGCAGGCCCACAAGCCGGCCCTGGTGCGCCGCCTGCTCGACGAGCACCCGCAGCTGCGGCTCGTGCTGATCGGCGACAGCGGCCAGGAGGACCCCGAGATCTACGCCGACATCGCGCGGGAGTGCCCGGGCCGCGTCGCCGCGATCTACATCCGCCGCGTCACCGGCCTCGACCTGGGCCGCAACGACGAGATCGACGCCCTCGCCGCCGAGATCACCGCACTCGGGGTCCCGATGCGAGCGGTCGACGACAGCATCCAGATCGCCGAGCACGCGGCGGAGCACGACCTGCTCGACGCCGCGGCGGTGGCGACGGTCCGCGCCGAGCTCGGCTGACGACCTACGTCGTCCCGAGCACGTCGAACTCCCGCAGCCACCCGTTGCCCGTCGCGGCGCAGGTCAGCGGCCGTCCGGCGTCGACGCGGTGCTCCGCCAGCTCCACGACGACGTCCGGATCGCCCAGCACCACCCGCCACCGGCCGGGCTCGGGGGCCTCGACCGTGACGAGCCGCAGCGCGTCGACGCCGTGCTCGCCCGTGACCAGCCGCGCGTGGCACTGCGCGGCCTGCACCGCCGGCGGGTCGGTGGAGCGGCCGCGCAGGTACCCGGGGTCGATCACCCCGTCCGCGTAGCCCGCCGCCGCCGCGACGCCCTCGGACGGGGCCATCCCGCCGAGGACGAACCCGTGGGGGAGCAGCACGAGCGCGGGGGCGAAGCGGCAGCCCCCGATGTGCGAGCACTCCCAGGTGCCCTCCGGATCGGCGGCGGCCAGTGCGGCGGCGAGTGGACGGCCGCGCACCGCGCAGCAGGCGTCGTGGCGGCCGTGCGCGCAGACCAGGTTCAGCGCGCCGTCGTGCAGCGAGCCCCCGCCGTGCAGGGCGCCGATCAGCCCGGTGTCGTCGGCGACCGTCCCCGTCCGCACCGATTCGTGCCCCGGCCGCGAGTCGACGCGGAACCAGCGCCGCGGCCCGGTCCCGACCCGCCGTCCCGGACGCCGGATCAGCAGCACCCGGCCCCGCTCGGAGCGCACCCATCCGTCCATCGCCGCGACGACGGCCGGGGGGAACCCGGACTGCGCGAACGCCACCCGCCCCCACGGCCCCGGGTGCTCGACGAGGAACCAGTGGTCCCCGGGCGGCGCGGTGCCCTCGCGGGCGTCGTCACCGGCCAGATCGGCGCAGCGGGTCATGCCGGGGTGGCAGGGACGAGCACGCCCTCCTTGAGCAGCCGGCGGACCAGCACGATCTGGTCGGCCTCGTCCATACCCGGCAGGCTACCCACCGGATGCGTGGCGCCATCGAGCGCGGAGCACAGCGCGGCACCCGTGACGGCGGGCAGCGTGATCTCGCGGTCGGCGAGTTCCAGGACGACCTTCCCGCCGCGCTCGACGACCCGGTGTCCCAGCCCCGCCCGCAACCGGACGGCATCACCGGTCGCGAGGCCGTCGGCGAAGGCCGCACCCGCGACGGGCCGCACCGGCTCGGGCCGGTTCCCGTTCCACACCCGCGCCCGGACGCGACGGGCGACGTCGGCGGTGGGCACCCGCCCCAGGGCGGCGACGAGTGCGTCGCGCACCGCGTCGACGTGCGGGGCGAGGGCGTCCGGATCGGCGACGTCGAGGCCGAGCGGGAGCGACGCCCGCAGCGCAGGGTCGCCGGTCACGAGTGCCGTCAGCGCCTCCACCAGCGCGAAGTTCGTGATGACGTGCACGCCGACGGTCAGGTGCGCGGACACCTCGCCGAGCGCGGTGGCGGCGTGCAGCCAGCCCCGCGGCAGGTACATCGCGTCACCGGGCTCGAGCACGGTGTCGATCACCGGCTCGTCGTCGCGGGCGCGGGCGGCGACGGCGTCGGCCCGGTCGCTCCACGGCTGGTCGCGCAGCGGGTCGTCGTGGACGGGGGCGTGCACCGTCCAGTGCTTGCGCCCGGCGAGCTGCAGCACGAACACGTCGTGCACGTCGTAGTGCGCGCAGAAGCCGCGCGAGGACGCCGGGGTGACGTAGGCGTTTGCCTGCACGGGATGTCCGAGCTCGTCGCGGAGGCGCGTCGCGAAGTCGATCACCGGTGGCCACAGGCGGTGCAATGCCTGCAGGACGACGGTGGTGCCGTCGGCGAACAGGGTGGCGACGCGGTCGTCGCGCACCTGGTCCGAGATCTCCGCGCCGACGCCCGCCGGCCCGGTGAACGACGACGACCCGACGACCGAGCCGTTGCGCGCCAGCCGCAGGAACGGTGTGCGCAGTCCGCGGACCGACAGGAGTTCGTCGACGCCGTCGAGGTCGAGGAGGTCGCGGAAGGACTCCGTGTCGGCACCGCGGGTCAGCAGCGGCGCGCGACCCCAGTGCGCGTCGGCGAAGGCGGCCGGGTCGAGCCCGGTCGCCCGCCGCAGCGCCGACGCCGGCCGGCCCGCGACGGGCCGCCCGGCGTCGAGAGCGCGGTCGATCTCACGCACCGCTGTCGGCGCCGCCGTCCGCGCCGCCGTCGGACTGGCCGGGGGTGCCGGCACCGGCACCGGAGTCGGCCGGGCCCTCGGCGCCCGAGTCGGCGCCGCCGTCGGCCCCGCCGTCGGACTGGCCGGGGGTGCCCTCGCCGGCACCGGAGTCGGCCGGGCCCTCGGCGCCCGAGTCGGCGCCGCCGTCCGCGCCGCCGTCGGAGACCCCGGGGGTACCGGAGCCCGCGCCGGAGTCGGCGGGGCCCTCGGTGCCGGTGTCGGTGGTGGTGCCGATGTCGCTGTCGTCGAGTGCCATGTGTGGTTCCTCCTGGGGAGTTCGGGGTGGTCGGCGGCGGACTACCCCGTTCCCTCGATCTCCACGCCTGACGATCACCCCGGTACGGTCCGGCGGTGGACCCCCGTGACTCCGGCCGCCTCGCGCGAGCCCTCGAACCTCTGCACGCCATGATCTACTTCGCGCCGGAGACGGAGCAGCTGCTCACCGCGGCCGGTCTCAAGCCGGGCCGGATGAGCTACTTCGCCGGGCGTGCGGCGCCGATGGGCGCGGTGTCCGCGGGTGTCGTCGCCGCCACCTTCTACAACTTCAACCCGACGCTGGTGGCCCGCAGCATCCCCGACGCGTGGACGCTCGCGAGCCCGGACGCGCTGGTCGCGGCCCGGTTCGCCGCCGTCGACGCCGCGCTGCGCCGGATGCTGGGCGACGAGGTCGTCGGCTCGCTGGAGGTGGCCGAGGCCGCCGCACTGGCCCGCCGGGCCGCCGAGTCCTGCACCGTCGACGGGCGGCCGCTCGCGGCGGGGCACCTGGACCTGGAGTGGCCCACCGTGCCGCACCTCGTGCTCTGGCACGCGCTGAGCATCCTGCGCGAGCACCGCGGCGACGGGCACATCGCGATGCTGCTCGGGGCCGGCCTGTCCGGGCTGGAGGCGCTCGTCACCTACACCGCCACCGGTCGCGGGTTCGTCACGCCGTTCGCGATGGCCAGCCGGGGCTGGTCGCAGGAGCAGTGGGACGACGCCGCCGCCGGACTCGCCGAGCGCGGCCTGCTCACCGCGGACGGCGCGCTCACCGAGGGCGGCGAGGCACTGCGGAAGGGCGTCGAGAACGACACCGACCGGCTCGGCGCCGGACCGTGGGAGCACCTCGGCCACGAGGGCGTGGCCCGGCTCGGCGACATCGGCGGCGTCCTGGTGCGGGCACTGCTCGCCGCGGGCTGCTTCCCGGATGGCGTCTTCGCGGCGAACCGGTAGGTTCTCCGATCGGGTAAAGGCTCGGTAATGGAGGGTGTCGTGCTGGAGATCACCGGGCTGACCTGGGCTCTGACGATCGGGCTGGTCGTCGGGCTGCTGGCACTCGACCTCGTCCTGGCCGCGGTCCGGCCGCACAAGGTCGGGTTCCGCGAGGCCACCGGGTGGTCGGTGTTCTACATCGCGGTCGCGGTGGCGTTCGGTCTCTGGTTCATGGCGACCTACGGCGCCGATTTCGGCACGCAGTACTTCGCGGGCTACATCGTGGAGAAGAGCCTGTCGGTCGACAACCTGTTCGTCTTCGTGATCATCATGACGACGTTCGCGGTGCCCGAGGAGCACCAGCACAAGGTGCTGACGTTCGGCATCGTGCTCGCGCTGATCATGCGGGCGATCTTCATCGCGCTGGGTGCCACGCTGCTGTCGCTGTTCTCGTTCATGTTCCTGCTCTTCGGGCTCCTGCTGATCTTCACCGCCGTGCAGCTGTTCCGGCACCGCGACGAGGACCCCGACATCGAGGACAACGCCGTGGTCAAGGCCGCGCGGCGGTTCCTGCCGGTCACCGAGGAGTACGTCGAGGGGCGGCTCGTCGTCCGCGTCGACGGCAGGCGGATGGTCACGCCGCTGTTCATCGTGCTCATCGCGATCGGCAGCATCGACCTGCTCTTCGCCCTCGACTCGATCCCCGCGGTCTTCGGCGTGACCGAGGAGGCCTACATCGTCTTCGCGGCCAACGCGTTCGCGCTGCTCGGCCTGCGCGCGTTGTTCTTCCTGGTGAAGGGCCTGCTGGACCGGCTGGTGTACCTCTCCGCCGGTCTCGCGTTCATCCTCGCGTTCATCGGCGTGAAGCTGATCCTGCACTGGGCCCACGTCGACATCGACCCGGCCGTCCCGGAGATCTCCACGCCGGTCAGCCTGGTCGTGATCCTCGTGGTGCTGGTCGTCGTCACGGTCGCGAGCCTGATCAGGACCAAGGGCGACCCCACCGCGAAGGCCCACCCGGGGTCGCTCAAGGCCTCGCGCAAGAAGGAGAGCGAGGGCACCGCCTAACGCGGCAGGCCGGCACCGCCGAGCGGGGTGAGGTCCACCAGTTCCGGCGGCCCGGCCAGCAGTTCCAGGACGTCGCCGATGCCGACCTCGCCGAGCTCGCCGGACAGTGCCCGGTCCGACGCCTCCTCGTCGGCCCACACCTCGGTGACCCAGACGGTGTCGTCCTCGTCGGGCGAGGCGTTGATCACGTACAGCTCGCAGCCCGGGGCGTCGCGCAGCCCGTCGGCGACGCGCAGGAGGGTGTCGGCGAGGGCCGCCCCCTGCCCGGGCTGGGCGACCATCCGGACGTACCGGCCGACGCGGCCGCTCGGATCACTCATCGGTCGACCGTAGCCGCGCGGAGCCCGTGCGGGCCCGGCGGGGGAGTCGTCCGCCCTGCGGGGTGTGCAGCGCAGCGTTACCGTGGGATCACTCGATCGCGTGCACCGACCGCCGGACGGGCGGCGCGCTCCTGCGGGAGCGGCGAGGAGGGTGTCGCGCTCCGGCCCTGGGAGGCGGTGACCGGTGACCGACGAGCCACGCGGTTCCGCGAGACCGTGCGAGTCGGAGGAGGCCTTCGCCGACGACCTGCTGGTGGAGGCCGCCCGCTCCGGCCGGTTGCGCGGCGACCCGTCGGACCCGCTCGCGCAGGCCCTCGCCGCCCTGCACGAGCGCGCGCGGGTGTCCTGCCCGTGCGGGTCGCGGGATCCCTGCGGCGACCACGGCTGCTCCTGACACGACCGAGCCCCCGCCCGCACGGGACGGGGGCTCGGACGACCGGTGCTCAGCTGGCGTTGACCTTGGGCATGATCTCCTCGGTCAGGCGCTTCATGTCGTCCATCGTCTTGGACGTCGGGACGTCCCGGAACGGCGGCCACAGCAGCGGCATCGTCATGCCGGCCTCCTTGTAGGCCTTGAGCCGGTCCTCGATCTGCTGGGCGGTGCCCGCGAGCAGGTTGGTGACCTTGCCGTTGTCGGTCTGGTCCAGCGGCTCGTCGGTGATGACGGTCCAGATCATCGAGCACATCTGGAAGTCCTCGGGGAAGCCCTTGCCGAGCTCGTTGAGCTCGCGCTCCATCTCACCCTTCCACCGCTTGATGTCCGCGGGCGAGTCCTGGATGCCGATCCAGCCGTTGAGGCCGTACTTGGCGATGCGCTTGGCCGACCGCTTCGGGTCCTTCAGGCCCGAGAAGTAGATCGGCAGGTTCTCCTGCAGCGGCTTGTGGCCGAAGCCGCCGAGCTCGATGTCGGCGAACTCGCCCTTGTACTCGAACAGCTCGTTGTTCCAGATGCCGTTCATGATCTCCAGCGTCTCGCGCACGTGGCCGTGCCGACGCGGGAACAGGTCCGCGACACCGGAGGCGGCGAACTCCTCGGGCATCCAGCCGGAGCCGACGCCCACGTTCAGGCGGCCGCCGGAGAGGTGGTCGATGGTGGCGAGCTCGGTGGCCAGGACGGCCGAGCCGCGGAACGGCGTGTTGGTGATGCTCATGCCGAAGCGGATCTTGGTGGTCTTCGCGGCGAGCCACGGCAGCAGCGGGTAGCCCTGGAACCACTTGCCCCGCGAGATGACCGGGAGGCCGTTGGGGAGCCCCTCCATCATGCCGAACGGGTAGTCCATCTCGGCGCGGTCGGACCGCTCCGGGACGAACACGCGGTCCAGCGTCCACACGGAGTCGTAGTCGAGGTCCTCGGCGAGGGCCGTGAGGTCCTCGAGTTCCTTGACGGTCACCTCGTCGCGGAAGTTGGGGAGGTAGAGGGCGAGCTTCATGCGGTCGGACTCCTCGGGGTCTCGTCGTCGAGCGTTCCCGGCTGCCGTCGTGCCGGTGGTTTGCCCGTAAGTGTTCTGCGGCCACATCAACCGGATCTCATGTGGATCTCAACGGATGATCAACGACCCGTTCCTGCGGTACCCGCTGTCCCGGTACCGGCCTATGTTCCAGGCATGGACCCCGTCCTCTGGAGCCCGACGGCCGACCGCATCGAGAAGTCCGCGCTACGCGCGTACCTGAACTGGCTCGAGGAGCGGGAGGGGCGCCCGTTCCCCGATCACGACGCCCTCCACGCCTGGTCGGTCGAGGACGTGGACCGCTTCTGGATCTCCCTGATCGACTACTACGACGTCGACCTCTCCGCGCCCTGGACGCAGGTGCGCACCGCCGATCCGATGCCGCACACCCGCTGGTTCACCGGCGCGCGGCTGAACTGGGCGCAGCGCGCTCTGCGCACCGGAGCCGACGACGCCCCGGCGCTGGTGTGCGTCCAGGAGGGGGGCGGGGCCGCCCGGGAGGTCACCTTCGGCGAGCTGCGCCGGTCTGTCGCGGCGGTCGCCGGCTGGCTGCGCCGGGCGGGGGTGCGGCCCGGTGACCGGGTCGGGGCCTATCTACCCAACACCGAGCACGCCGTGATCGGCTCGCTGGCCGCCGCCGCGGTCGGCGCGGTGTGGGCGTGCTGCTCCCCGGACTTCGGCGCCGACGGCACCATCGGCCGCCTCGCGCAGCTCGAGCCCACCGTGCTCATCGCGACGGACGGCTACCACTGGAACGGCAAGGAGATCGACCGCGGCGACGTCGTCGCGCAGCTGCGCGAGAACCTGCCGACGGTGCGGCACGTCGTCCACGTCCCGTACGTGTTCGACCGGCCCGATCCCGACGGGTCGACGGCCTGGGACGAGCTGCTCGCCGTCGACGCGCCGCCGGAGTTCGAGCAGGTCGAGTTCTCCCATCCGCTGTGGGTGCTGTTCACCTCCGGCACGACCGGCCTGCCCAAGGGCCTGGTGCACGGCCACGGTGGGATCACCCTCGAGGGGCTGAAGTGGGCCGGCCTCTACGCCGGGATGCGGCCGGGGGAGCGGATGTTCGCCTTCACCTCGACCGGCTGGGCGCTGTGGAACATGCAGATCAACACGCTCATGCACGGTGCCGCGATCGTGCTGTACGAGGGCAGCCCCGGCTTCCCGGTGGGCGCGGTGTGGGAGGTCGCGGCCCGCACGGAGGCCGACGTCATGCTGCTCGGTGCCGCGGTGATCACCGCCTCGGCCAACACGGACATCCGCCCGAACTCCGACCACGACCTGGGCAGGCTGCGGCACGTCATGGTCAGCGGATCGGCCCTGCCCCCGGCCGGCTACCACTGGGTCCTCGAGAACGTCAGCCCCGATCTGCGGATCGACTCGACCAGCGGCGGCACCGACATCTCCGGAGCGTTCGTCGGGGCCAACGAGTACACCCCGGTCCGGGCCGGGCGCATCGGCGGTTCGCTCGCGGGCGTCGACTGCGCGGCCTGGGACGAGGACGGCCACCCGGTCGTCGACGCGGTGGGGGACCTCGTGATCACCCAGCCGATGCCGTCGATGCCGGTGCACCTGTGGAACGACCCCGGCGCCGTCCGCTACACCGAGTCCTACTTCGACACCTGGCCCGGCGTGTGGCGGCACGGCGACTGGGTCACGATGCACGCCGACGGCAGCGTCTCCATCCACGGCCGCTCGGACTCCACGCTCAACAGGCAGGGCGTGCGGCTGGGCAGCAGCGACTTCTACGACGTCCTCGAGACGATGCCCGAGATCACCGAGACCCTCGTGGTGGGCGTCGACCTGCCCGACGACCGGTACTGGCTGGGGCTGTTCGTGGTCCCGGCGAAGGGGCAGGCGCTCGACGACGAGCTGAAGAAGAAGATCGTCACCACGCTGCGCACGCGCCTGACGGCCCGGCACGTGCCGGACGAGATCGTCGAGGCGCCCGCGGTGCCGCACACCCTGAGCGGCAAGCGGTTGGAGGTCCCGATCAAGAAGCTGATGACGGGCCGGCCCCTGGAGAAGGCGGCGAACATCGCCTCCGTCGACGACCCCGACGCGCTGCGCTGGTTCGCGCGGTTCGCGCAGGAGAGGAACGGCGGCGCGTGAGGCTGGGCGCGGCGCTCGCCCACCTGGCCCCTGGCCCGCCCCCGCCCACCGCGGAGTGGGCGAAGCGCCTGGTGGGTGCCGGGTTCGAGAGCCTGTGGATCCACCAGGTGATCGGGCGCGGGTACCTCGTCCCGGACCCGTTCGTCACGCTGGCGGTGGCGGCCACGGCCACCGAGGGCGTCGAGGTCGGCACGGCGACCGTGCAGATCCCGCTGCACCATCCCGCCGACCTCGCGCACAAGGTCCTCTCGCTGATGGCGGTGTGCGGCGACCGGCTGACCCTCGGCGTCAGCCCCGGGTCGACGGAGATCGACTTCGCCACCCTGGACCGCGACCACGCCGCGCGCTTCCACACCTTCCGGGAGAACCTGCCGCGGGTCCGGGAGCTGATCACCCACGGCCGCGACGCTCGCGCCGACCTCGGCCCCGCCCCGGCCGGGGTCCCCCCGTTGCTGCTCGGGTCGTGGGGGAAGAACGTGGAGCGGGCCGCGCGCGAGTTCGACGGCTGGCTGGCCTCGGGCTACCGCACCACCCCCGACCAGATCGTCGCCGCCCACGGGCGGTTCCGGGCCGCCGGCGGCGGGCGGGCGATCGTGTGCGCCGTCCCGGTCGACTCGGACGCCGACCTCGGGCCCACCGGCGAGGCGCTGCACCGCTACGCGGAGGCCGGATTCGACGACGTCGTGGTGGTGATCGGGCCGGAAGGACCGGACCCCGAACGGGTGCGGGCCCTCCTCGGCCGCTGATCGCGTCCAGGTGGCGCTGCCCGTCCACGACGCGGACCTGGACAGCCCGGCCCGAGGGGTGCTCCGGTGGGGAGGTGCACCCTCATCGCCTGTTCGACTACGACGCGGAACTGCGTCGACACAACGTCCACTTCCGCGCCGCGGCCCGCGTCGGCCCGCGCGACCGCGTGCTCGACGTCGGCTGCGGCACGGGCCGGACCACCCGGGAGGCCGCCCGCGCCGCGGCCTCCGGGAGCGCGGTGGGCGTGGACCTGTCCGCGCCGATGCTGGAACAGGCCCGCGCGCTCAGCGCGAACGAGGGACTGTCCAACGTCACCTACGAGCAGGCGGACGCCCAGGTCCACCCGTTCCCCGCGGCTCACTTCGACCTCTGCATCAGCCGGTTCGGGACGATGTTCTTCGCCGACCCCGTCGCGGCGTTCACCAACATCGGGCGCGCCCTGCGCCCGGGGGGACGCCTGGTGCTGCTGGTCTGGCAGGAGCGCGACCGCAACGAGTGGGCCTCCGTGATCCGCGGGGCCCTCACCGACTCACCGGCCGTCCCGCGCGGCCCGGACGCGTTCTCCCTCGCCGACCCGGCCGTCACCGAGGACCTCCTGGTGGCGGCCGGGTTCACCGACGTCGGATTCACCGACGTGCACGAGCCCGTCCACTACGGCCCGGACCCCGCCGCCGCCTTCGACAACGTGTTCCGCCTGCCGGGGTACGCGGAGCTGCTCGCCGATCTCGACGCCCCCGCGGCCGAGCAGGCTCGGACCCGGCTCCGCGCCGTCCTCGCGGCCCACGCCACCGACGGCGGCGTGGCCTTCGACTCGCGGGCCTGGATCACCACGGCCCGCCTGCGCTGACCGCGGGGCGCCTCGCTCACCGGCCCTGCACCCGCGAGTCGCGAGGATGTCCGACATAACCGACACTGGGGGCGTGATGACCGGCGTGATGGACCAGGTGCTCCGCACCGGTCTGCACCACCGGATGCCGCGGCCGGCCGCGGTCGTGCGGGTGGTCGCAGGAATCCTGTTCGTGGTGTTCGGTGTCCCGAAGTTCACCGACCACGCCCGCTGGGTCGCCGACTTCGGCACCTACGGCCTGCCCGAGTCGAGCCTGCTCGTCTACGGGACCGGCCTGGTCGAGGTGCTCGGCGGGCTGGCACTCGTGGCCGGGATCGGCATCCGGGTGGTCGCGGCGGTGCTGGCGCTCGTCATGGCCGGGGCGGTGGTCGGCGGCGGGATCGTCGGCGGCAACACCGCCTCGCTGACCCTGGCCCCGACCCTGCTGGCCGCCTCGCTGTTCGTGCTGTGGTCCGCGGGCCCGGCACCCGAGTGGCGGCGTGACCGTCGGTAGCCGTGGTCCGCGCGTCGAGCAGCGCGAGGTCGTCGTCGTCGGCTCCGGGTTCGGCGGGCTCGCCGCACTGATCCGGTTGCGCGAGCAGGGCCACGACGTCCTGGTCCTCGAGCAGGCCGACGCGATCGGCGGGACGTGGCGCGACAACTCCTATCCGGGCGCGGGTTGCGACGTCCCGTCGGCGCTCTACTCCTACTCGTTCGCCCCCAACCCCGAGTGGAGTGCCCGCTACGCCGGGCAGGCCGAGATCCTCGACTACCTGCGCCGCACCGCGGACCGGTTCTCCGCGACCCCCAGCATCCGCTTCGGCACCCGGCTGCTGCGCGGCGACTGGGACGAGCGCAGCCGCCGGTGGCTGCTGCAGACCTCCACGGGCCCGGTCTCCGCGCGGTGGCTGGTGGCCGCGGGCGGGACGCTGCACGAGCCGGCCTGGCCGGACCTCCCCGGCCTCGACACCTTCCGCGGCACGGTCTTCCACAGCTCCCGCTGGGACCACGACCACGACCTGCGCGGCCGCCGGGTGGCCGTCGTCGGGAGCGGGGCCTCGGCGCTGCAGTTCGTCCCGCGGATCGCCCCGCAGGTCCGCCGGCTGGTGCTGCTGCAACGCAGTGCCCAGTGGGTGCTGCCGCGGTTCGACCGGTCCGTCACGGGCGTCGAGCGCCGGCTGTTCCGCCGGTTCCCGCCCGCCCAGCGGATGGTGCGGCTGGGTGTCTACCTCGCGGCCGAGGCGGTCGCTCTCGGGGTCCGGCAGCGGTGGTTGCGCCCTGCGCTGACCTGGCTCGCCCAGCACAACCTGCGGCGCTCCGTCACCGACCCGGCCCTGCGGGCCCGGCTGCTGCCCGCGGAGGACATCGGCTGCCGGCGCCTGCTGCGGTCCAACACCTGGTACCCCACCCTGATCCGGCGCAACGTCGCGGTCGCCGGTGACGTACGCGAGGTCCGGCCGGGTTCGGTCGTCGACGGCGACGGTCGGGAGCACCGGGTCGACACGCTGATCCTGGCCACCGGGTTCCACGCCGCGGAACCGCCGATCTACCGGCTGCTGCACGGGTCCGACGGTGCGTCGCTGGCCGAGCGCTTCGCGGCCACCGGCGCCCGTGCGCACCTCGGGACGGCCGTGGCGGGCACGCCCAACCTCTTCCTGCTCGCCGGCCCCAACTCGAACGTCCAGACGTCCTCGGTGACCGTGCTCGAGGCCCAGGTCGCCCACGTCGCGGCCGCGCTCACGGCCGCCCGCGACCGTGGGGCCGACCGGGTGGAGGTGCACCCGGCGGTGGCGCGTGCCGGGGAGCGGGAGGTCCGTCGACGGCTCGTCGACACGGTGTGGGCGACGGGCTGCCGGGCGTGGTACCTCGACCGGCGCGGCCGCAACACCACGAACTGGCCGGGGACGACCACGGAGCTACGGCGCCGGCTGCGGCGTTTCGACGCCGCGAGCTACCTCTACGGCCGCAGCGCGCCGGTGATCGGCGGCACGCCCGCTCCCCGGCCTTGACCTGCACTGACACGCGGTCCGTCAGCAGGCGGTGGGGTGCGGTCGGTGTCTGCGTCGACGAAGGAGGCGACGTGTCTCACCGGATGCCGGTGCCCGTGCGCGGGCCCGGCTCGGCGTCGTCGTGGCCGCCGCGCTGGCGCATCGTCCGCGCGGTGGCAGGCCCACGCTGCTCGATCGTGGTGACGAACGGCGACGTCATCGCCCGCAGGAGCGCGCCGTAGTCGACCCCGAAGTCGATCTCGTCCCCGACCGCGACGGCGTGGTCGCCGAGGTCGACGACCAGGTGGTCGCTGCTCATCCCGAGGACCGTGATGCCCGCGGGCGGGCGCAGGCCGTCGAGTGCCACGTCCTGGTGGCCGAGGGCCAGGATCGCCTGGCGGACGGTGCCGGCGCCGGTGCGGACCGGCGCCTCGCCGAAGGCCGCCTGCGCCCGGTCCCCCCACGGCCGGACCGGTTTGACCGCGACCTCGATGACCTCGGCGGTCAGGGTGAAGGCGTCGGTGTGCAGTCCGACGATCGGGGTCCGGTACAGGGGATCGACGCCGAGGAGGATGGCCTCGCCGAGCCGGAGCTGGTCGACCCGGCCGACGTCGTGGCTGCCGAAGGCCCAGTCGAGGTTCGCCGAGTTGCCGCCGGACACGACGTCGAGGGTGATCCCGTGCAGGCCCTCCGTGGCGTCGACGAGGCCGGAGAGGACACCCATGTTCCGGTCGTCGGGCACCACGCCGTTCTGGCAGGCGAGGTTCCCGCCGAGCCCGACGAGCCGCAGCGACGGATGGCCGAGGACCGCGCGCACGGCCTCGGGGACGTCGGCGACGGCGATGCCCTCGCGGAGGTCGCCCAGCTCGATCATGAGGATGATCCCGTGCGTCCGCCGCTCCCGGAACGCCGCACGGTCGAGTGCCGCCAGCACGACGGCCTCGGTGTTCAGACTGATGTCGGAGACCAGGACGACCCGCCCCACCTGGCTGAGCATGGGGGAGCGGATCAACGTGCGCGACGTGCCCAGCCCGGCCAGCCGGGCGAGGTTCGGCACCCGGGAGTCGCCGAGCCCGCAGGCACCGCCGCGGAGCATCGCCGCCGCGACCGCAGGCGAGCCCAGCACGGCCTTCGTGACGCCGGTGACCCTGATGCCCGCGACGGCGAGCCGGTCGACCAGGATCCGGGTGTTCTGCTCGACCTTGTCGAGATCCGCCTCGATGCGGGGAGCGGTCACACGGATGTGGTCGTATCGGCCGTCGTCGCGAGGGCCGGGAAGGCTGCGAGCACCATGTCCACGAGCTCCGACGCCGGCCGGGTCAGCGGGTCGGTGACCGGGAGGCCGAGACGTGCACGGTGGTCCGAGATCGCGTCGGTCAGCTCGACCTCGGTCATCTCCTCGTGGTTGATCGTGACCCCGATGACGCGCGTGTCGGCGAACGCCTCGATCAGGGCGATCTCGCTCGCCGCCGTCGGCATCGGCATCATCGGGAAGTCGCCGAGCACCCGGCGCTTCGGCGCGTGCTGCACGATCACCCCCGCCGGGCGGCTGCCGCGCAGGATGTGCGCGGAGGTCAGGTACGCGGGATGGCTGAGCGCGCCCTGGCCCTCGACGACGATCACGTCGGGGTCCTCGCCCTCGAACGCGGCGACGACCTGGTGCTCGACCTCGCCCGAGCAGAACTGGGGGACCAGCGCGTCCAGCGCGACGCCGTACTTCCCGCCCTGGATCAGGGTGGTCTGCCCGGTGCCGACCATGACCGCCCTGATCCCGCGCGCGTTCAGCGCCTGGACCAGCAGCGTGGCGGTGGTGCGCTTGCCGATCGCCCCGTCGGTGCCCAGGATCGCGATCCGCGGGCACGTCACGTCGAAGATCCGGCCGGAGAACAGGTGCAGGTCGCGCTTCGCCTTCGGCTTGCGGACGTCGGTGATGGTGACGCCGGCGATCACCGCCGCCGCCACGAACTCGGCGTCGTCGTTGAGGAACTCGTGCAGCCCGTTGACGATGTGCATGCCGCGGGCGATGCCGTCGAGCAGCACGATCCGCTGCTCGTCCGACAGCAGGCCGTCGGCGGGGGCCAGCCCGCAGATCAGGTAGTCGGGCACCCGTCCGGCGTGCGCGACGGACTCCGCGAGCGAGGCCAGCACCGGGATACCGTTCGCGGTGCCGTCGAGGAACTGCCCGGAGTCGACGCCGGCCCGGACGCTGTCGATGACGCTGAGGACCTCGTACTTCTCCGAGTGCCGGACCAGGCCGTTCGCGGTCTTCCCGTCCTGCTCACCGAACTGGGCCTCGCAGTAGACGACGGCGGTGGATCCGGTGGGCAGGGCGAACGGGAACGCGGGGCTGAAGAGCGACGACATGGACATCCTCTGAGAAGTCTCAGAGGAGGCGACAGTTCGTGGCCGGGCCGGTGGGCCCAACGATCAGCGATCGGTCTGCCCTGAGGGTCGGCAAAGTTACCAACGCGTTAAGTCTACCTGCTCGGACCTGCCCGGCGGACCAGCGCGACTGTCCGCTTCGGCACGTCGGGCGGCGGGAGAAGGCCCCGGAACGAGCAACAGGCCAGAGCGACGACGCTCTGAGCTGCTACTACGTGAGCCCCGACCCCGCCGTTCGGGGATCAACCCGGGACGGCTCCTGCCGGAACGGCCGCCGCGACCTGATCGTCGCCGCGCAGCCCGACCACGACCATCCGGTCGTCGTCTGCGCACCGGCTGTACGAGGGCACGGGGCAGGGCGACGCCCAGACCGTCAGGATCTTCCGGTCACGTGCGGACTGCCTGCGGTCGCGTCACCGGAGCGCAGCGCTCCCGAACAGAGCTCCGACCGGGGCCGGGGTCGTAGGCCCCTGAGGCCGGGCACTGACCCGGCCGCCAGCGCCCGCAGTTGCCCGCGCCGCCGGCGCGCGGCGCGGATGGTCGAGCGGCGTCATCGCATCCAACTCTGTGTGGTCAGGCCCGGGTCCTCGTCGAACATCCCAGGCCTGCCGCGTACCCACTCGGCTACCTCGCCGCACGGAGCACACCACAGTCGGGAGTCCGTCGAGATTCGTTCGACGATCCTGCGCATCGCCGCGAGCCGGTCGGCGTCGTCGTGCAGGAACGGATGGAACAACAGGGACGCGTAACCACCCGACTCGATGACCTCGCCGATGCAGGCTTCCATGATCTCCTCGAACCCCTGGGGGTCGATGAGCCCGGGCGGACGGCCGTCCGCCTTGCGCATCTCCTCGAGCGGCTCGAAATAGCAGTAGGCGTCGATCCATCTCCACCGGAACGGTAGGAATACGTGGTCGTCGGCCGCGACCACGTGCTCTCCCGCCGGGGAGGTGTAGTCGATCCCGTGACCGGCGAGAAGTTCCCGGGTGCCGGTGTTCAGGCCGCCGCCCGGGGGTCGAAAGCCCCGGATGTTGATACCGAGCTCTCGGAAGCGTCGGACGGAGACGTCGAGCAGCTCCTCCTCGCGCTCCGGGTCGAGGGCGGCCCAGGCCTCGTGGCGGAAGCCGTGAAGGCCGATCTCGTGGCCGCGCGCGGCCACATCTTTGATCGTGTCGGGGTAGACGTCCGTGTTCCAGGCCTCGACGAAGTAGGTGACCTGCACGTTGTAGGACTGCAGGATCTCCAGCATGGGAGGCAAAGAACGGAAAACGGAGAAGTGGTTCCCGATGGGCATTCCGGACGGCCACAAGTTGGATTCGAGCTCGTAGGCCTCGCCCATGTTGTCCATCGTCACGCTGACCGCGGCCACGGCATCTCCGGGCCACCGCCGGCCGTCGGCGGCGGACGGGACATCGATCGGATCGTTCACGGCTGCTCTGCCTCTCGTCATCGCTACGAAAGCAACGGTCCTACCGGCTGTCGGCACGGCGCACGGATCTGCTCGAGGCGGATCCGGCTGAAACGACGCTAGTCCGCGAGGGACGGCTCGGATATCCCATACGTGGCTCGGCGATATCCCCGTTGCGAAGCTCGGGCCCGGAGGGGTCGCCAGGGTGAGGGCCACCCGGACGCATCCATACCGTCCGGCTGGATCCGGGGCCGAGACACTGTCCAGCTAGCTCTGGGGCCGAAACGCGGCCCACGCCTTCAGGTCGAAGTTGTCGCCGTCTCGGATGACCTCGGCGGCATGGTGCCCGTCGAAGTGCGCAGGGACCACCAGGACGTTCTCGTCGGCGGCCCACGAAAGGATCCTGCGCCGGGACCTGCGCGCCATGGCCGCGTCCTCGCAGAAGCAGCTGTTCCAGTCCGGACGCAGCATCTGGACCGGGCTGTGCATGAGGTCCCCGACGAACACGGCGCGCTCACCCTCGGACTCCACCTTCACCACGGTGAGCCCGGGGGTGTGACCGGGTGCCAGCTCCAGGGTCAGGTTCGAGTCGATCTGCAGCGTGTCGCCCTCCCAGGCGTCGGCCAGCCCGGCCTGGTGCACCGGCAGCACGCTGTCCTCGAACATGTTGTGGTTGACCCACATGCCCAGCCGCTCGTGGCCGTTGAGTGGGTTCCAGAACTCGAAGTCCGCCTTCGAGAACAGGTACCGCGCGTTCGGGAAGGTAGGTACCCATTCTCGGTCTCGCAGGACGGTGTTCCAGCCGACGTGGTCGACGTGGACATGTGTATTCACCACGACGTCCACGTCCTCGGGGCGGACGCCGGCGGCGGCCAGGCGCTCCATGAAGCCCGTCTGTAGGTGGCCGAACACCTGGAGGTACGGCCGCTCCTTGCCGTCGCCTGCACCGGTGTCGATGAGGATGGTGCGCCCTTCGCTACGCACTACGAACGTCTGCAGGCAGGCGCGGGCCATGCCGCTCTCGCGGTCCCAGAAGTCGGGGGTGAGCACGTCCGACCGCTCTTCCCAGAACTCCCGGTCGCTCTCCGGCACGAAGTCGGTGACGGGAGCGAAGAGTCCCTCCCACTCCATCACCCTGGTCACGCTCACGGCGCCGATCTCGATGGTCTCGTTCACGACTGCTCCTCGTTGATCCTGTCGTACTTGCTTCGATCGATGCCGTGCGTCGCATTACCGCGTCGGGCCATGGTCTCGGACAGGGAGATGGAATCCACGGCGTTCACTGTTGCCGGCCGGCGTCCTGCAGCGGCGCCATCACGGACTCATCCGAGAAGGCGGCCTCCGCGACGCGACGTGGAAACCCATCGCGACTCGAGCGCGATCTGACGGTGCGACCCCATCTGACGACGACGGGGTCTCCGCGGGACACGGCGACGCGGTGAACATCCGGTTCCGTTCAGTTGGGATCTCTCACCGCAGGCGGCGGAGCGGTGCCACCCACCGCCGACCGTGGCGAGATCTCGCGGGGCATGAGTTGATCGGGTTGTCGATGCGCCTGCCGAAAGTGCCTCAACGGTGATCAGAGAACTGATCGTCCCGATTGCTTCGTGGGAACCGGGCTGATCGTGCTGATTCTGACTTCCGCCGGCCTTGAGTGATGCCTGCGTCCCGGTAGTGCGTATCGGTCGGCCGCAGTCCCTGGGATTCGGGGCCCGTCGGGCCAACCGTCCCGCTGCGCGTCGATAGTCGAGGACGCGAAGCGGGACTGAGAGGTTTGTAGTGCGCCCCGGGTCCGGAGTCTATCCGCTTCAGGTAGGACAACGAGCCGATTCACGAAGGAGGCGGGCGGGCGCCCTCCGCCGCTGAGAACAGGCGCGCCGGATGATCTGCGTCGCGAGCACGGACATCCCGCCTGTTCCTCGATCTCTGGCTGCGACAGTGAGATGAGCTCCGTGAGGCGGTTCGGGAATCGGATCCGGGGCTGCGTCGCGGGGATATCGGTGGTCGAGTGCTCTCTCCTAATCTGCTGGCAGGCCTCGACACAAGGACGTGGGATGACGACTTCGGCGGATACCCCTTTGACTGCTCGCGAGCAGATCCGGAAGGGCAACAAGTTCAAGCTCGGTCTATTCGGGCACAACGTGAGCAATGGTCTCTCCTTCACCACCGCGCCGACCAGCTACGAGATCACATGGCCGCACACCTCGGCGATCTCCAGGGCAGCCGACCAGGCGGGGATCGAGTTCCTCATCCCCGTCGCCCGGTGGCGCGGCATGGGTGGCAACACCGACCCGTTCTCGGAGTCGTTCGAGACCATGACCTGGGCGGCGGGGATCGCTGCGGAGACGAGCCACATCACGGTGGTCTCGACGTTGCACCTCACCCTGGCCCACCCGGTCATGGCAGCCAAACAATGCGCGACCATCGACCACATCGCGAAGGGTCGCTATGCCTTCAACGCCGTGATGGGCTGGTTCGCCCCGGACATGGTGATGTTCGGCCAGGAGATGATGGACCACGACGACCGCTACCGGTACGGGGCCGAGTGGATGGGGCTGGTCAAGCGGATCTGGACCTCGAAGGAGCCCTTCGACTTCGACGGCGAGTTCTTCCAGCTGCGCGAGGTGCAGTCGCTGCCGAAGCCCTTCCAGGGTCCCTACCCGCCGATCCTGAACGCCGGCGGCTCGCCTGCCGGCGTGGACTTCGCGGCGCGGGAGGCCGACTACAACTTCGCGATCGTGAACGACCTCGAGTCCGGTGCCCAGCACGTCGAGCGCGCCAAGAAGCTCGCTCGTGAGACGTACGACCGCGAGATCTCACCGCTCACCGACGGGTTTCTCGTGTGTCGGGAGACGGAGAAGGAGGCGCGAGCGGTGGTCGACCAGATGCTGGAGATGGCTGATCGCCCCGCCGCGGAGAACTTCCTGCGCGAGTTCGGCATCGGCAGCGGATCGCTCAGCGAGGAGATGCGCGAACTCGTCGACCGCGGCATCGTCGGCCTCGGTGGCCCGCAGTTCATCGGGACCCCCGACCAGGTCGCCGAGCAGCTCAAGGAGATCCACGACATCGGCGTCGAGGGCGTCGTGCTCGGGATGCTCGACTACCTCGAGGAGCTCCCGTACTTCGTCGAGCAGGTGCTTCCCCGCCTTGAGGAGATGGGCCTGAGGGAGCCGTTCACGCCCTGAACACCCACTGCCCAGTGCGCTGACGCCCGAGATCGATGCGCTGGACGACCAGGTCGCGGCCGGCGCCCACGCCGTTCACGCGTAGATCGATCACATCGAAGGATCAAAGGAGGCCGACCTTGTTCACCGACATCGGTCTACCGGTGAAGGGCACGGCACGCTCGGGGGAGTCCCGACGGCACACCGCCCCGGAAGGCCGGATGGTGGTCCGATGAGGATCGCGAACGTGGGAGGACGGCTGCACCTGCAGGAGCGGGACGTTCTGATCGACGTCGCCGAGACCAGCGAAGGTCGTTTCAGTTCAGATCCGCAAGCCGTTTACGCCCGATGGGCCGAGTTCCGGGACTGGGCGGCGACACGGCCCGGCCCTGCATCGCTCCCGGCCACGCCGGTGGGTGTCGGTGCTCCCGTCCCGCGGCCTCGGCAGTGCCTGGCGGTTGGACTGAACTACGCCGACCACGCACAGGAGAGCGGGCTGGAACTCCCGGAGGAGCCGTTCGTCTTCCCGAAGTTCAGTTCGTGCATAGCGGATCCGGGCTCGCCGCTCGTCCTGCCGAACTCGACCATCGACTGGGAGGTCGAACTGGTTGTGGTGATCGGTGCGGTCGCACGCGACGTTCCGGAAGCCGTGGCATGGGACCACGTGGCGGGCTTGACCATCGGACAGGACATCAGCGACCGGACTCTGCAGTTCGCGGGGCCGGCACCACAGCAGTTCGGACTTGCCAAGTCACTGCGCGGCTTCGGTCCACTGGGTCCGTGGTTGGTGACTCCGGACGAGCTCGCCGACCCGGATGACCTCGAGATCACCTGCCTGCTCAACGGCGAGGTCGTCCAGCAGTCCAGCACGAAGCACCTCATCTTCGACGTCAGGCGAGTCGTTTCCTATCTGTCGCGGTACCTGACGTTGCACCCCGGAGACGTGATCTTCACGGGCACGCCGTCCGGTGTCGGGTTCGGCCGAGATCCGCAGGTCTATCTCCGTCCGGGAGACGAGCTGCTGAGCCGGATCGAGGGATTGGGCGAACTGCGGACGGCCGTCCGCGGGAACGAGTGAGCGCCTCGCCCTCCTGCAGTGTGCGCCGGATCCGTCCGCGAGCACGTCTCCGAACCACTCGGTCTTGCCGCCCTACCCGTGTCCGTCGCACGGGACCTCGTAGCTACTCGCATGGAGATTCGATGTCCGGACTCGATGTCCCTCTGACACCACTGCGCTTCATGGCGCGGGCAGCCGAGGTGCACCCCGACCGTGTGGCGGTCATCGACGGAGGACGTCGATGGACGTGGGCGGAGTTCCACCAGGAGGTGGCGGCGTTCGCCCGGGCTCTGCGAGAGAGCGGGATCGGACCAGGCGACCGTGTCGCCTTCCTGGGCAGCAACTCTGCCGAACTGTTGGCCGCTCACTTCGCCGTGCCGCTCGCCTGCGCGGTGCTGGTGTCCGTCAACACCCGGCTGAGCCCGTCCGAGGTCGCCTACATCTGCCGGCACTCGGCGGCGTCCCTGCTGATCGGCGACGGTGATCTCCTCGACGGGCTGGATCTGGGTCAGGCCTTCCCCACGATCCGCGAGGTCGTGGAGGTCCCGGACCAGAGTGGCGCATACCACTCCACAGCGAGCGCGGTCCGCTATTCCGACCTGCTGACCCGAGCGTCGGGCGCGGACTTCCCGTGGGAGGTGGACGACGAGACGCGGACCATCACCATCAACTACACGTCCGGTACGACCGGTCGGCCGAAGGGTGTGGAGTACAGCCACCGCGGCGCCTACCTCAACTCACTCGCCGAGGTCCAGCATCAGCGGCTCGTCGACGGCAGCCGCTACCTGTGGACCCTCCCGATGTTCCACTGCAACGGGTGGTGCACGACATGGGCGCTCGCGGCGGTGGCGGGGACCCACCTCTGTATCCGAGCGGTTCGCGGTGCCGAGGTCTGGTCACTCATCGATTCGGAGGCGGTGACCCACCTCGCCGGTGCGCCGGTGGTGCTGACCACCCTGGCCGATGCGCCACAGGCGCATCCGCTGGACCGCCCGCTGTCCGTGACGACGGCGGGGGCGCCCCCGAGCCCGACGATCATCGCACGGATGCGGAAGCTGGGTGCCGAGGTCGTCCACGTCTACGGGCTGACCGAGACCTACGGCCCCTACTCGGTGGCCGAGGTCGGCGACGACTGGGCGACGCGTCCCGAGGAGGAGCAGGCCGAGCTGCTCGCCCGGCAAGGCGTCGGGATGCTCACCGCTGATCGCATGCGCGTGGTGCGCCGCGAGCGCGACGAGGCCGGTGGGCTGGTCGACGTCACCCCTGACGGCATCGAGATGGGCGAGATCGTGATGAGGGGCAACACGGTCATGAAGGGGTATCACCGAGACCCCGCCGCGACTGAGGAGGCGTTCGCCGGGGGGTGGTTCCACTCGGGCGACCTCGGCGTGATGTTCCCGGACGGCTACGTCAAGCTCCTCGACCGCGCCAAGGACATCGTCATCTCCGGTGGCGAGAACATCTCCACCCTGGAGGTCGAGCAAGCCCTGTCGAGCCATCCGGACGTGACCGACGTTGCGGTCATCGGCGTTCCGGATGAGAGGTGGGGCGAGAGCCCCAAGGCGTATGTGGTCCTCGCCGTGGGTGCGGAGACATCGTCGGAGGCGCTCATCGAGCACGTCCGGGGTCGGATCGCGCGGTACAAGGCCCCGCGCGAAGTGGAGATGGTCACCGAGCTGCCGCGGACCTCGACCGGGAAGGTGCGGAAGGGGGAGCTGCGCGCAACTGCCCGGGGGACGAGCCCGATGGCGGTTCAGGGCTGACCGCCCGGCGTGCCCCCCGGGGCCGGGCTCGGCAGATCGCACACCACCGACCGAGGTCCCGGCGACCCTTCGCCGATCGACCGGTGCCGACGGGTCACACGCGCAATCCCGCGAGCGGCATTCACGAACTCTCCGGTCGTTACTTCACCTGGCTCTCCCGAGAGGAGCACTGATGACGAACGTCATTCCTGTCGAGCAGGACGCAGGTCGCCTCGTCGTGCTTGAGCAGATCGAGCAGCGCGTGCTGTGGCTCTCCACCGCGATCATCGATCACGCCAACCGTGTTCGGGCCAATCCGACCGGGCTCAAGGTCGGCGGGCACCAGGCGTCGTGCGCGTCGATGACCACGCTGATGACGACCCTGTTCTTCGAACACTTGCGCGCTGGGGACCGGGTGTCGGTCAAGCCCCATGCGTCACCGGTCCTGCACGCGATCAACTACCTACTCGGTGACCTCGACGAGGCCTACCTGACCACGCTGCGGTCCTTCGGCGGACTGCAGTCCTACCCGTCGCGGTCGAAGGACCCCGACACCGTCGACTACTCCACCGGCTCGGTCGGCATCGGTGCCACCGCACCGATCTGGGGCGCTCTGTCCCGCCGTTACGTCAACTCCCACCTCGGTGGCGCCGGCAGTGGTCGCCAGTACTCGCTCGTCGGTGACGCCGAACTGGACGAAGGCGCGGTGTGGGAGGCCATCCTCGACCCGATGGTCGGTGAGCTCGGTGAAGTCGTGTGGATCGTCGATCTCAATCGGCAGAGCCTGGACCGGGTCGTGCCGAACATCGGAGCGACGCGCCTGCAGGGGATGTTCGAGGCCGCGGGCTGGCAGGTGCTCACCGTCAAGTACGGCCGCCTGCTCCACGAGCTCTTCGAGCGGCCCGGGGGGAACGACCTGCGCCGCAGGATCGACGAGATGGCCAACCCGGAGTATCAGCGGCTGCTGCGCTGCACCCCGGCACAGCTACGCGTGCGGTTGCCCGACACGCCCGTCCTGACCGAGCTCGTCGCCACGCTGGACGACGACACGCTCCACGCGGCCGTCCGCAACCTGGGCGGCCACGATCTGCGGGCCGTCGGCGACGTGCTGGGCGCGATCGACGACGCCCGCCCCACGGTCATCTTCGCCTACACCGTCAAAGGGCGAGGACTGGCCAGCGAGGGACACCCGCAGAACCACTCCTCACTGCTGTCAGCCGAGCAGATCGCCGACCTCGCGCAGAGCTCCGGCATGTCGCTCGACGCACCGTGGCAGAGGTTCCCCGCCGACAGCGAGGCCGGCGAGGCCTGTGCTGCAGCCGCGGAGCGGCTGCGCAGGGACCAGATGTCACCCACCCCGGTCGGCGAGCTCCCCATCGACATCGGGCGCACCCCCTCGGGCACGGCCACCACGCAGGCAGCTCTGGGCCGGGCGTTGCTCGACCTGACCCGGTCCTCGCCCGAGGCCGCCAAGCGCGTCGTGACGCTGTGCCCGGACGTTTCGTCCTCGACGAACCTCGGGGGTTGGGTGAACAAGGTCGGCGTGTGGTCCCCCGATGAGCGACAGAACTGGTTCGAGGACGATCCGGAAACCATTCTGCACTGGCGGGAGAAGCCCACGGGCCAGCATCTGGAGCTGGGCATCGCCGAGGGCAACCTGGTCGGGTTGCTCGCCGAGCTCGGTGCCACCTGGAGTCGTTGGGGGCAGCCGCTGCTGCCGATCGGAGTGCTCTACGACCCGTTCGTCGAGCGGGCGTTGGAGCCGTGGTCGTACGGCATCTACGCCGGTGGGCAGTCGATCCTCGTCGGCACACCGTCGGGGGTCTCGCTGGCGCCCGAGGGCGGTGCGCACCAGTCGATCACCACACCGTCCGTCGGGCTGGAGCAGCCGGGCTGCATCACCTACGAGCCCGCGTTCGCGATCGACACCGAATGGACACTGTTCGCCTCCCTGGCCCGCCTGGGCCGTCCGGACGGCAGCTCGGCGTACCTGCGTCTGTCCACCCGGCCGGTCGACCAGGCCCTGGCCGCGGTGCCGACCGACGCGGCGGCCCGCGAGCGGCGCCGCCGTCAGGTGGTGGCCGGCGCATACCCGATCCGACGCAGCCCGGAGCAGGCGCCCGCCGTGACCATCACCGTGATGGGTGCAGTGACCCCCGAGGCACTCGGCGCTGCGGAGCGGCTCGAGTCGCTCGGCACGGCCGTCGACGTGGTGTGCGTGACGAGCCCCGGACTCCTGTTCGATGCCGTGCAGGCCAGGTCCGGGCGCTCGGCCCGGTCCGCACATACGGACACCTGGGTCCTGGACACCGCATTCCCCGCACGTCGGGCCGCCCCTCTGGTGACCGTGCTCGACGGTCACCCGCACACGCTGGCGTTCCTGGCCGGGATCAACTCTGTGCGCGCCACCCACCTCGGGGTCACCCGGTTCGGACAGTCCGGAGACCTCGAGTCCGTCTACCGCCACCACGGCCTCGACAGCGACGCCATCGTCGCGGCCGCCCTCGACCTTCTCTAGCCCCGTCACGCAAGGAGCTCTTGCCGTCATGTCCGTCTCCGTCACCATGCCCGAGCTCGGGGAGAGCGTCACCGAAGCAACGGTGACCCGCTGGCTCAAGGACGTCGGCGACACGGTCGCGGTCGACGAGCCCTTGCTCGAGGTCTCCACGGACAAGGTCGACACCGAGATCCCCTCGCCGGTGGCGGGCACAGTGCTCGAGCTGCTCGTCGGTGAGGACGAGGTGGTCGAGGTCGGCGGCCTGCTCGCGCATGTCGGCGAGGCGGGCGAGTCCTGCGCCGTCACAACGGAACCGGTGACCGACAGGAAGCCCGCGCCGGCGGCCGCGCCCGCGGAAAGCACCGCCGTCCAGCGTGCGCGTGCGGAACCGGCGCCTGCGGCGCCGGTCGCCCCGAATCCGGTTGTCGAGCAGGCCGCAGAGCCGGCCCCACGCGAGGAGCCGCGCCGAGCCGGACGGTCGACGTCGGCCGAGATGGCAGGCACGCAGGTACCGATGTCGCGGCTGCGGCAGATCATCGCTCAGCGCATGACGGAGTCCTTGACCTTGTCGGCGCAGCTGACCACGGTCCAGGAGGTCGACGTCACCCGAGTTGCCCGCTTGCGGGTCGCGGCGAAGGACGACTTCACCCGGCGCGAAGGCATCAAGCTGACGTTCCTGCCGTTCATCGCGAAAGCCGTGGTCGAGACGTTGGCGACCTTCCCCGCTCTCAACGCCTCGATCTCCGAGGACGGCAAGTCGGCGATCTATCACGACGCCGTCCACCTCGCCGTCGCCGTTGACACCCCACGGGGGCTGCTCATCCCGGTCATACGGAACGCCCAGGAGCTGGGTGTCGTCGGGCTCGCCCGCCGTATCGCGGACGTTGCCGAGCGCACCCGCACGAACACCATCACGGCAGACGAACTCAGCGGCGGCACGTTCACGATCACCAACATCGGCAGCGTCGGTGCCTTGTTCGACACTCCCATCATCAACCAGCCGCAGGTCGCGATCCTGGCCACGGGAGCCGTCTACCGAACTCCTGCTGTGATCACCGGCCCGGACGGTGAGGACCAGATCGCCGTCCGCTCTCGTTGCTACCTTCCGATGACCTACGACCACCGTCTGGTCGACGGTGCCGACGCCGGCCGCTTCGTCAGCGCGGTCCGAGCCCGTCTGGAAGAGGGGGCTTTCGGCGAGGAGCTGGGCATGTGAGCGCAGCGGACGAGGGCGCGTGCCGCGCGAGGTCGGGGCAACCACGCACGAGACCATGACAGTCGTATCGGCGGACACCCGCCGGTGGTGTGCTCCGTCCGGTGAGGTCTCGGATGGGGCCCGGGGCGCTGACCACGAGCAGTCCGCGGCAGCTCAGTGGTTCCTTCGGAGCGTGTCGACGGGGCGGCATCCGTAACGGGCCCGGTACTGCTGACCGAAGCGACCCTGATGCAGGAAACCCCACCGCGTCGCGATGCTCGAGACGGTCGCTGACTCCGGGTCGTTCGAGGACAGCTCCTCGTGAACACGGGTGAGGCGCAGGTCGCGCAACACCGCCATGGGGGTAGAAGTGAGGTTGCGGCTGAAGGCGATCTGCAGTGAACGGGCCGAAACCCCGGCGGCGCTCGCGATGTCGGCCAGACCGATCGGCTCGGCGATGTTCTCGTGGATGAAATCGAGGGCGCGCTGCACCGCTGCCGGCCGGGCGGATCGGGAGTCACCTCCGGCCAGCTCCTGAGAGTACCGATGCCGTGAGCTCAGCAGGAAACTCGCGATGACGAGGTTCTCGAACTGGCTTTCCAGAATGGGGCTCATCCGCCCGCCGAAGCGATCGATCTCGCCTGCGTAGTAGGCGATCGCCGACGCCAGCCGAGCTCCTGCCGGCGCCCGGAGATCGACCTCGGGGTGGAAGTCGACGGGCCGGGGCACCGGCGCGCCCAGCAGGTTCGACAGGTGGTCGTGCAGGGCCAGCGCCGACATCTTGACTGCGAACTGGCCGGTGCTGGCCGGCCATTCGAGCCGCACCGCGTCGGCCGGTGTGAAGATCACAGCGCGGACGCCCGCCTCCGTCACCACGTACTTGCGCTGCCGATACAGGTACGCCGATGTCCCCCCGCGGACGGAGAGGTTGATCTGGTAGCAGTCCTCGAGCGTCGGCGCATCGAGCCGCGCATCGGAGCAATAGTCAAGACCTGTGGATGAAGATCTTTAGGCGGCTTCCGGTTGGTGGTGGTCGTCGGGTCGTTCGACGAGCTTGCCGTTGACGAACAGGGCGCCGGCGCGGACGAGCGCGACCAGGTGTGGGCCGTTCACGGCGCGCCAGCGGTCCTGGGCGGCCTCGATGAGCTTGAACGCCATCGCCAGCCCGGCTGCCCGCGAGCCGGGACCGCGAGTGATCTTCGTGCGGTGCCGGACGGTGGCGAAGGTCGACTCGATGGGGTTCGTGGTGCGCAGGTGGATCCAGTGCTCGGCGGGGAAGTCGTAGACCGCGAGCAGCACCTCGACATCGTCGGTGATCTTCGCGACCGCCTTCGGGAATTTCGCCCCGTAGGCGGCCTCGAATGCTTTCACGGCGTCGAGGGCGTGGCGGCGGTCTTCGGCGTTCCAGATCTCCGCGAGTGCCTTCTTCGCCCCCGGGTGCGCGGATTTCGGGAGGGCGCCGAGCACGTTGGCGATCTTGTGGAACCAGCAGCGCTGCTCGCGGGTCGCGGGGAACACCTCGCGCAGCGCGGCCCAGAACCCCAGCGCGCCGTCTCCGACCGCGAGGACCGGGGCGCGCATCCCTCGCCGGGCGGCATCGCGCAGCAGGTCCGCCCAGGACTCGGTCGACTCGCGGTAGCCATCGGCCAGCGCGACGAGCTCCTTGCGCCCGTCAGCACGGACGCCGATCAGCACGAGCAGGCACAGCTTGTGTTCTTCGAGGCGGATGTTGACGTGGATCCCGTCGGCCCACAGGTAGACGTAGTCGGCTCTGGACAGGTCGCGGGCGGCGAAGGTGCGCTGTTCGGCCTTCCAGGTCTCGGTCAGCTTCGTGATCACCGGCGCCGAGAGCCCGGCGGTCGAGCCGAGGAACTGGCCCAGGGCGGGCACGAAGTCGCTGGTCGAGAGCCCGTGCAGGTAGAGCAGCGGCAGCACTTCGGTGATCTTCGGGGTCTTGCGGCACCAGGGCGGCAGGATCGCCGAGGAGAACCGCGCCCGCTCCCCGGTCTGCGGGTCGGTGCGCCGGTCGTTCACCCGCGGCACGGTCACCTCGACCGCGCCGGCGCTGGTGAGCACCTCGCGGGGCTGGTGGGTGCCGTTGCGCACGACCAGCCGGCGGCCGTGCTCGTCGCGCTCGCCGACGTGGCGGGCAATGTAGTCGTCGACCTCGGCCTGCAGAGCCTCGGCGAGCATCCGGCGGGCGCCCTCGCGGACCAGCTCGTCGATCAGCGAGCCGCCGTCCCGGTGGGGTTCATCTGCGTCGGCAGCTCCAGGAACTACGGTGAGCACGGGTCGTACCCTTCCGACCGGCGTTGGCGCGCCGATCTTGCTTGATGGCCTCAAGATCACCGGAAGGGTACGGCCCCTCCGGTCATCCACAGGTTTCAAGCATTGCTCGCGCATCGGCTCCGAACGTGCAGAACCCCAGGGTCATGCTCCCGCTGACCGCGGCGTTCAGCACGAGGTCGAGCGGCTGATCCTCGGCGATGTCGAGCCGGTGCGGGTAGTAGAGCCGGCAGATGACGTCCCTGGCCTCATCGAGGTCCTCCGTCGCGCAGATCGGGGAACGGGCCAGGGGCATGCGCGAGGTGTCGGACGAGTTCGGTTCCAGCGCCCCTGTCGCACGCATCGGGTCGACCCTCCCTCCACCTCGCCCCGGACACCGTCGTCAGACCTGGACGCCGCACGCTAGCTCTCTGGCCCACCACGTGACTATCCCCGTCGCGTAGCCGGTTCGCCGTTGCGCGAACGCAGCGATCGATCGTCGCCCCACACGGTGGTGACGAGCTCTCGCCATGGCTTTCGACGCCACGGCTGAGGCGGACTCAACGCATCCACTGGTTCGCGCTCGTCGAGGACGTCAGTTCTGCTCGGTTCCGACCCCGCCCATGAGTTCTGCGTCAACCCGTACTCTCGCCCCCTGATAGGAGGTGCCCCATGCGCTCCTGCTTCGTACGCAGGTAGCGGACGTTGTGTGGCGAGGTACTGGTCGGGAGACCGACGCGGCCGAGGATCTCCAGGCCGTACCCATCAAGGCCGCCGTACTTGGCGGGGTTGTTCGTGATGAGCCGGAGCCGGGTGATGCCGAGATCGACCAGGACCTGCGCACCGGTGCCGTACGAGCGGCTGTCGACCGGGAGCCCCTGCGCGGTGTTGGCGTCGACGGTGTCCAGGCCGGACTCCTGCAGCGCGTAGGCGCGGATCTTGTGTGCCAGGCCGATCCCGCGACCTTCGTGGCCGCGGAGATAGACGACAGCGCCGGCCCCTTCGGCGACGATCGCACGAAGTGCCTGCTCGAGCTGTGCCCCGCAGTCGCAACGCAATGACCCGATGATGTCGCCGGTGAGGCATTCGCTGTGCACCCGGACCAGCGCGCCACGGTCGGTGTGGCTGGCGGCGGCGACGTCGCCGTGGACCAGGGCGAGATGCTCCGTACCGTCGATCGTCGATCGGTACACAACCGCCCGGAAGTCCCCGAACACCGTCGGCATCGCCGAGGTGGCGACGGGCTCGACCAGTCGCTCCGTAGCTCGCCGGTACCGCACGAGGTCAGCGATCGCGAGGATCGGCAGGTCGTGTTCGGCGGCGAAGGTCCGCAGCAGTTCTCCTCGCGCCATCGACCCGTCCGCAGCGACGATCTCTCCGATCACTCCGACAGGTTCGTGCCCGGACAGGCGCAGCAGATCGACTGCGGCCTCAGTGTGCCCCGCACGGACGAGGACGCCGCCGTCTCGGGCTCGAAGCGGGAAGACGTGTCCGGGGCGTCGCAGGTCTTCGGGCCGGGTGGCCGGATCCGCGAGAGCACGGAGGCTCGCAGCGCGGTCGGCGGCCGCCACCCCGGTTCCGCAGCTGCGGTGGTCGACGGTGACGGTGAAGGCCGTCCCGTGCGCGTCGGTGTTCTCCTCGACCATCAGAGGCAGGTTGAGTGCGTCGGCTCGTGATGCCGGCATGGGAGCGCAGAGGATGCCGGTGGTGTGGCGTACGACGAACGCGACCTGTTCGGCTGTGGCAGTAGCGGCCGGCAGGATCAGGTCACCCTCGTTCTCCCGGTCTGCGTCGTCGGTGACGACCACCATTCGCCCGGCCGCGAGCGCGGCGACGGCATACTGAACGGCAAGTGTCGACGGCATCGCCGGTAAATGCGGACCGTGGTTGTCAGTGGAGCGCGTCATCGTCAACTCCTGGGGGCTCGATCTTGACCACTTCGGCAGGTGGGCGGCGTGCAGTCGCCCGTAGAACGGGCCGGCTATCAAGATCCCGACCTCGATGACACGGACCCCTCATGGCTCCGCCATCGACGGGCGGCCACATCGTCGTCGACCACTCGCCGACGCTAACAGGAGTCGAAAGGCTCGCACTATCCGATGAATGACGACGACTATCCGCGGAGTGCACCAGACGTTCCGATGTTCGCCCAGCGGATAATGCGCGGATGTCGGCGGATATCGGGCCGCCGCTGCTCGGCATAGCCTCGTTCCGCATGAGTGACCGGACGCACACCGGGGTAACCTCGGTCGACCCCTTGTACATGCGCAGCGTGCTGGGCCATTTCCCGTCCGGCATCGTCGTGATCACCGCGATCACGCCGGAAGGACCGGTCGGCTTCACGTGCCAGTCGTTCAGCTCCCTGTCGCTCGATCCGCCTCTGGTGTCCTTCGCGCCGGCCCGCAGCTCGGCGACGTGGCCACGCATCCGGGAAGCAGGACGATTCTGTGTGAACATCCTGGCCGACGATCACGCAGAAATCAGCACTGCGTTCGCGCGCTCGGGAACCGACAAGTTCACCGGCGTGCCGTGGACGCCTGCCCCGTCCGGCGCGCCTCGGCTGTACGGGGTGGCCGCGTGGATCGACTGCGCGCTGCATGAGGAGTTTCCCGGCGGTGACCACACGATCGTCCTGGGGCTGGTTCAGGACCTCAGTGCGGACGCGTCGCGGTCGCCGTTGCTTTTCCACCGCGGCGCCTACGGCATTTCGCCCTTGCGGATCGAGAGCAAGTCACAGTAGCCGCCGCACCGCCCCAGGCGGTCCCCCAGAGTTCTGCCGCCGGATCTCGCCGAACCGTTCCTTGTAGTGGTGGGCGAATCGGCACCGGCCGAAGAATCCCCATCGCGGCGCGAACGGTCACGCCGGTCAGTTCGACGGCCGTCTCCCCGGCCCCGTGGTGGTGCGCATGAGAGGCGGAATGCAGCGGTAGTGGGCGCCAGAGCATGGGTAGAGGGGGCGGGCAACCTGAGGTTGAGCCCGTGCGGCGTCCGGTGTCGCCGCGGCGCATCGGGTGTCGTGGCCGATGGTCCAGCGTGCGCTGGTCGCCCCGGGCGCGATCGAGCTCGTCGACCCGGAGCCCATGCCGTGGTGCCCGAGGGCGAGGGGAGGACGCGCATGACGGACGCTCCAGGAGGGTTTGCGACGAGTGGATCTCCTGAAACGAGTAGCAGGCCAGAGCGACAACGCTCTGACCTGCTACTTTGGTGCGCCGTCAGGGACTTGAACCCCGAACCCGCTGGTTAAGAGCCAGCTGCTCTGCCAATTGAGCTAACGGCGCGTGCGATGCGCTCCGACGAGCGCTCGAAAACGCTAACACAGCCGCCCGGGCGGGCCGTCGACCGGGTCGGGAACCGGGGTCGGCGGTGGGGGGTCCGCGGCGATCTCCTCCCAGAACTCGCGGAAGGCCTCGGCGAGCTTGATCCCCAGGCGTAGCGGTGCCATGCGGCGGTCCTGGCCGTGGCGGGGGAGCTCGCGTGCGGCGATTCGCTCGTACTCGTCGAGTCGTCGCTGGTAGAGGGCGATCTCGTGGCGGGCGAGGTCGACGAGAGCCGTGGCCGTGAGCTGATCGCTGAAGAACAGTTGCAGCACCGCCTCGTCGCGCATCTCGAACACGTCCTCGACGGGCCGGGTCAGCCAGGTGTCCAGCGCCGAGCGGCCCCGCGGGGTCAGCGCGAAGACCTTGCGGCGCCGGCCGCCCGGCTCCTGGTCGACGGTGAGATGGCCGGAGGCGGTGAGGCGGTCGGGCTCCCGGTAGAGCTGGGAGTGCGGGAACGTCCAGAAGTACTCCACGGACTTCCGGACCGCGCTCTCGAGCTCGTACGGCGTCGACGGGCCCCGCAGGTGGATCAGTCCCAGAACGACGTACGAGGTGGGGCTCAGGCGGATTCCGTCCTCGCTCATGGGCACATCCTCTCCCGACGCTTGACCACCCTCCGAATCGGAGGTTGACTGACGGGATGGACGTCCCGGAGCCGACCACGATCGGCGCGGCTCTCGATGCGGCCGCCCGCCGCGATCCCGCCGCCCCCGCCCTGGTCGAGGGGCGGGCGGACGGGCGGGAGCCCCGCCGTTGGACCTACGCCGACCTCGCCGACGCGTCCACCCGCGTGGCCCGGGCCCTGCTCACGTCGTTCTCCCCGGGTGACCGCGTCGCGGTGTGGGCGACCAACCGGCCCGAGTGGGTCCTGCTGCAGATGGGCGCGGCGCTCGCCGGGATCGTGCTCGTCACCGTCAACCCGGCCTACCGCGACAGCGAGGTCGCCTACGTGCTGCGGCAGTCGCGGGCGCACGGGCTGTTCGTCGAGCCGACGGTGCGCTCGCGCGACCTGCTGGCCGTCGCGCTCGGCGTGGCCGCCGACCTGCCGACGCTGCACACGGTCGTCTCCCTCGACGACTGGCCGGACTTCCTGGGAGCCGCCGGGCCGGCCGACCTGCCGTCGGTCGACCCGCGGGAGCCCGCCCAGATCCAGTACACGTCCGGCACCACCGGGTTCCCCAAGGGCGCGTTGCTGTCGCACGGCGGGCTGGCCCTCAACGGCCGCGTCTACGCCGAGACGATCGGGGCGGGGCCGGGCGACGTCTGGGTCAACCCGATGCCGCTGTTCCACACCGCGGGATGCGGCCTCGTGACGCTGGGGGCGCTGCAGACGGGCGGCTGTCACGTGCTCCCGCCCGGCTTCGACGCCGACCTGATGCTCGACCTGTTCGAACGGCACCGCGGCACGGTGCTGCTGTCGGTGCCCACGATGCTCATCCGCATGCTCGACGCCCAGGCGGCGCGGCCCCGCGGCATCGGCGCGTGGCGCCTCGCGACGCTGGGCGGTGCACCGGTCCCCACCGAGCTGGTCCGGCGGGCGGAGCGTGAGCTGGGGGTGGCGGTGGGCATCGGGTTCGGGCAGACCGAGGCGTCGCCCTACATCACCCACACCGTGCCCGACGACCCGCATCCCGCGTGGTCCGAGACCGTCGGGCGGCCGCTGCCGGGGGTGGAGGTGCGGGTCGTCGATCCCGGCACCGGGGAGGCGGTCCCGGTCGGGGGATCCGGCGAGATCTGCACCCGCGGCCGGTGTGTGATGCTGGAGTACTTCGACGACGACACCGCCACGGCAGCCGCGATCGACGGCGACGGGTGGCTGCACACCGGCGACGTCGGCTCGCTGGACGAGCACGGCTACCTGCGCCTCAGCGGGCGGATCACGGACCTGATCATCCGCGGTGGGGAGAACATCTACCCGCGCGAGGTCGAGGACGTGCTGTACGGGCACGGCGCCGTGGCGCACGCCGCGGTGGTCGGCCTGCCCGACGAGCACTGGGGCGAGATCGTCGCCGCGTTCGTCCAGCCGCGCGACGGTCGCGGGATCGACGTGACCGAACTGGAGGCGTTGTGCCGCACCGCGTTGGCGTCCTACAAGGTTCCGCGCGTCTGGCAGGTCGTCGACGGGTTCCCGCAGACGGCGTCGGGCAAGATCCAGAAGTTCGTGCTGCGCGACGACTGGATGGCCGCACACCCGCGATGAACGCGGTCGTCGCACTGCGACGAGGCGGCATGGGGTGAGTGACGGGACTTGAACCCGCGGCCCCCTGGACCACAACCAGGTGCTCTACCAGCTGAGCTACACCCACCATGCGCACCGGCCGGAGCCGGGAACCGCTCCAGCTTAACGTGACCCCGCGAGCCGTTAACCCCGGGGTGCGAGCGCTGCGGCCACGGCCTGAGCCTGCTCGGTGCTCGGGCCGGGCTGGGCGACGAACAGCGTGCCGCGGTAGTAGGCGAGCTCGCGGATCGACTCCTCGATGTCGGCGAGTGCGCGGTGGGCGAGGCCCTTCTCCGGCTTCGCGTAGAACACCCGCGGGAACCAGCGGCGGCACAGCTCCTTGATCGAGCTGACGTCGACCATGCGGTAGTGCAGGTGGGCGTCGAGCTCGGGCATGTCGCGGCCGATGAAGCCGCGGTCGGTGCCGATGGAGTTGCCGGCGAGCGGGGCGGTGCGGACGTCGGGGACGTGCTCCCTGACGTAGGCGAGCACCTGCTCCTCGGCCTCGCGCAGCGTCACCGCGGAGCGGCGGACCTCCTCGGTGAGGCCGGAGTGCGCGTGCATGTCGCGGACCACGTCGGGCATCGCGGCGAGCGCGGACTCGTCGGCGTGGATGACGACGTCCACCCCCTCGCCGAGCACGTTCAGGTCACCGTCGGTGACCAGGCAGGCGATCTCGATCAGAGCGTCGCTCTGCAGGTCGAGGCCGGTCATCTCGCAGTCGATCCACACCAGACGGTCGTTCACCCCGCCAGCGTAGGCGCTGGTCGGCGGCACGGCCGGGTTCCCGTGCGGCGCGTCGGTGGCGGACATGATCGGGCGATAGGGTGCGCGCCGTGGGGGACAACACCGCAGCACAGGAGATCGCGTCCGGCTACGCCACCGAGGGGGCGGCGCTGGAACTGGGGGCCGTCCTGGTCGACGGCGTCGTGGACCCGACGGCGCGGGTGCGCATCCCGTTCGCCACCCTGAACCGGCACGGGCTCGTCGCGGGCGCCACCGGAACCGGCAAGACGAAGACGCTGCAGGGCCTGGCCGAGCAGCTCTCGAACGCCGGCGTCCCGGTGCTGCTGGCCGACGTCAAGGGCGACCTGTCCGGGCTGTCGCGGCCCGGCGAGCCCGGCCCGAAGATCGACGCGCGGGCGCGGGACACCGGCGACGACTGGACGCCCACCGCGTACCCCGTGGAGTTCCTGTCACTGGGTGGCACGAGCTCCGCGGTGCCGATCCGGGCGACGATCACGCAGTTCGGCCCGATCCTGCTGAGCAAGGTGCTCGACCTCAACGACACGCAGGAGTCGACGCTCGGCCTGATCTTCCACTGGGCCGACAAGCAGGGCCTGCCGCTGCTCGACACCAAGGACCTGCGTGCGGTCATCCAGCACCTCACCAGCGACGAGGGCAAGGCCGACCTCAAGGGCATCGGCGGCGTCTCATCCGCCACGGCCGGGGTCATCCTGCGCGCACTGGTCAACCTGGAGGCCGCGGGCGGCGAGGACTTCTTCGGCGAGCCCGAGTTCGAGCCGTCCGACCTGATCCGCCTGGTCGAGGGCAAGGGTGTCGTCACGCTGCTGGAGCTGGCCGACCAGGCCGCCAACCCGCGCCTGTTCTCCACATTCCTCATGTGGCTGCTCGCCGAGCTCTACGAGGAGCTGCCCGAGGCGGGCGACCTCGACAAGCCCAAGCTCGTCTTCTTCTTCGACGAGGCGCACCTGCTGTTCAACGACGCGTCGAAGGCGTTCCTGGAGCGCATCGAGCAGACCGTGAAGCTCATCCGGTCCAAGGGCGTCGGCGTCTTCTTCTGCACCCAGCTGCCCACCGACGTGCCCAACAACGTCCTCAGCCAGCTCGGTGCGCGCATCCAGCACGCCCTGCGCGCGTTCACCCCCGAGGACCAGACGGCGCTGCGCAAGACCGTCAAGACCTACCCGAACACGAAGCACTACGACATGGAGGAGGCGCTCACCTCTCTCGGCACCGGCGAGGCGATCGTCACGGTGCTCTCCGAGCGCGGGGCGCCGACCCCCGTCGCGTGGTCCCGGATGCGGGCCCCGCGGTCGCTGATGGCGGCGATCGGGGAGGACGCAGTCACCGCCGCGGCCACGGCGTCGCCCCTGTTCGGGAAGTACGGCACGACCGTCGACCGCGAGTCGGCCTACGAGAAGTTGACGGCGAAGATCGCCGAGGTGCCGCCGCCCCCCGCCCCGGCCGACGCGCCGCCCGCCCGCGAGGAGCGTCGCGAGCGCGAGGAGCCGGGGTTCGTGGAGAAGGCGTTCGGTTCGCCGGTCGTGAAGTCGTTCCTGCGCTCCGCGGCCAGCGCGCTGGGACGAGAGATCACCCGCGGGATGTTCGGGACGCGCCGCAGGCGCTGACGCCGAGGGCCGCAGAACGAACACGTTCGGTCACGAACGGAACGAGAACGACGCGAAACGACCACACCCCTGGGCCGATCGGCACGTTAGGGACTGCAGTACGTGATCGCGCTCATACTCGATGCCATTGGGGTTCGTGATGTCGGCACTTCTCGTCCATCGGAAGAAGGCGCTCGCGGTCCTCGCCACCGCAGGCCTGCTCGGCGTCGGGGTGGTGACGGCCACCGCTGCATCGGCCGCGCCGCCGGTCCCGGCGCCCGCGGGCGCACTGATCGTCGGCGAGGACTCGTCGACGTGCCCCGACCCCGCGTTCGCGATGATCGGCGACGCCGTCGACGCGGCGGCGGCGGGCGACACCGTCTACGTCTGCGCCGGTGAGTACGACGAGGACGTCGACGTCGACAAGTCGCTGACCTTCCTCGGCGCCCAGCACGGCGTCGACGCCCGGACCGGGCGTACCGACGACGCGGTCGAGTCGATCGTGAGTTCGGCGAGCGGCGCGTTCACCGTCGCCGGTGGTGTCGACGGCGTGACCATCGATGGGTTCACGCTCCGCGGCAGCGACGGCAACGGCATCGACGCGTTCCAGCGCGGCGCCGGGCACACGATCGTCAACAACGTGTTCGCCGACAACGTCAACGGGATCAACTTCAACTCCAACGGCTCCGAGCCGACGCTGATCCAGCGCAACCTGTTCGACGGCAACAACCGGGGCGGCGGCGAGGGCGGGCAGGGCGTGTTCAACACCTCCGGCGCCGCGAACGACGTGCTGGTGTCGGACAACCTGTTCCGCAACCACGGCGTGGCCGCGTTCAACACGATCGGCGACAACCCGCGCTCGACCGGGCTGGTGTTCCGCGACAACGAGAGCGTCGACGACGCCACCCTCGCGGTGGTCAACCAGTCCTCCGGCGTCCGGATCGAGTTCAACCGGGCGACCAAGTCCGCCGCTCTGCCGTCCGGCACCGGGATCCTGCTCGGCGGCAACTCCGACGGACCCGTGGTGCGGGGCAACAAGATCATCGGCGGCAGGGGCGTCGGGATCGGCGTCATCTCGGCGTTCGGCGCCCCCAACACCGACGTGCTGGTCGAGGCCAACCTGGTCACCGGCCGCGACGTCGGCATCGGCGTCTCGGGACCGCACGACGACACCGTGACGATCCGCTTCAACGGGGTCTTCGACAGCCGGGGCGAGGGCGCGGCCAACGGCTTCGGCATCCGCCTGCTCGGCGACACCGACGGCGTCGTCGTCGCCAAGAACGCGGTGCTCGGCAGCCGGCAGCTCGACTGCAGCGACGCCTCGACCGGTGGCGGTACCGCCGGTACTGCCAACATGTGGCTGCTGAACATCGGGGCCTCCAGCGACCCGACCGGCCTGTGCCTGCCCGGCGCGCTCCCGCCCGGCGTGCCCGGTGAGGACGACGACGGCGGTCACGGTGGCGGGGAGCACGGTGGCGGGGAGCACGGTGGCGGGGAGCACGGTGGCGGGGAGCACGGCGGCGGCAAGGACTGGCACGGCCCCGGGAAGTAGCTCCCGCTGACGCGGCGCCGGTCGGGATCCCCGACCGGCGCCGCGCTACGTCCGGACCAGGGACTCCAGCTCGTCGGCGGCCGCACCGGCGCCGTCGCGGGACCGGATCCGGGCCCCGACGGCGGCCGCGGCACCCCGGTGTGGCCCGTCCCCGAGCAGCGCGGTGACCGCCGCGGCGATCTCCGCCGGCGGGCTGCCCGGCGACAGGGCCCGCCCCGCCCCCGACGCCTCGACGGCCGCCCCGATCATCGGGTGCACCAGCTGGGGATGCCCAGGCAGGACGAGGACCGGCAGGTCGTTGGCGAGCGCACGCACGGTCGTGGCGTGCCCGCCGTGGCCGATCAGCAGGTGGGCGCGGGAGAGCACGTCGGCGTGGTCGAGCCTGCGGTGGAGCCGCACGCCGTCGGGCACCCGCAGCACCTCGCCGTCCACCCCGTCGCCGATGCCCACGACCGCGGTGCCGTCCAGGCCGTCGAGCGCGTCGAGCACCCGCTGCAGCAGCTCGGTCCGCCCCGGGTAGGCGCCGGTGCCGAGGTCGACGGCGACGAGCGCGTCGGGTTCCCGGGCCGGCGGCCGCAGCCGCCCGGTGACGGCGCCGGTGTGCACCGCGCCGGCGGGCAGCGGGCCGTCCAGGTCGGGGTCGGTGGCCACGAGCACCCGCGCTGCCCGGCCCCACAGCGTCGCGGGCCGCAGCCGCCGCAACCGGGAGGCGAGCCCGAGTGGCCCGGTTGCCCAGCGCTCGGCGAGGAACCGGTACAGCGTCGGCACCAGCACCGCGGTCGGGATCCCGGAGCGCTCCGCCTCCCGCACGGCGGCGAGGCAGGTGGCGTCGACGAGCACGACGTCCGGGCGGCGCCGCGCGAGCTCGGCGCGGACGTCGACCCCGGCCCCCGGATCCAGCGCCAGCGCGACCCGGGCGGCCAGGAACCGGTTCTCCGGGATGTCCGCGGCCGGGGACAGGGCGGCGGCGTGGGCGTACGCCGCGAACCCGAGGCCGGCACCGTTCACCGCGGCGTACCGATCGGCGTGGTCGAGCACGCGCACGTCGTGGCCGCGCCGGACGAGCTCCGTGCCGATGACCAGCGGGGTCGTGTCCCCGCCGCGGGCGACGATCAGGATGCGGGACATCGGGTGTCCTCCGTGCGCGGGTCCGGGCGGGCGCCGTCACCGTACGCGACGTGGGCGGGTCGTCGACGCGGCGCGGGCCGCCGCCGTCACCGGCGCAGGAACGGGGTGATCAGGCCGGGGACGGCGGCGTCGGCGAGGGCCACGCCGTCGGCCGCAGCGACGTCGAGGACGGTGTAGCCGCCCTGCCCGGCCGCCGTCACCGCCTCGACCGTGACCACCCCGGCCCGGCGCTGGAACACGCTCTGCCGCACCGTCCAGCCGATCACACCGTCGCGCTGCAGCGCGACGGTGGTGCGCACCAGCGAGCCCTGCCGGGCGACGAGGTAGCGCGCGGTGAGCTGGTGCCCGAGCTGGGCGTAGCGGTCGAGGCCCAGCAGCACGGCGACGGGGAGCAGCAGCAGCGACGTCGGCCCCGCCCAGCCGGGCCCGAGCAGGAAGGCGGCGGCGCACACCACCACGGCGGGCACGAGGGTGCGGGTGAGGCGGCGGGTCCGGGCCGCGGCCGGGTGGGTGCGCAGCGCGGCCCCGGTGATCTCCGCGGGGTGCGCGCGCAACGTGGCGGACGCGACGCGGTGCGCCTCCGCGCGGGGGGCCGGGGGCTGCAGCGCGCCGCCCTGCGCGTCGCGCGAGAGCCCCGTCGACAGGGCCCGGCACTGCGCGCCGCGTCCGAACCGCAGCAGGACGGGCTCGCTGATCTCGGCCCCGCGCAGCCGCTGCTCGGCCACCGACAGCGAGCGCTGCGTCAGCAGGCCCCGCTTCACGCGCAGGGTGCCGTCGGCCTCGCGGGTGAGGCGGTAGCCGTACCAGCGCTCGGCGTAGAGGAGCACCGACCCGACGACGGCCAGCACCAGCAGCACCCCCACGACGACGAGCACGCCCAGCCAGATCGGGGCGCTCGCGAAGCGGCCCGCGGCGTCGTCGACGGCGCCGATGTCGCGGGGGTCGACGCCCAGGTCGTCGACCAGGTTGAACAGGGTCGCACCGATCGCGCCGATGCCGGCGATCGAGGAGAACGTGAGCGGGGCGAAGCGCAGCCAGGACCAGTCGAGGCGGGCGAGCAGCTCACCCGGCGCGGCCTCCTGCGCCGCGACGGCGGCGGGCCCGGACCGGTCCAGCAGCTCGCGGCGCAGGAGATCGGCCTCGGCCCTGCTGACGGCGTCGAGGCTCAGCCCGGCCGACTCCAGCGGCGATCCCGACGCCGCCCCCACCTGCACCACCGACAGCCCGAACGCGCGGTGCAGCAGCCGGGCGGTGAGGTCGACGGAGCGGATGCGGTCGCGCGGAACCGAGCGGCGCTGGCGGCGCAGCCACCCGGTGTGCAGCTCCACGCGGTCCGCCGTGATCCGGTACCGCGTCGTGCGCCAGCGGACGATCCCGGCCAGCACCACGACCCCGGCCGCGACGGCGGCGATCCAGAGCCGGACCGGGTCGCCGGTGCCGCCGGTGACCAGCAGGATCAGCACCAGCGGGACCAGTCGCCCGAGGCTGCCCAGCGGGCCGACGACGAGCATCCGCGGATCGAGCCGGCGCCACGGCTGCTCGCCGACGACCTGGTCGACGGCGGTCACGTCGCGTCGCCCGGGGTGGCCTGCGTCGTCTCGGTCAGGGTGCGGGCCAGCTCGGCGGCCTCCCGCGCGTCGAGCCCGGCGATCTTCACGGCGCCGCGGGCCGAGGCCGTCGTCACGGTGACGGTGGCCAGCTTCAGGAGCTGCTGGAGCGGCCCGTGCTGGGTGTCGACGGTCTGCACGCGCGAGATCGGCGCGATCCGCCACTCCCGCACGAGCCAGCCCGACAACGTGTAGACGGCCTCGTCGGTGATCTCCCACCGGTGGATGCGGAACAGGATGCGCGGGACGACGAGCACGTAGACGAGGACGACGGCGACGGTGGCCGCGAGCGGGTACGCCCAGGCGGGTGCGCCCGTCGTCAGCAGGAGGACGAGCTGGGGCCCGCCGAGCGCCACCAGCCACAGGAGCGCCCGCAGCTGCCACCAGCGCACGGCCCGCGGGCTCACCTGGTGCGCGGGCGGGCGCAGCGGCGGTTCGACGGTCATGGCGCCGATCATGCCCGGCCGGTGAACGCGCGGAGCTGCGCGACCCGCACCCCCGCGGTCTGGGCCTGGATCAGGTGGAACGCCGCCTCGCGGGCCCAGCGTTGCTCCGGGCTGGTGCGCAGGAGCGCGCTCCCGGACCGCGCCGCGACGAGGGTGTGCGCGCCCCGCACCACCAACTCGGTGACGGCCGCGCGCACCGCCGTCCGCTCGGCCACCGGGGCCGTCGACCCGTAGGCCTCGCGGCGCAGTGCGGCGGCCCGCGGGGCCAGGTCCAGCGCGGCGTCGAGGGCTTCCGGCCGGGATGCGCCCAGGTCGGCGAGCGCCACCAGCATCGCGCGCAGGAGACCGAAGGAGGCGGGCGTCGCGTTCGCGGTGCGGGCGGCGTCGTGGGCGCGCCAGGCCACGGCGTCGATGACGGCCAGCACGTCGTCGGCGTCGACGGTCAGGCCGTCCAGCTCCAACGCGACGGTCCGGGTGCCGCCCATGACGGCGAGCGGGAGCGGCGCACCGGCGCGCAGCCCCGGCCGTTCGCGGGCCGGGAGGAGGGCGAGTACGAAGCGGTCGTCGGCGGTCGTCGCGGCGATCATGACGACGTCGAGCAGGCCCCACCCGGTGCACCAGTCGGCGGCACCGTGGAACGTCCACCCGGTGCCGGCGGGCTCGGCGCGCACCGCGGGCGGGCCGGGGCGGCGGACGTGCGCGATCGCGATGCCCGCCCGCGTCGTGGCGGCGGACAGGCGGGCGCGGTACCGGTCCGCGGCCGGCCCGGCCCGGTACCCGTCGAGGCCCGGGAGGGGCCCGCGGGACAGCGCCTGCGGGACGCGGTGCTGGGTGGTGAGGAACCAGGTGGCGCCGCAGGCCCCGGCGACCTGCTCGACCACCGCCGCGTCGACCGACTCGTCCGCCCCGTGCCCACCCTCGGCCACCGGGACGCGGGTGCTCAGGAGCCCGGCCTCCGCCAGGACGTCGAGGTGCGCCGGGTCGACGCCGTGCGCGGCGTCGTCGGCGGTGGCGGCGTGCGGGACCAGGAGGTCGGCGGCGATCCGGGCGGCCGCGACGACCGCCGGATGGCCGTCGACGCCGGGGAGGGCGAAGTGCTCGAGGACGGTCGCTGAACCCACTCTCCCGACGCTACGTCCTCACTCCGACCCCCGCCGCACGATCGCCGCGGTCCGCACGGTGTCGCCCTGTTCGGGACCGTGGAGTGCGACGCGGGCCGATCTTCGAGGTCAGGGGAGCGGGAGGACCGCGGTGGCGTGCAGCGCGACGTAGGGCAGGGCCGCGACACCGCAGGAGGCGGGGCGGTGGCCGACGCCGGGGCGCTCCGCGACCTCCACCGCCCACCGTCGGCCGGCGGGCCCGGAGACCACGACGGTGCCGGGACGGGCGAGGGGGTCAAGGGTGAGTGCGTCGGCGTCGCGCAGGCCGGTGGCGTCGCGCACGGCGAGCTCGGCGACCTGCCCGGCCGCCGACCACGTCGACCGGCCCCGGCTCAGCCCGGCCTCCATCTCGCCCAGTGCGGCGGCCTTGCGGGCGGAGATCGCGGTGGCCGCGTCCAGGCGGCCGTAGAGGTACCCGGTGGGGAGCACGAGCGCGGTGGGGGCGAAGCGGTGCCCGCCGAGGTGGCTGCACTCCCACACGTTCGGCTCCCCGACGGTGGTGACGGCGACGGCGAGCGCGCGCCCGTCGACGGCGCAGCAGCGGTCGCGGCGGCCGTGCGTGCAGACCAGCAGCAGGGGGTCGCGCACCGGTTCCCCGGGGATCGGGGTGTCGGCCCGGGGCAGCGGCACCGACGTGAGGTCGTGGGGGCCGGTGATCGTCAGCACCGTGGTGCGGGCCGCGCCGGGCACGGTGTCGGCCAGGAACACGCGCGTGGGGCCGTCGGGTCCGCGGCGGCCGGGACGGCGGATCAGCAGCGGCCGCCAGCCCGCGGCGCTGGCCCGGGCCGCGAAACCGGAGATCGACGGGTCCGGGTGGGAGGCGATGTCGCGCGGCCAGGCGCCGCGGTGCTCGAGGGCGACCCAGCGCGCGGCCTGCGGTGCGGTGCCGGCCAGCGGCTCGTCGACGGCGCGCGCGAGGACCGCGCAGCGACCCTCGCAACCCGTCATCGGGTGAAGGTACCGTAAGGGTGCCCTAACACGCCCGGGTGAACGGATGGTCAGCCCGTGAGCTCGCGGTGCACGACCTTGCCGGTCGCGTTGCGCGGCAGCTCGTCGAGGAAGACCACGTCCCGGGGCACGGCGAACCGGCTCAGCTCCGCCCTGACCCAGCCGCGCACCGCGTCCGCGTCGACCGACGTCCCGGGCTCCAGCACGACGTACGCGGCGAGCCGCTGGCCGTACTCGTCGTCGTCGACGCCCGCGACGGCCGCCTCCCGCACCTCCGCCCGCGCGACGATCAGGTCCTCCACCGGGCCGGGGTGCACGTTCTCCCCACCGCTGACGATCATGTCGTCGGCGCGGCCGGTGAGGTGCAGCCGCCCGTCGGCGTCGACCCTCCCGACGTCGCCGGTGCCCATGAGGTCCCCCGACCGCTCGACGTCGGCACCTTCGCGCGTGTAGCCCTCGAACGGCATGTCGTTGCCGACGAACACCCGGCCCTCGGTACCGGCGGGCACCTCGTCGCCGTGCTCGTCGAGGACGGCGAGCCGCGTGCCCAGCGGCGCGCGGCCCGCGGTGCCGGGTGCCGCGCGCAGGTCCCCGGGCCCGGCGATGCTGACCCAGGAGACCTCGGTGGAGCCGTAGAGGTTGTAGAGGACCTCGCCGTGGCGGTCGAGGAACGCCGTCGCGAGACCTGCGGGCAGCGCCGACCCGCTGACGGCGACGACCCGCGCCATGGCGCCCCCGGCGGGCTCGTCCATCGCGCGCTGCAGCATCACCGGGACGGCGAACACCGCGTCGCAGGTCGCGGCGATCTCCAGGAACCGGGCGGGGTCGAACTTCGCGCTCAGCACGACGGGGGAACCCAGCAGCATCGCGAGCTGCAGCGCCGCGTGTCCCCAGGTGTGCAGCAGCGGCGCCGCGATGTGCACCGGCTCGCCCGCGCGCAGCGGGATGGAGCCGAGCACGGCGGCGATGGGCGCGAGGTTGTGCGGCGGCGGGCGGCGGGCACCCTTGGGCGGGCCGGTCGTGCCGGACGTCAGCACGATGGTGTGCCCGCCGGTGGGGCGGAAGGGCAGCGGGCCGGGGCCGCCGCGCGCGATCAGGTCGGTCAGGTCGCGGACGACACGGCACGAGTCGGGCAGGTCGGTGAACTCGGCGTCGGCGAGCAGGGTGTGCACCCCGAGCTCGTCGACGACGTCGGCCCGCTGACCGGCGGACATGCCCGTGTTGAACAGCACGACGTCGGCGCCCAGCTTGCCCACGGCGATCTGCATCTCGACGGGGCCGCGGTGGTTGCGGCACAGCACGCCGACCCGCGTGCCCTCGCCGACCCCGCTCGCGGCGAGCGCCTTCGCGAGGCGGTCGGTGCGCTCGTGCAGCTCGCCGAAGGTGAGGGTGCCGTCGTCGTCGACGATCGCGGGCCGGTCGGGGTGCCGGGCCGCGCCCGCCTCGTACCCGGCCGCGACGCTCAGCCGGTAACGCACGGCCGCCGTCGCCATGCGGGCGAGCCGGTCGGGCCGCACCGGGCCGATCAACCCCGCCCGCCCGAGCTCGCGCAGCGCGCGCGCCGTGCCGACCGCCTCGTCCGCCACCGCGCGCGCGGTGCTCCACACCAGGTTCACGCCGCGATCTTCGCAGCGCGGTGGGCCGGACGCAGGGCGACCCCGCTCCGCGAGCCGGGCGGGGGCACGTCGGGCCGCCGGAGGGGGCGGCGGCCCGACGTGCCGGTTCAGCCCGCGAGGTCGTAGACGGTCTGCCCGCCCACGGTCGTCGCGGTGTAGGTGGCGGCGACCCAGGCGGCGATCTCGGAGTTCCCGCGCCCGCCGACGTCGGTGGACCCGATGAAGTACCGGATCTCGCCCGAGGCGACGTGGCCCCGGAACTCGGTGAGCGTCGGGGCGGGGTCGCTGCCGGTGAACCCGCCGATCGCCATGACCGCGGTACCCGAGGACAGCTCCAGGCCCGCCGCGCCCTGCGCGCCGACGGTCGCCGCGGCCCAGCGCGTCCCGGCGTCCTGCAGGAGCGCCACGAGCGCGGGATCGGACTCGACGGCCTCACCCGGGCCGCCGCCCATGCCCGTCCCGCCGCGCATCGCGCCGCCGCCGGGGACGGTGCCGGTCGGCGCCGTCCCCCGGGGCGCCCCGTCCGGACGGGTGCCGTCGCCGGGGAGCCCGCCGGCGGGGAGGTCCCCGCCGGGGAAGCCTCCCGGGAAGCCGCCGCCGGGGAATCCGGTCCCACCCTCGACGGTCGGCCCGGCCAGCACGATCGAGCCGGTGTGGGCGGTCGCGGCCGTCTGCACCGCGTACGCCGTGGGGCCGGCCAGCCCGGTCAGCGCGACGACCAGCACCGCGACCACCCCGGCCCGGCGTCCCGTGCGTCCCAGCAGCAGCACCGCGACGGCCACCACCGCGAGCCCGACGACGACCCAGCGCAGCCAGGGCAGGAAGTCCGGCGACCGGCCGAGCAGCACCCAGGCCCACGCCGCGGTCCCGGCGGTGACGACGGCCAGCGCGGCCCGACCCCGCCACGTCGACCGCTGCTGCCACAGCGCGTGCCCGCCGACGCCGACGAGCGCGGCGATCCCGGGGGCGAGCGCGACCGAGTAGTACTCGTGGATCGTGCCCTCCATGAAGGAGAACACCAGCCCGGTGACGACGGTCCAGCCGCCCCACAGCAGCAGCGACGCCCGCAGCGGGTCGGTGCGCGGGGCCCGGCGCGTCAGCCACAGCCCGACGACGAGCAGCGCGAGCGCGGCCGGCAGCAGCCAGGAGATCTGACCGCCGAAGTTCGAGCCGAACAGCCGTGTCAGGCCGACGGTGCCGCCGAAGCCGCCACCACCACCGATGCCGCCGCCCATGTTGCCGGAGCCGCCGAGGATCCGGCCGAGCCCGTTGTAGCCCAGGGCGAGCTCCAGCGCGCTGTTCGTCTCCGAGCCGCCGATGTAGGGACGGCTGTCGGCGGGCCACAGCTCGACGAGCGCGATCCACCAGCCCGCGCTCACCACCACAGCGACGCCCGCCAGCAGCAGCTGCCACAGGCGGCGGCGCAGGCCGGTCGGCGCGGCCACCAGGTAGACCAGCACGAACGCCGGCAGCACCAGGAAGCCCTGCAGCATCTTGGCCAGGAACGCGAACCCGATCAGCACGCCGGCGAGCACCGACCAGCGCGTACCGGCCCGCTCCACCGCGCGGACCGTCGCGTACGCCGCGCCCACCATGAGCAGCACGAGCAGCGCGTCGGGGTTGTTGAAGCGGAACATCAGGACGGCGACGGGCGTCAGCGCCATCACGGTGCCCGCGACGAGAGCGGCGCCCGGCCCGGCCACCCGGCGTACCGCCGCGTGCAGCAGCGCGACCGTGCCGACGCCCATCAGCGCCTGGGGCACGAGCATGCTCCATGTCGAGAACCCGAGGATCCGCGCGGACAGGGCCATCGCCCACAGCGATGCGGGCGGCTTGTCGACGGTGATCGCGTTCGCCGAGTCCAGCGAGCCGAACAGGAACGCCGTCCAGTCCTGCGACATCGCCTGCACGGCGGCGGCGTAGTAGCTGTTGGCCCAGCCGTTGGCGTCGAGGCCCCAGATGTGGAGCACCGCCGTCCCGACGAGCAGGATCGTCAGCGGTGCCCGCCTCCGTACGGGGGCGGGGGCGGCAGGGGCCGGAGCGGGTCGGTCGAGGGTGGCGGTCATGACACGGACTCCTTCGGGCGGAAGATCCAGGTGCGGAAGGCGACGAAGCGGAGCAGCGTCGCGAGGGCGTTGGCGGCGATGAGCACCGCCAGCTCGACGGCCGCGCTCGCACCGGGTGCGGCGGCGGAGAGCAGGGCCAGCGCGCCGGTCGTCAGTGCGAGTCCGAGACCGAACACGATCAGGCCCTGGAACTGCTGCGCAGCGGCGCCGTCGCGGCCGCGGACCCCGAACGTCAGGCGCCGGTTGGCCGCGGTGTTCGCGACGGCGGTGACGAGCAGGGCGACGAGGTTGGCCGCGTACGCCCCGAGGGGGTCGCGCAGCAGCAGGAAGACCAGCAGGTGGGCCACCGTGCTGACGACGCCGATCGCGGCGAAGCGCACCAGCTGACCGGGCATCCCGGTGGGCACGCCGGCCACCTCCAGCGAGGGGCGGGCGAGCTGGCCGCGCAGTTCGCCCAGCGGCAGCGCCCCGGTGGCGAGCGCGCGTCCGAGCCGGGCGATGCCGCGCAGGTCGGCGAGCGCGGTGGGCACGATGTCGACGCGGGAGTCGGGGTCGTCGACCCAGTCGACGGGTACCTCGTGGATCCGCAGCCCGGCGCGCTCGGCCAGCACCAGTAGCTCGGTGTCGAAGAACCACCCGCCGTCCTCGACGTGCGGCAGCAGCGCATGCGCCACGTCGGCGCGGATGGCCTTGAACCCGCACTGCGCGTCGCTGAACCGCGCGGCCAGCGCCCCGCGCAGCAGCAGGTTGTAGGACCGCGAGATGAACTCCCGCTTGGCCCCGCGGACCACCCGGGACCCGCGGCCCAGCCGGGTGCCGATCGCGAGGTCGGAGTGCCCGCTGATCAGCGGGGCGACCAGCGGCAGCAGGGCGGCGAGATCGGTCGACAGGTCGACGTCGCAGTAGGCGAGGACCTGCGCGTCCGAGGACTCCCAGACGGCGTGCAACGCCCGGCCACGGCCCTTCTCCGCCATTCGGAACACCTCGACGCCCGCCAGCTCGTCGGCGAGCCTCCGCGCGATCCGCGGGGTCGCGTCGGTGCTCGCGTTGTCGGCGATCGTGATGCGGAACGGGTAGGGCAGCTGGGCTGACAGGTGCGCGTGCAACCGCCGGACCGACGGTTCCAGCGCCGCCTCCTCGTTGTGGACGGGCACGACGAGGTCCAGCACGGGGCCGCCGGCGCGGGCCCCGGGCGGTGCGGCGGGGGCGGTCTCGACGGTCATGGCACGAGCGTGTCGATCTCCGCTGTCGGGCCCGTGTGGCCGACCTGTGCGTCGGCTGTGCGTCCCTCCCCGCCGAGTTTGCCGATCACACCCGGCGAGTTCGCCGATCAGGCCCGGTGAGTTCGCCGATCCGCTTCGGTGAGTCGGCCGATCACGCCCGGTCGGTCAGAACTCGGCACCGTCGTCGTCGGCGTCCCGCCCGTCGCGGACCCCGGTGGTAGCCGGTGAGCCGGTCGCGGATCGCCTCGGGATCGCGCCGGCGCAGCGGACCGGCGGGCCGGCGCGCTCCCCGGCACGAGCTGCGCGCCGGGGGTGCGCTGCGGCGATCCGTTGGCGTCGAGGTCGACCGGGAACGGGCCGCCCGGTGCGGCGTCGTCGGCCGGCCCTGCTGAGCCGGGACCGGGGCCGCCTGCGGAACCGGCTGTCGACGCGGGGTGGACCCGACGACGAGGTGGCCGGGATGGCGACGCGCGGTGATCCCGGGGTCGCCGGTGATGGACGAGACCGACACCACCTCGCCGCCGCTCTGCACGCGGGCCTGCGCCAGCCCGGCGCCGGTCACGAGCCGGACGTCGATGCCGTGCCGCGAGCCGCGCGACCACGAACAGCCCCATCGCCGTGACGCCGTGCCGCCGACCTCGGTTCGCCGGGCCGGCGACCGGTTCGCCTCCGCCAGGTCCTCGGCGGGCATTCCCACGCCCGTGTCGGTGATCTCGACGACGAGCGGCCCGTTGCCGGAGCGGACGACGCGCCTCCGCACCGGCGCGACCGGCGGGAGAAGTTGGTGGCGTTGTCGAGCAGTTCGGCGGGATCGGCTCGATCGAGGGCCCGATCCTCGGCGCGATCATGTTCTTCGCGCTGCAGCAGGTGCTGGAGCCGTACGGGGTCTGGTACCCGGTGGTGCTCGGCCCGGTCGCGATCGCCGCCGCCCGCTCCACCCGGCGCGGGTTGTGGGGGCCGGTGACGGGTGGGCGGGACGTGCGGTTCCTCCCGACCGGCTACCACGTGACGCTCCCGACGCCCCCACACCCATGACCCCCGCCCCTGCCCCCGATCCTGACCGACCACCCGTCCGCGAGTCGCTGTTCCCGCGTCCGCGAGTCGTCGACTTTCCGACCGCGAGTCGCGTCGCCGATGCGACACTCCACCGCGAGTCGGTTCCGTCCGCGGGTCGCGTACGCGGCGCCGACCAGCAGCAACGTCAGCAGGGCGTCGGGGTTGTCGAAGCGGAACATCAACACGGCGACGGGCGTCAGCGCGAGGGCGGCCCCCGCGAGCAGCCCCGCCCCGTGGCCCGCGGTGCGGCGCACGGCCGCGTACAGCAGACCGACCGTCGTGATGCCCATCAGGGCCTGCGGCACCAGGCTGCTCCAGCTGGACAGACCGAAGATCCGCACCGGCAGGCCCATGACCCACAGCGCCGCGCGCGTCTTGTCGACGGTGATCGCGTCGGCGGAGCCGAGGAACCAGGCGGTCCAGCTCTCACCGCCCGCCTGCGCCGCGGCGGCGTGCAACGCATTCGCCCAACCGGAGGCGGACAGGCCCCAGAGGTAGAGGGCGGCGGTCGCGGCGAGCAGGGCCGCGACGGACGCGCTCGGCCCCGGGTCGGGCGTCCCGGCCGCGAGATCGGGTCGGCCGGGCGGGCGAGGGCGGTCGTCACGATCATGGAGCCTGGCGACGCGACCTGTGTCCGCCCGGTGCCGCAGCTGTGCGCCGCCTGTGCGCGAACGGCACACTCGCCGTGCGTGGTCGGCACACTCGCCGTGCGTGGTCGGCAAACTCGCGGGGGGTGGTCGGCAGACTCAGTGGGGGAGGGTCACCGTGAACTCGGTGCGGCCGGGGCGGCTCGTCACGTCCACCGTGCCCCGGTGCGCCGCGACCACCGCGGAGACGATCGCCAGGCCCAACCCGGTGCTGCCGCTCTCCCGCGACCGCGAGCTCGATCCCCGCGCGAACCGCTCGAACACCCGCGGTGCCAGCTCGGGCGCGATCCCCGGCCCGTCGTCGACGACCGTCAGCACCACACCGCCGTCGCGCGGCGCCAGCCCGACCGACACCCGCGTCCCCGGCGGCGTGTGCGTGCGGGCGTTGGCCAGCAGGTTGTTGAGCACCTGGGCGAGCCGGGATGGGTCGCCGGTGACGGTCACCGGCTCGTCGGGCAGGTCGAGCAGCCAGCGGTGCCCCGGACCGGCGACGTGCGCGTCGTTGACGGCGTCGAGGACGAGGTGGGTGAGGTCGACCTCGACGCGCTCCAGCGGGCGGCCCGCGTCGAGGCGGGCGAGCAGCAGGAGGTCCTCGACGAGCGTGCTCATCCGCTCCGCCGACGACGAGATGCGCTGCAGCGAGTACGCCGCCTCCTCGGTCAGCTCGCCGCGGCGCGACAGCTCGGCGTACCCGCGGATCGCGGCCAGCGGGGTGCGCAGCTCGTGGCTGGCGTCGGCGACGAACTGGCGCAGCCGCAGCTCGCTCGCGTGCCGCTCCTCGAGCGCCGAACCCACGTGGTCGAGCATCCGGTTGAGCGCGGTGCCGACCTGCCCCACCTCGCTGCGCGGGTTCGTCACCGGCACGCGCTCGACGAGCTCCACCGCCCCGCTGGCCAGCGGCAGGGCGCTGACCCGCGACGCCGTGGCCGCGACCTCCTCCAGCGGCCGAAGCTCCCGGCGCACCGCGACCGCCCCGGCCACCCCCGCGCCGAGCAGGGCCACCGCGACGACGACGACCTCGATCGTCACGAGCGTCGACAGCGTCTCCTGCAGCGGCCGCTCGGACTGGCCGGTCACGACCGTCACCGTGTCGCCGTCGGCCTCGGTGCGCTCGCCGGCGACGAGCCGGTAGCTGCCCAGCTCGCCGAGCTCCGCGCTGCGGGGCCGGTCGCCGACCACGACGTCGAGCAGGGCGGAGGTGACCTCCGAGGGCACCGGCTGACTCGTCCCGCGGCGGTCGAGCACCGCGGCGCTCGTGACCCGCCCGTCGGTGATCTCGGCGACGAGCACCCCGAACGGCAGCCCCGGCCCGAACGGTGCGCCCGCGGGCAGGTCGTCGCCGTCGGGCGGGGTGCGGGCGCTGTCGTCCGGCGGCAGCCCGCGGGCGATCCCGCCCGTCGCGCGGAGGTTCTCGTCGAGCTGGTCGACGAGGATCCCGTTCAGCGACACCGTCGTGACGATCCCGATCAGGGCCCCCGTCACGGCGAGCAGGAGCAGGACGGTCGCGACCAGCCGCGCCCGCAGGGTGCCCCTCACCCGGCCGGTTTCAGGACGTACCCGGCCCCGCGCACGGTGTGGATCATCGGCTCGCGCCCGGCGTCGATCTTCTTTCGCAGGTAGGAGACGTAGAGCTCGACGACGTTGGACTGGCCGCCGAAGTCGTAGTGCCAGACGCGGTCGAGGATCTGGGCCTTGCTCAGCACGCGCTTGGGGTTGCGCATGAGGAAGCGCAGCAGCTCGAACTCGGTCGCCGTCAGCTCGACGAGCGCGTCGGCGCGGCGGACCTCGTGGCTGTCCTCGTCGAGCGTGAGGTCGCCGACGACCAGCTCCGTGCCCTGGCGCACCGCGGCCATCCCCGAGCGGCGCAGCAGCCCGCGCAGCCGCGCGACCAGCTCCTCGATGCTGAACGGCTTGGTGACGTAGTCGTCGCCGCCCGCGGTCAGGCCGGCGACGCGGTCCTCGACGGCGTCGCGGGCGGTGAGGAACAGGACCGGCACCTCCGGGGTGTCGGCGCGCATGCGGCGCAGCACCTCGAGGCCGTCGAAGTCGGGGAGCATCACGTCGAGGACGACCGCGTCGGGCCGGAACTCGCGCGCCCCGCGCACCGCGGACGAGCCGTCGGCCGCCGTGCGGACCTCCCAGCCCTCGTAGCGCAGGGCCATGGACAGCAGCTCGGCCAGCGTGGACTCGTCGTCGACGACGAGCACGCGGATCGCGCCGCCGTCGGCGCGGCGCAGCGGCACCTGCTCGTTCATCGTCGACATGCTAGTGACCCTCGCGCGCGGAGCTGTCCCGTCGCTGGGAGAGACCTGTGCGCCTGCTGTGGAACCGGACGGCTCCCGATTCCGTGCACGTCGGCATGTTCACCGCCGACGCCATCGCGTTCCTGTCCGAGATCGCCGACGACAGCACCCCGGGTTCTTCGCCGCCCACCGCGACCGCCACACCGCCGCGCTCGCCACCCCGATGCGGGGAGACGTGGCGCGCGGCCGGCCCGGTGCTGCGCTGGCTCGACCACCACGTCGGGCGCGGCCGACCCGGTCGTACCCCGCCCCCGCCCGGAGCCGCCCGCCGCCGGGCGATCGCCGCCGGGTGATCACCGGGGGTGGTCCGCAGGTGCCACCGGCGACACCCGGGGGCCACTCCTGGCGATCATGGCCCGGGGCCCCGGCGGCGTCTGTAGCGTCGCCGTCGTGACGTCAGACGAACGGCGGCCGGTGCTGGTCGGGGTCGGGCAGGTCCGAGGCAACCGGGAGCGGACGGTCGAGGGGGCGCGCGAGCCCTTCCCCCTGATCCTCGACGCCGTGCGCGCGGCGGCGACCGACGGCGGCATCGACCTCACGACCCTCGACGCGGTCTGTACCGTGCACGTCGCGAGCTGGGCCTACGACGACCTCGCCGCCCGCGTCGCCCGCGAGATCGGGGCGACGCCGCGGCACACCCTCGACACGGGGGTCGGTGGCCAGCGCCCCGCCGAGCTGCTGGAGCAGGCGGCGGCGCGGATCGCGGCGGGTGACTCGCGGGTCGCGCTGATCGTCGGCGGCGAGGCGCAGGCGTCGGTGCAGGCGCTGTGGCGCAACGGGATCGACCCCGCGGAGCGCTGGAGCGCCACGCCCGGCGGGCCGCCGTCGTTCGAGGAGACCGGGCTGCGCAGCGACGCCATGACCCGCACCGGGCTCGTGCTGCCGACGCGCGTCTACCCGCTGTTCGAGAACGCGCTGCGCGCCGCCCGCGGGGAGAGCCCGGAGCGGGCCGCGCGGGCCTCCGCGGAGCTGTACGCGGCGTTCTCGCAGGTCGCGGCGACGAACCCGGCCGCGTGGAACCCCGAGCCGCGCTCCGCCGACGAGATCGCCACCGTCGGACCCGGCAACCGGATGGTGTGCGAGCCGTACCCGCTCTCGCTCAACGCGATGCCGATGGTCGACCAGGCCGCCGCGGTCGTCGTCACCTCGCTGGCCGCGGCCCGCGAGGCGGGCGTGCCGGAGGACCGGATCGTGCACGTGTGGGGCGGGGCGGGCGCCCACGACGCCGCCGACGCACTCGCCCGGCCGAGCTTCGCGGCGTCGGCCGCACTGTCCGACGTCCTCGACCGCACCCTCGCCGCGACGGGCCTGAGCGCCGCCGACCTCGACGTCATCGACGTCTACAGCTGCTTCCCCGTCGTCCCGAAGCTGGTCGGGGAGCACCTGGGGATCGCGCCGCCGGTCGGGGTCACGGGCGGGCACTCGGCGTTCGGCGGGCCGCTGTCGAGCTACACGCTGCACGCGCTGGTGGCCGTCACCGAGCACCTGCGTAGGGAGCGCGGCACCGCGCTGGTGCACGGCAACGGCGGCTACCTCACCCACGAGCACGCGCTCGTCGTCAGCACGACACCCCACGACTACGTCGGCGATCCCGAGTCCCGGGACACCGCGGGGCCGGGGCCCGCGGTGCGAGAGCGCGTCGACGGCGAGGAGGTGACGGTGGAGACCGCCACCGTCGAGCACGGCCGCGACGGCACCCCGGCGCAGGGCTTCCTGGTGGCGCGCACCGCGGAGGGGGCGCGGTACTGCGCATCCACCGTCCCCGGGGACGTCGCGAGCGCACGGGCGCTGTCGCTGGGGCTGGGCGAGACGGTCGGGCGGAGGGTCCGCGCGACGACGACGGGCGAGCACGTGGTGGTGGAGACGACATGACCGATCCCTGGCGCACCGACGAGCGGAACGCGCTGCGGGCGCTCGTCGCCGACTTCACGACCCGCGAGATCGTGCCGCACCTGGCCGACTGGGAGCGCGACGGGGAGGTCCCGCGTGAGCTGCACCGGAAGGCCGCGGCCGTCGGGCTGCTCGGCGTCGCGCACCCGGAGGAGGTCGGCGGGGGCGGCGGCGACGCGATCGACGGCTTCCTCGTCGCGGAGCAGATCATCCTGTCCGGCGGCTCGGGCGGGCTGGTCGCGGCGCTGCTCACGCACGGGATCGCGCTGCCGCACATCATCGCGGCCGGTGACCCGGACCTGATCGACCGGTTCGCGCGCCCCACCCTGGCCGGTGAGCTGATCGGCGCGCTGGGGATCACCGAGCCCGAGGGTGGGTCCGACGTCGCCGGGATCCGTACCCGGGCGCGCCGCGAGGGCGACGAGTACGTCGTCGACGGGGCGAAGCTCTACATCACCTCCGGCGTGCGGGCCGACTTCGTGACCACCGCGGTGCGCACGGGCGGCGAGGGGCACGCGGGGGTGTCGCTGCTCGTCGTCGAGAAGGGCTCGCCGGGGTTCGCCGTCTCGCGCAAGCTCGACAAGATGGGCTGGCTCTGCTCCGACACCGCGGAGCTGTCCTACGCCGGGGTCCGCGTGCCGGTGGGGCACCTCGTCGGCGCCGAGGGCACCGGGTTCCTGCAGATCGCGCAGCAGTTCCAGAGCGAGCGCCTGTCGCTGGCCGTGCAGGCCTACGCCACCGCGCAGCGCTGCTTCGACCTCACCAGCACCTGGATCCGCGAGCGCGAGACGTTCGGGCGGCCGCTGTCCTCGCGGCAGGTCGTGCGGCACCGGATGGCCGAGACGGCCCGGCAGATCGACGTGGCGCGGGTCTACACGCAGACGGTGACGACCCGCTGGCTCGCCGGGGAGTCGATGCTCATGGAGACCGCGATGGCCAAGAACACCGCGGTGGCTGCGTGCGACCACGCCGTCTACGAGTGCGTCCAGCTCCTCGGCGGGCTCGGCTACATGCGCGAGCACGAGGTGGAGCGGCACTACCGCGACGCGCGGCTGCTGAGCATCGGCGGCGGCACCACGGAGATCATGAACGAGATCATCGTGAAGCTGCTGGGCTTCTAGCGGGCCCGCCAGTAGCCGGTGGCGTAGACGGCGCGGCGGTCGATGCCGCGGTCGTCGAGCAGGTGCTTGCGCAGGTCCTTGACGCACGCGCTCTCGCCCGAGAGCCACGCCTGCCCGCGGCCGGGCGGGAACTCCGCCGCCCGCACCGCCTCGGCCAGCGGCGCCCCGGCCGCGCGGTCACCGCGGTGCACCCAGGTGACGATGCCGGGCAGCGCCTGCTCCTCGGCCGCGTCGGCGACCTCCACGAACACGAGCGCGGGCACGCCGGGCGGGAGGGCGTCGAGCACGGTGGCGACCGCGGGGAGGGCGGTCTCGTCACCGATCACGACGTGGAAGTCGGCTCCCGCGTCGGGGTCGTAGCGCCCGCCCGGCTCGGAGACGCCGACCCAGGCGCCCGGCTGCGCCTCGGCCGCCCAGGCCGCGGCGGGCCCGTCGCCGTGCAGCACGAAGTCGACATCGAGCTCGCCCGCGCCCGCGTCGAACCGCCGCACCGTGTACGTCCGGATCGCCGGCCGGGCCTCACCCGTGGGCCACACCGGCCCGCCCGACGCGGCGCGGGGCACCGCGGGGCGCTCCTGGCCGGGCACGGGGAAGAACATCTTGATCCGGCGGTCCGGGCCGTCGCCGGGGAAGCCGGCGAGCTCGTCGCCGCCGAGCGTCACGCGGATCATCCGCGGGGTGACCCGCTCGCTGCGCCGGACCTGCAGCAGGCGGGGTGCCGTCGTGCTCATCGGAGGATCATCCCGTGCCCGGGTTCAGCGTCCCCAACCCCGTCCAGGCCAGGTCCATGAGGTACTGCGTGGCCTGCTCGCTCGTGACCGTCCGGGCACTGCCGCGCCACACGGCCAGCCGCTCGCACGCCCCCACGATCACCTGCGCCCAGCCTGCGAGCTGCTGCGGGTCGGTGCCGGGGGCCTGCACGGCGAGCAGGGCGGCGATGAAGTCGGTCTGCTGCGCGCGGATGCCTTCCAGCGCCTCGCCCGCGACCGTCGACTCGCAGTACAGCAGCGTCCACTCCGGCTCGTGGCGCTCGAGGTAGTCGAAGAACGCGCGGGTGCCGCGGCGCAGCATCTCCTCGGGGGTGTCGGCGGACGCGGCCGCGCTCGACGTGACCTCCAGCAGCTCTGCGCGCGCCCGCGAGATGCAGGCGAGCAACAGGCCGTCCTTGGAGCCGAAGTGGGTGTAGAGCACGGGCTTGGTGACGCCCACGCGCTCGGCGACGGCGTCCATCGACGCGTTCTGGAAGCCCCGTTCGCTGAACACGACGACGGCGGCGTCGAGGATCTGCTGCTCGCGCTCCGCCCGGCCGACGCGGCGACGGGGGGCTCGTGTCGTCGTCACGGGAAGACCCTACCGCAGGTAACTTACTCGTGGTAACTTACCGCCGGTAACAGTGACCCGGGAGGACGTGGGATGACCGATCAGACCGTGGACGTGGCCATCGTCGGCAGCGGGTTCGCCGGGCTCGGCGCCGCCGTGAAGCTCGCGGAGGCCGGACGCGGCGACTTCGTCATCCTGGAGAAGGGCGACAGCGTCGGCGGCACCTGGCGGGACAACACGTACCCGGGCTGCGCCTGCGACGTGCAGAGCCACCTGTACTCCTTCTCCTTCGCCCCCAACCCGAACTGGACGCGGACGTTCGCACGCCAGCCGGAGATCCGCGCGTACCTGGAGTCGGTGACCGACCGCTACGGCCTGCGCGACCGGCTGCGCTTCGGCCGCGAGGTCACCGGCCTGGAGTGGGACGGCAGCCGTTGGGCCGTGAGCAGTGCCGACGGCTCCGTCGTGCACGCGCGCGCCGTCGTGTGGGGCACCGGGCCGCTGCACCTGCCGTCGACGCCCGAGATCGAGGGCATCGAGCAGTTCCGCGGCGCCGTGTTCCACTCCTCGCGCTGGAACCACGACCACGACCTGCGCGACAAGCGCGTCGCCGTCATCGGGACGGGGGCGAGCGCGATCCAGTTCGTGCCCCACATCCAGCCCGAGGTCGCCGCGCTGACGCTGTTCCAGCGGACCGCGCCGTGGGTGCTGCCCAAGCCCGATCGCGAGATCGCCGGCCCGCTCCGCGCGCTGTACAAGGCGCTCCCGGCGGCGCAGAAGGTGCAGCGCTCCCTGGTCTACGCGCGCAACGAGATGCTCGTGGGCGGCTTCCTCAAGCCCGCCCGCATGAAGATCATCGAGGGCTTCGCGCGCGCCTACCTGGACCGCAAGTTCGCCGACCGCCCCGACCTCAAGGCCAAGCTGACGCCGGACTTCACGATCGGCTGCAAGCGCATCCTCATGTCCAACGAGTACTACTCCTCGCTCAAGCAGTCCAACGTCGACGTCGTGACCGACGGGATCACCCGCGTCACCGAGACCGGTGTCGTCACGGCCGACGGGATCGAGCACGAGGTCGACACGATCATCTTCGGCACCGGGTTCCGGGTCGGGGAGAGCCTGGCCGACGTCACCGTCACCGGGCGCGACGGCGTCAAGCTCGCCGACGAGTGGGCCTCCGGTCCGCAGGCACTGCTCGGCACGACCGTCGCCGGGTTCCCCAACCTGTTCATGATGATCGGCCCGAACACCGGCCTCGGGCACAGCTCGATGGTGTTCATGATCGAGTCGCAGACCAGCTTCATCCTCGACGCGCTGCGCCTGCTCGACGTCCACGGCGTCACCGCGATCGACACCCGCCGCGACCGCCAGGACGCCTTCAACGCCGACATCCAGAAGCGGCTGGTCGGCTCGGTGTGGAACACCGGCGGCTGCAAGTCCTGGTACCTGGACGCGGAGGGCAACAACCGCACGGTCTGGCCCGGCTACACGTTCGACTACCGGCGCCGCACCCGCAAGGTGAACCCGGCCGACCACGAACTGGTTGCATAGGGACCGTGTACGTCTACTCCCTGCCGATGACCACCCGCTTCCGCGGGATCACCGTCCGGGAGGGCCTGCTGCTCGAGGGGCCCGCGGGGTGGGGCGACTTCTGCCCCTTCCCGGAGTACGCCGACCCGGAGGCGCGCGCCTGGTTCGACGCCGCCCACGAGGCCGCGTTCGACGGCTGGCCCGCGCCGGTCCGGGACACGGTGCCGGTCAACGCGATCGTGCCGGCGGTGTCGCCGTCGGTCGCGCACGCGATGGTCGTGGCGTCGGGGTGCGGCACGGCGAAGGTGAAGGTGGCCGACGCGCCGGGGTCGCTGCCCGACGACCTCGCGCGCGTCGAGGCCGTCCGCGACGCAGTGGGGCCCGGCGGGCACGTGCGGGTCGACGCGAACGCGCGGTGGTCGGTGGACGAGGCCGTGGTGGCGATCCGCTCCCTGGACCGCGCGGCCGGGGGGCTCCAGTACGTCGAACAGCCGTGTGAGTCGCTCGCCGATCTCGCAGCGGTGCGCAGGCGGGTCGATGTGCGGATCGCCGCCGACGAGTCGATCCGCCGGGCGTCGGATCCGCTGAAGGTGGCCGTCGCGGGGGCGGCCGACGTCGTCGTGCTCAAGTGCGCGCCGCTCGGCGGGGTGCGCCGGGCGCTGGAGGTCGCGGAGGCGTGCGGGCTGCCGTGCGTGGTGTCCTCGGCGTTGGAGTCCGGGGTGGGGCTGGCCGCGGAGATCGCGCTGGCCGGGGCACTGCCGTCGCTGGAGTTCGCCTGCGGTCTGGGCACCGGCGCGCTGTTGGCGGCGGACGTCGTGCCCCCCCTCGCCCCGGTCGGCGGGCTGCTCCCGGTGCCCCGCACGCCCCCCGTCCCGATCCTCGACGAGGCACTCGCCGCCGACCCGGAGCGCACGGCGTGGTGGCTGGCCCGCCTGGCCCGGGTCCGTACCCCCTGACCCGCCGCCGCCCCTGACCCCGCCCCGCGAGTCGCTGGTTCCGCGCCCGCGGGTCGGGGCGGTGCCTCGCGGGTCGGGGCGGCGCCCATCCGGGCTCGCGCACGTACCGGCGGCTCGCGCACCGCCGGACGTGCGCGAGACGCCGGTCGGTGCGCGGGCCCTGTGCCCTGCGCACCGATACGCACCAGCCGTCTCCGCCGGTGCGTGGGTGTGCGCAGTGCAAGGCCGGGCACGCGGGGCGGGGTGGCCACCGTCACCGGGCGCCGGGTCCACCCGGCGCCTAGCGTGGCCGCCATGTCGGTGATCGTCGTGGGGGCCGGGATCGCCGGGATCGCGTGTGCGCGGGAGGTGGCGGCCGCGGGGCTGCCGGTGCGGGTGCTGGAGCGCGCGCGGGTCGTCGGCGGGCGGATGTCGAGCAGGCGCCTCGCCGGACGTCCGGTGGACCTCGGCGCGGCCTACTTCACCGCGCGCGACCCGGAGTTCACCGCGGTAGTCCAGGGCTGGCAGGACGCCGGCCTGGTCCGGGAGTGGACCTCCGAACCCGCCGTGCTCGGCAACGGGAAGCGGGGCAGCGCCCCCGGACCCGTCCGCTATGCCGCACCGGGCGGGCTCCGCAGCCTGGTCGCCGACCTCGCGACGGGCCTCGACGTCCGTCTCGGGCACGAGGTCACCCGCGTCGGCCCCGGCCCGGTCGTCGACGGAGAGTCCGCCGACACCGTCGTCCTCGCCATGCCGGACCCGCAGTCCGCGCGGCTGCTGGGCACACCGTCGCCGTCCCCCGAGTGGACACCGGTGATCGCCGTCGCCGCGGGGTGGTCCCGACGCCGGTGGGACGACCTGCCGGTCGCGTTCGTCAACGACCATCCCGTGCTCACGCTCGTCGCCGACGACGGCGCCCGCCGCGGTGACGGCGCCCCGGTGCTGGTCTCCCACACCGTCGCCGACGTCGCCCGCGACCACGACACGGACCCGGACTCGGCCGTCCCGCTCGTCCTCGACGCGCTGGCCGGACTCCTCGGCGTGTCGGTCGAGCCGGAGTGGACCTACGCCCACCGCTGGCGCTACGCCTCCCCGGCGCGGGATCGGGACGAGCCCTTCCACCTCGGTGACGACGGCATCGCGTTCGCCGGCGACGGCTGGGGCACGCCGAAGGTCGAGACGGCGTGGCGCTCCGGGACGCTCCTGGGGCGGGCACTCGCGGCCCGCGCCTCGGCGGATTAGCGTCGGCGCCATGACGGTGCTCGACGACCTGCGCGCCGCACTGCCGGCGCGGCACCTGCTCACCGACCCCGACACGGTCGCCCCCTACCTGCACGACGAGGCCGAGTGGGCGCCGCACGGGGCCGCGGTGGCGGTGGCCCGCCCGGCCACGACCGCCGAGGTGGCCGCGATCGTCACCGCGTGCGCAGCGCACGGCGTCCCGGTCGTCACGCGTGGGGCGGGCACCGGGCTGTCCGGCGGCGCCAACGCCGTCGAGGGGTGCGTGGTCCTGTCCACCGAGCGGATGCGCGACATCGTCGAGATCGACCCGGCGGAGCGACTCGCCGTCGTGCAGCCGGGCGTCGTCAACGACGACCTGCGCTCGGCCGCGGCGAAGGAGGGCCTCTGGTACCCGCCGGACCCGGCGAGCGCCCCCTGGTCGACCATCGGCGGCAACGTCGCCACCAACGCGGGCGGCCTGTGCTGCGTCAAGTACGGCGTGACCCGCGACTACGTGCTCGCGCTGGAGGTCGTGCTCGCCGACGGCCAGGTCGTGCGGCTGGGTCGGCGCACCGCGAAGGGCGTCGTCGGCTACGACCTGGCGGGGCTGATGGTCGGGTCGGAGGGCACGCTCGGTGTCGTCACCGAGGTGACGGTCAAGCTGCGGCCCGCGCGGACCACCGCCCCACGCACCGTCGTCGGCTTCTTCGACACGCTCCCCGCGGCGGGCGACGCCATCTCGCGCGTCACCGCCGCCGGGCTGCAGCCGGCGATCTTCGAGCTCGTCGACCGCGTGTGCCTCAAGGCCGTCAACGACTGGAAGCGGGCCGGTCTCCCCGAGGATGCCGCCGTGCTGCTGCTCGCCCAGACCGACCTCCCGGAACCCGCAGCGGAGTACGAGGCGGCGGCGATCCACGCCGAGTTCCTGGCCGCGGGGGCGAGCGACGCGCTGGTGTCGACCGACCCGGTCGAGGCCGAGGCCCTGTTCGACGCGCGGCGCCTCGCCTACCCGGCGCTCGAGCAGCTCGGCCAGGCCATGCTGACCGAGGACGTCTGCCTGCCCCGCGGCCGGATCGCCGAGATGCTGACGAGGATCGAGGAGATCGCCGCGCGCCGCGACGTCGTGATCGCCACCGTCGCGCACGCGGGCGACGGCAACCTGCACCCGCTGATGCTCACCCCGCACGGCGACGACGCGGCCCGCATCCGTACGCAGGCCGCGTTCGACGACATCGTCGACGCCGCGCTCGACCTCGGCGGCACCGTCACCGGCGAGCACGGCGTCGGACTGCTCAAGCGCGACGGGGCCCTGCGCGAGCTCGGCCCGGCCGTCGTCGCGATGCACCGCGCCGTCAAGGCGGCCCTGGATCCGCGCGGGATCCTCAACCCGGGCAAGGTGATCGCGTGACCGTCCTCCCCACGCTCCTCGACCCGACCGACCGCCCCGCCCTGCGCGCGGGCGACGACTCGTTGACGCACTCGGAGCTGGCGTCGGTCGCCGACGCGCTGGCCGAGCGGATCCGGGCGGCCGGACCGAAGCGGATCGCGGTGCACGCGGTGCCGGGGATCCACACGGCGGTCGCGGTGGCGTCGGCGGTGCTCGCCGGGGTGCCCGCGGTGCCCGTCAACCCGAAGCTGGGGGAGCGCGAGCTGGCCCACGTCCTCGCCGACTCCGAGCCCGGTGCGGTGCTCGCGGCCCCCGGCGCCGTCCTCCCCGGCGGGCTGGCGGATCTCCCGCGGATCGACGTCGAGCTCAGCAGCACCGGTGGCGGCGCGCCCCCGCGCGACCCGGGGCCGGCCGCGCCCGCGCTCGTCGTCTACACCTCGGGGACCACCGGCCCGCCCAAGGGCGCGGTGCTCTCCCGTGGGGCCGTCGCGGCCAACCTCGACGCCCTCGCCGACGCCTGGTCCTGGACCGGCGACGACGTGCTCGTCCACGCCCTCCCGCTGTTCCACGTGCACGGGCTCGTGCTGGGGGTGCTCGGACCGCTGCGCCGCGGAGGGTCGTTGCACCACCTCCCCGCCCTCGACGCCGGCGCGCTCGCCGACGCCGTCGACGGCGGCGCCACGATGGTGTTCGGCGTGCCGACGCAGTACCACCGCCTCGCCGACCAGCTCCAGGACGACCCGGACGCCGCGAAGCGGATCGGCCGCGCCCGGCTGCTCGTCTCGGGCTCCGCGGCGCTCACCGCCGTCGACCACACCCGCCTGCGCGCCGCCACCGGCCTCGCCGTCCGCGAGCGCTACGGGCTCACCGAGTCGCTCATCCTCACCGCCGTGCGCGCCGACGAGGAGCCCGAGCCCGGCACCGTCGGCCGCCCGCTCGCCGGGACCGAGGTGCGCCTGGACCCGGTCGAGGGCGACCCGGACCTGGGCACCGTCCACGCACGCGGCCCCGGCCTGTTCGACGGGTACCTCAACCGCGGCGGCGGCACGGACCACGACGGCTGGTTCGCCACCGGCGACATCGGTCGCTGGACGGAGTCGGGGGCGCTCGCGCTCGTCGGCCGGCACTCCACCGACCTGATCAAGTCCGGCGGCTACAAGATCGGCGCGGGGGAGATCGAGAACGCGCTGCTGGAGCACCCCGGCGTCGCCGAGGCCGCGGTGTTCGGCCTGCCCGACGAGGACCTGGGGGAGCGGGTCGTCGCGGTCGTCGTCGCCGCGGGGGATGTGCCCGTCGAGCAGGAGCTGATCGACCACGTCGCCGCCCAGCTCGCCCCGCACAAGCGCCCGCGGGAGGTGCGGTTCGTCGACGTGCTGCCGCGTAACGACATGGGCAAGGTGCTCAAGTCCCGTTTACGGGAGGGCTGAGACCGGGCACTCCGGTTCAATGCCGAAGACGACCGCAGCCCCGCCCACGCCCCTGCACTTCCGAGGCGCCGCCGAGGCCGGATCGCCCCGGCTGGCCGGCCTGCCGGGGGTGCACCGTGAGGAGCCGTCGCCGGTGGTGGTGCTCGAGGTCGAGCGCTACGACACCGACGACCTGCGCCTGTCCGTGGCCGGGATCACGTTGTCCCTGCACCGGGGAGACGGGCCTGCGCAGTGGAACCTGGACCTCCCCGACGGCGACCACGACGAGCGTCTGCGCGTGCCCGTCGCGGCCGACGCGCCGGAACCCGCCCCGGTGCCCGCGCAGATCGACGAGCTGATCCGCGGCGCCGCCCGCGACCGCGCGGTGCGCCCCGTCGGCCGCGCCCGCACGACCCGCGCGGTGACGCGCCTGCTCTCGCAGGACGACACCGTCGTCGCCGAGGTCGTGCACGACCATGTCTCGGTGGCCACGCTGGGCCGCTCCACCGACGTCCGCACCTGGACCGAGGCAGCGCTCGACCTGCGGGCCGGGGCCCCGGACGGCCTGGCAGGCCGCCTCGCCGAGTCCGGCCTGACCCCCGCCCCTCCCGGCGTCGAGGCCGAGCTGGACCGCCTGCTCCGCCCCGCCCGCCCGCGTCGGGCCCGGGTCGGGAAGAAGGGGTCCGCCGGTGCCGTGCTGATGACCTACGTCGCCGCGCAGGCCGACCGCATCGCCGCCGAGGACCTGCGCGTGCGCCGCGACGAGCCCGACGCGGTGCACCAGCTGCGGGTCGCCGCGCGCCGGATGCGCAGCGCGTTGCAGGCCTACCGGCCACTGCTCGACGCCGAGCGCACCGAGCCCGTCGTCGACGCGCTGCGCGGGTTCGGCCAGGCCCTCGCCCCCGCCCGCGACGCCGAGGTGCTCCGCGAGCGGGTGCTCGCCGGACTCGCCGCGCTGCCGCCCGAGCTGCGGTTGGGTCACGCCGAGGCGTTCGCGACCCGGCACTTCGCCCGCATCGAGGCCGAGGCACGTGCGGCCGTCCTCACCGAACTCGACGGCGAGCGCTACGCCGCCCTGCGCAGCGCGCTCGACGCCCTGCTGGAGGAGCCGCCGCTGACGAAGGCGGCGCGGGGGAAGTCGGGGCTGAAGGCCGGGGTCGCGCGGGCGACGAAGCGGCTGACCCGGGCCGTCGACGTCGCGGTGCAGTCCGGCCCGGAGCAGACCGAGGCCGTGCACGCGGCACGCAAGGCGGGCAAGCGGTTGCGCTACGCCACCGAGGTCGCGGGCACGAAGGACAAGGGACTCAAGCACCTGCAGAAGGCGCTGGGGGAGCACCAGGACGCCGTCGTCGCGAGCGCGACACTGCGCGAGCTGGGCGCCGCGGCCCACGCGAGCGGGGAGAACGGGTTCAGCTTCGGCGTACTGCTGGGCCGTGACGTCGAGCGGGCCGCGCGGATCGAGCACGACCTACCGCGGCTCTGGGCCCGCCGCTGAGTCCTCGCGCAGCTGGATCGCCAGGTGCACCAGGGGTGGGGCGACCGCGGCGGGCAGGCCGACGGACAGCGCGACGTCGAGCTCGGCCCACGTGCGGTCGCCCACCCCGCGCAGCAGGACCACGAACCAGTCGGGCGACTCCCGGCGCAGCGCGTCGACGACCCGTGGTTCGTCGGTGGCCACCACCGGGAGCTGCCCGGCCTCGCGGGCCGCGGTCAGGCGCACGTGGTCGAGGACGAACCGGGTGCGGCCGCGCCGGTACTCGACGAGCACCTGCGCCCAGGACCGCAGGTCCTCGAGGTGGCCGGTGGTGACGCGCTCGCTGTCGGCGCCCTCGCCCGGCCCGTCGGTCAACGCCGGACAGCGCGCGTAGCGCCTGGCCAGGGTCGTGAGCCCGAACGCCGCGGTGCGCAGGTCGGCCGCGACGGATCCGACGAGGAGGACTCCACGGGCTTCCACGACGTCCACCGTAGGGCAGGATCGGGCCGGTGAGCGACGACCGCGACCCCGTGGCCGACCTGCGCCGGGTGGCCTTCCTGCTGGAACGTGCGCACGAGTCCACCTACCGCGTCCGTGCGTTCCGTACCGCCGCCGCCGTGCTGGCGAGGAAGGAGCGCGGGGAGCTGACGCGGCTCGCACTGTCCGGCGAGCTGGTGCGGCTCAAGGGGGTCGGGGAGGTGACGGCGCGGTGCGTCGTCGAGTCGCTGACCGGTGAGGAGCCGGTGTACCTGCGCCGCCTCGAGGCGACGGAGGGCACACCGCTCGACGCGGCTGCGCTGGCCCTGAAGGACGCGCTGCGCGGCGACTGCCACAGCCACACCGACGCCTCCGACGGTGGCTCACCGCTGCGCGAGATGGTGGAGACGGCGCGGGCGCTCGGGCACTCCTACCTCGTCGTCACCGACCACTCGCCGCGCCTGACCGTGGCCAACGGGCTCTCGCCGGAGCGGTTGCGGGCGCAGCTGGAGCAGATCGCTGAGCTCAACGCCGAACTGACGGACTTCCGCGTCCTCACCGGCATCGAGGTCGACATCCTCGACGACGGCGCGCTCGACCAGGACCCGGACCTGCTCGACCAGCTCGACGTCGTCGTCGCCAGCGTGCACTCCAAGCTGCGGATGCCGCGGGCGGAGATGACCGAGCGGATGCTGACGGCTGTCGCGAACCCGCACGTCGACGTGCTGGGGCACTGCACCGGACGGATGGTCATGGGCAAGCGGAAGCGTCCGGAGTCGGAGTTCGACGCCGACCGGGTCTTCGCGGCCTGCGCGGAGTACGGCGTGGCGGTGGAGGTCAACTCCCGGCCCGAGCGGCTCGACCCGCCGAAGCGCCTGCTGCGCCTCGCCGTCGAGGCGGGCTGCGAGTTCACGATCGACACCGACGCCCACGCCCCCGGCCAGCTCGACTGGCTCGGCAACGGCTGTGAGCGCGCGGTCGCCTGCGCGGTGCCGCCCGACCGCGTCCTCAACACCTGGCCCGTCGAGAGGCTCCTGGACCGCACCCGCGCCTGATCGGCCGACTCACCGGCCCGAGGGCACCCTCGCAGGGCGCGCCGGCGAACTCGGGCGAACCTCACCCGGCGAGTGTGCCGCTCCCGCTCGGGGATCGGGGTCAGGCCAGTTCGAAGTCGGCGAAGTCGAAGCCGGGGGAGACCACGCAGCTGAGCAGGGCCGGGGCCGGGCCGAGGAGTCGGGCCGACTGCCAGGCGTCGGCGGGCACCGTCAGCTGCGGGGTGCCCGCGTCGAGCACCGACGCCCTCCCGTCGACCGTCAGCTCCACCGCCGAGCCCGAGTGCCACAGCCACAGCTCGGCCGAGGAGACGCGGTGCCGGGCCGACACCGCGTCGAGGAGGTAGAGGATCGCCGTGGCACTCGGGCGCGTCCCCCGCGGCGTGTCGACGCACACCGGGGAGGTCCAGGTGCGCCGGTACCAACCCCCCTCGGGGTGGGGTACGAGGCCGTGAGCTGCAGCTTCCGGGGGAGCGGACACCCCGCGATTCTGACGCAACGCGACGCGCCGACCCGATGGAGGGCCACCCGGACCGGTGCCTGAGGTGGCGCCGGGGACCCTGCGCGGTCGATGATCGTGTCGGCCTTACGGCGGGCCCGTGGGTGGGGCGGCGGCGAAAAGATCTGGGGCGTCGCCGCCCCACCCACGTTTCAGGCCAGTTCGGCCGCGGTGGGCGGGTCGGCCCCGCGCCGCGAGCAGGTGATCGCCGCAGCCCGGGCGGCGAGGTCGAGCAATGCGTCGAGGACGGCCGCGTCCAGGGCCCTCAGCTCGGCCCGGCGCGCAGCCCCGAGCAGGTCCCGGCCGTGCAGCCCGGCGAGCAGGGCCGCGGAGAACGTGTCTCCCGCGCCGACGGTGTCGACGACCGTCACCGGCACGCCCGGTCGCCGCGTCCGCAGTCCGGTGGCGGTACCGGCGAGCACGCCGTCGCCGCCCAGGGTGATCGCGACGACCGCGGGCCCGCGCGTGACCCAGTCCTCCAGCGCGGCCTCGGGGGTGAGGCCGAGCCACTCCAGGTCCTCCGAGCTGACCTTGACGACGTCGGCCACGGCGAGCAGCGCGTGCACCCCCTCCAGCACGCCGGCCGGGTCCCCCATCAGCAGCGGGCGGCAGTTCGGGTCGTAGCTGACGGTCGCGGTGGCCATGGCCCGCTCCAGCAGCGCGCGCAGCGGGCCGTCGCCGGGGGCGGTGGTGAGCGCGAGCGAGCCGGAGTGCACGGCGACGACCGGGCCGTCCAGCGCCCCGGCCAGCTCGGCGTCGGTCCACTGCCAGTCGGCGGTGGCGTCGACGCGGAAGTCGTAGCTGGGGACGCCGTCGTCGTCGACGGTCACCAGCGCCATCGACGTCTGCTCGGTGGCGGCGACCGTGTGGTCGAGCGACACCCCGTTGTCGGCGAGGTGCGCGCGCATCCGGCGCCCGAGGGGGTCGTCGGCGAGGCGCGCGAGCATCCGCACCGGGACGCCGAGCCGGGCCAGCCCGACCGCGACGTTCGCCGGGCTCCCGCCGGGCGCGATCTCCAGGTAGCCGCCGACGGGGGCCGGGACGAGGTCGACGAGCGCCTCACCGGCGACCGCGACGATGCCCGTCTCAGCCACGTACGGCGCCGTCGAGGTTCGCCAGCACACCCTCGTGGATCCGGCGCAGGCCCTTCGGCGCGAACGTCCGCTCGAAGAAGCCGCCGATCCCGCCCGCGCCCTTCCAGGTGGTGACGACGCGGACGGTGCTGCGGTGCGTTCCCTCGGACGTGACCGTCCACGTCGTGACCATCGAGGAGTTCGCGTCGCGCTCGACGATCGTGGCGTTGTCGGGCTTCTCGACGGCGACGAGCTGGTCGCGCACCCGCTTCTCGGTGGCGGCGAGCTTCCAGTGCACCCGCCCGTCGGGCTCGGTCCGGTACTCCGAGTAGTGCTCGGTGAGGATCGTCGGACGGACCTTCTCGTAGTCGCCGAGTGCCGTGCTGACCGTCTCCGCGGGGGCGTCGATCGTGCGCTCGGCCGTAGCCGTCACCTGTGCCATGGCGGCCATCCTGCCGCACGCCCGGCACCGGTCGCGCGACGCCGGCGGGATGACCGAGGTGCTGTCGGCGGTCGACCGCGGCGACACCGCCCGGTCCACGCCGACCTGGTGCTGGGGGTGTCCGCCGACCTCGCCCCGATCGAGTGGTGAGAGCGGGCGGCCCGGCCACCGCGGTTGCACCCGTCCCGATCGCGAGGAGACGGGCGGCCGACGACGAGCCCCGCCCGCACAACCGCCCGCTCCGCGCGGAGCAAGGATCGGCCCGGGCCGACCGTCGAGGACCCGCGAGAGACATCGGTACACAACTCGTGGCTCCAGCTGCCCCCGTACCCCGCCCGCCCACCGCCGCTGCGACGGCGGGCCTTCGCTCGCCGCCGCTGCCGGGCGGGACCGCGATCAGCCGGGGGAGGGTGCGTCCCAGCCCTGACGGTCCTGTGCGGCGTTGGTGAGCTGCTTGCCCGTCTCGATCACCTCCGCGGCCCGGACCGTGCCGGCACCGCTCAGGATCCCCTCGCCCGTCGTGTCGAGGAGGGGGGCGGCGGCGCGGACCTGCGCCACGGTGTCGCGCATCGCCGAGACCAGCTGGTGGGCGGTGCGGCCGGAGGCGTCGAGGGCGTCGAGCAGGCGGGAGATCTGCTGGACGAACGAGCGCGCCAGTCGCTCCGCCCGCACGATCGCCTGCACCGCCGCGGCGGCGAGCGATCCACCGGCGGTGAGGAAGGCGAGCACGCCCGACCAGAGCAGCAGCTGCAGGAGGAGCCACACGAACTCCGCGATCTGGTCGCGGATCCAGGAGCGAATCGCCGCGACCCCGGCGCCGGACACCAGGATCACCGACGACAGGCGCTCGGCCATCGCGGCGACGTCGTCGAGGCGGGTGGCGTAGTCGGTGACCGCGGCGCGGTAGGCGTCGGCCGCGGCCCCCTCCCAGTCCGGGGAGCCGCCGGCGAGCTCTCCTCGGTACCCGGCGGCCACCGAGGAGAGCTGCGCGCCGACGTTGCGCCAGGTCTGCGCCTGGGCCTTGATCTGGGTCGGGTCACCGGCGAGGGCGTCGAGCGGCTCGTGCAGCCACCAGACGTGCTCGATCAACCAGCCGATGGCGGAGGTGGCGAGGGCGTCGAGCGGGTTCATCACCGCGTCCAGTCCGTCGAGCGCGGCACCGGCGGTGGTGAACCCGATCTGCAGGAGGTCGGGGTCGTCGCGCGCCCACGCGGCGTTCATGTCGGCGACGCTCGATGTGGCGCCCGCGCCCTCCCAGTTGTCGAGCGGCTGGGCGTCCTCGTTCTCCGCCTCGACGATCAGCGGGTTCGGCGCGGTCATCGCGGCGGCCGGAACAGCTCGGCGGTGACCCGCTCGGCGTGCTCGTAGGCGTCGCGCGTGGCGCGCAGGCCGACGACGAAGCCCTCCGACTCGTCGGCGAGCCCGCGGACCGCGTGCGCCCCGATGCCCGCCGCCACCCCGACGGCGAGGGCGAACACCTGCCCGAGCAGCCCGTAGGAGAGCGGGTCGAGCGGGCGTCCGGCGTCGCCTGCCCGGCGCATCGGCTCCGCGACCGACCCCTCGACGAAGCCGATGTGCGCCCCGATGTCGCCGAGCCGGAACCCGAAGTCGGCGTTCACGACCCCGACCCCTGGTACGAGCGGATCACCTGCATCGCCTCGCTGTCGCCACCGAGCAGCGGGGCGACGGCCTCGGTCACCCGACGGTCGGCCTCGGCCTGTGCCCGGGCCGCGGTCTCGACGACGAGCGCGGCCAACTGGACCCGGGAGAGTGCCTCGCTGCGCTCGGAGAACACGATGCGCCGCACCGCGCCCCCGGGGGCGACGGTGACCGACACCGCCCCGTCGGGGCTCGCGGCCGTGCCGTCGACGCCGGCGAGCGCGGCCTGCGCGCGGTCGGCACGGGCCTTGAGGTCCGTGAGCCGGTGCTGGTAGCTGTCGAGCCACTGTCGTCCGTCCATGCCCGCGGACGGTACGGACGGAGGGCCGCACTCCGTGGGCGTTCGGTGAAACCCGTCGCGCTCACGTAGCGTCGATGCGTGATCGACGATCGGGCACAGGCCCTGGCCCACGTGGTGCGGGGCGGGACGGTGGAGTCGGTGCACCGCGGGCACCTCGTCGCGCTCGACGGCGGCGGCTCGACGGTCCTGCACCGCGGCGACCCGGGCGTCACGATCTTCGCGCGGTCCGCGCTCAAGCCCGTGCAGGCCGTCGCGATGCTGCGCGCCGGACTCGACATCGACGACGAGCTGCTCGCGCTCGCCTGCTCCAGCCACTCCGGAGAGCCGCTGCACGTCGACGGGGTCCGCCGGATCCTCGCCGCCGCGGGCCGCACCGAGGACGACCTGGCCAACACTCCCGCCTACCCGCTCGGCGAGGACGTCGGCGCCACCTGGCGGGCCGACAGGTTCGGCCCGTCGTCACTGGTGCAGAACTGTTCGGGCAAGCACGCCGCGATGATCGCCACGTGCGTGGCGGCCGGCTGGCCCGTCGAGGGCTACCGCGACCCGGCGCACCCGCTCCAGAAGGCGGTCCGGGAGACCGTGGAGGAACTCACCGGCGACACCGCCGAGCACGTCACGGTCGACGGCTGCGGCGCGCCGCTCTACTCCTGCACCCTCACCGGCCTCGCGCACGCCTTCGCGTGGCTCGTCCTGGCCGAGCCCGGCACGCCCGAGCAGCGGGTGGCTGCGGCCATGTCGGCGCATCCCGAATGGGTCGGCGGCATCGGCCGCGACGTCACCGGGTTCATGGCCGACGTGCCCGGTCTCGTCGCCAAGGACGGGGCGGAGGGGGTGTGGGCGGCCGCCCTGCCCGACGGCGGCGCGGTCGCGGTGAAGGTGCTCGACGGGGCGATGCGGCCGCTGCCGGTCGTCGTCGCCGAGGCGCTGCGCGCACTGGGCGCCGACATCCCCGACGACCTGGGCCGACGTCCGGTGCTGGGTGGCGGGGAACCGGTGGGGGAGATCCGAGCGGTCCTGCGCTGACGGGCCCGCGCGCGGTGACGGGCACGCTGCGTGATCTCCTGGTCGCATGAGACGGCTCCTGCTCCCCGCACTCCTCGTCCTGACCCTCGCCGGCTGCGGCGGCGCCGAGACCGCCGCCCCCGCCGCGTCCCCGTCGACCGCCGCGTCGTCCGCCTCCGCGACCGCCGCCGCCCCGGCCGGCCCCGAGGGCGGCGTTCCCGGTCTGTCCGGTGACCCCACCGACCTGACGGCCCCCACCCAGGCCGGGGCCGGCTCGGGCGCGCCGCCGACCGAGCTGCTCCTCGAGGACGTCGTCGTCGGGGAGGGCGCCGCGGCGACCCAGGCCGACACGGTGAACGTCCGTTACACCGGCACGCTGTGGTCGGACGGCTCGACCTTCGACAGCTCGTGGTCGCGCGGCGACGCCCCCATCGAGTTCCCGCTGGACCAGGTCGTCCCCGGCTTCTCGCAGGGCATCGAGGGCATGGCGCCGGGCGGGCGCCGCGTCATCGTGATGCCGCCGGACCTGGCCTACGGCGACAACCCGCCCCCCGGCCTGCCCGCCGGTGCCACGCTGGTCTTCGTCGTGGACCTCGTCGGCATCAGCTGATCACCGCGCGGGCCGGAACCCCCGCAGCCGCAGGCTGTTGGCCACCACGAACGCCGAGCTGAACGCCATGGCTGCCCCGGCGATCATGGGGTTGAGCAGTCCGGAGGCGGCCAGCGGCAGGGCGGCGACGTTGTAGGCGAAGGCCCAGAACAGGTTGCCCTTGATGGTGCCGAGCGTGCGGCGCGAGAGCCGGATCGCGTCGCCGACGGCCCGCAGGTCGCCGCGGACCAGCGTCAGGTCGCTCGCCTCGATCGCCACGTCGGTGCCGGTGCCCATCGCGAGCCCGAGGTCGGCCTGGGCGAGTGCGGCGGCGTCGTTGACGCCGTCGCCGACCATCGCCACGACCTTCCCCTCGTCCTGCAGCCGCTTCACGACGTCGAGCTTGTCGGCGGGCAGCACCTCGGCGATCACGTCGTCGATACCCACCTGCGCGGCGACGGCGCGGGCGGCGCGGGCGTTGTCGCCGGTGAGCAGGACAGGGTGCAGGCCGAGGCCCCGGAGCTGCGCGACGGCCTCGCGCGACGTCGGCTTCACCGTGTCGGCGACGACGAGCACGGCGCGCGCCACCCCGTCCCAGGCGACGACGATCGCGGTGCGCCCGGACTCCTCGGCCGCCTCCCGCGCCGCGACCAGCGGCCCGGGCAGGTCGACGTCGACCAGTGCCGCCCGCCCCACGACGACCTCGTGGCCCTCGACGGTGCCGCGCACCCCGAGGCCCTCGACGTTCGCGAATCCGGTGACCTCCGGCAGGTCCCCGACGCGCTCCCGCGCCCCGGCCACGACGGCCGCCGCGATCGGGTGCTCCGACGCCGCCTCGACCGCCCCGGCGAACCGCAGCGCGTCCTCGTCGCCGGTGACGGAGACCAGCGACATCCGCCCCTCGGTGACGGTGCCGGTCTTGTCCAGCACGACGGTGTCGACGCGACGGGTGGACTCCAGCACCTCCGGTCCCTTGATCAGGATGCCGAGCTGGGCGCCGCGCCCGGTGCCGACGAGCAGCGCGGTGGGCGTGGCCAGCCCGAGCGCGCACGGGCACGCGACGATCAGCACCGCGACCGCCGCGGTGAACGCGGTCGCGGCCCCCGCGCCGGTGCCGAGCCAGAACCCGAGGGTGGCCGCGGCGAGGGCGATGACGACGGGCACGAACACCCCGGACACGCGGTCGGCCAGGCGCTGCACCGCGGCCTTGCCGCTCTGCGCGTCCTCGACGAGCTTCGCCATCCGGGCGAGCTGGGTGTCGGCGCCGACCCGGGTGGCCCGCACGACCAGGCGCCCGCCGGAGTTGACGCACGATCCGACCACGGCGTCACCGGGCCCGACCTCCACCGGCACCGGCTCCCCGGTCAGCAGCGAGACGTCGACGGCGGAGCTGCCGTCCTCCACCACTCCGTCGGTGGCGACCTTCTCCCCGGGGCGCACGACGAACCGGTCGCCCACGCGCAGCGACTCGACCGGCACGCGGGTCTCCGACCCGTCGCGCAGCACGGCGACGTCCTTCGCCCCCAGCTCCAGCAGCGCGCGCAGCGCCGCCCCCGCCTGCCTCTTGGACCGCGACTCGAACCACCGTCCGGCCAGCAGGAACGTCGTGACGCCCGCCGCGACCTCGAGGTAGATGTTGGCCGCGCCGTCGCTCGGCGAGATCGTCAGCTCGAAGGGGTGCACCATCCCGGGGGTGCCCGCGGTGCCCCACAGCAGGGCGTAGAGCGACCACGCGAACGCGGCCAGCACGCCCATCGACACCAGCGTGTCCATCGTGGCCGCGCCGTGGCGCAGGTTGGTCCAGGCCGCGCGGTGGAACGGCGCCGCCGCCCAGACGACGACCGGCCCGGCGAGCGCGAGCACGATCCACTGCCAGTACGTGAACTGCCACGCCGGCACCATCGACAGCGCGATCACCGGCACCGACAGCGCGATCGAGACGAGCAGCCGCTCGCGCAGCGGGTCGGCCACCTCCTCGACGGGAGCGGGCTCCGCGGCCGGCAGGACCGCGGTGTACCCGGCCGCCTCCACCTGCGCGACGAGCACCGCAGGATCGACGCCGGCGGGCGCCTGCACCCTGGCCTTCTCGGTGGCGTAGTTGACGCTGGCGCTCACGCCGTCGAGCTTGTTGAGCTTGCGCTCCACCCGGTTGGCGCAGGACGCGCACGTCATCCCGCCGATCACCAGCTCGATCTCGGTGACGGGGAGCGTGGCGGTCATCGGGGTCCCTCCTCGTGCGAATGCGGTTCACTCTCGGCCACGGGTCCGGTGGCCGGGCCGGTGGGCACCGTGAACTCCGCGGTGCGGACGACCCCGCCGTGGGAGAAGTCCAGGAACAGCCGGTACGTGCCGTCGCTCGGCACCTCGGCGACGAACCCGATCTCCGGCCCCGCGGGCCCGTCCGACGGGTGCACGTGCAGGTAGGCCAGGTCACCGCCGCGCAGCGCGACGAGGTGGCCGTACGCGCCGAGATAGGGATCGAGATCGGTGACGGGCACGCCGTCGCGTGCGACCGTGAGCGTGACGGGGGAGGCCCGCCCCGGCACCAGGTCGCCGTCGAGGGTGACGGAGTAGCCGCCGACCTGCGCGGTGCGGGTCGGGACGTGCTCGACGGGGACGAACTCTCCGGGCACGGACACGTCGACGCCCAGCGTCACGGGGGCGCCGCCGGTGGGGACGAAGTCGGCGAATGCGCGGTAGCTTCCGCCGTCGCGCAGCTCCAGCGGCACGGTCCAGGTCCCGTCCGGCGCCATCTCCGGGTGCACGTGCCGGAACCCGGAGCCGTCGCGGCGCACGAGGATCAGGTGCATCCGCTTCTCGTGCTCCACGTCGAACGCGGTGACGGGGGCCCCGTCGGAGCCGGTGATCGTGAACGCGAACGGGCCGCCGGTGTGGGTCGTCGCGGTGGGTCGCAGAGTGTAGCCCCGTTCGGTGACGGCCAGGCCCGGGGGTGGTTCTGTCGCTTCCGCGACGGTGCCACTGTGAGCGTCCCCGTGGGCCGCGGTGCCGGGAGCGGCGACCGCGGAACCCAGGGGACCGACAGCGGTTCCGGTCGCCCATGCCCCGGCCGTGACCAGGACGAGCGCCGCACCGTAGGCGGTCAGCTTGGTGGTGGTGCGCATGGTCAGGCGGCCACCGCGTACCCGGCCTCGGCGACGGCGGCGCGTACGGCGCCGTCGTCGAGCGGGGCGGCGCTGCGGACGGTGACGGCCCCGGTGGGCAGGTCGACCGCGACGGCCGTGACGCCGTCGATCTCGGTGATCTCCTCGGTGACCGACGCGACGCAGTGCTCGCAGGTCATGCCGGTGACGGTCCAGGTGTGCTCGGTCATGTCGTTTCCTTCCTCTACGAACGGACGAGGCGCGCGATGGCCGCGCTGGCCTCGGCGACCTTGTCGTCGGCCGCCTGCCCTCCCTGGGCGACGGCCTCGGAGACGCAGTGGCGCAGGTGCTCGTCGAGCAGGCCGAGTGCCACTGCCTCCAGCGCCTTCGTGGCGGCGGAGACCTGCGTGAGGACGTCGATGCAGTACTTGTCGTCCTCGATCATCTTGGCGATCCCGCGTACCTGGCCCTCGATGCGCTTCATGCGCTTGAGGTAGGCGTCCTTGTCCTGGGCGTATCCGTTCACGACTCCACCATACTCTGCGGGGGTACCGTACGCAGGTCCACCCGGCGCAGCAGCTGTGCGTTCAGTGCCACGACGACCGTCGACAGGCTCATCGCGACGGCCCCGGCCGCGGGCGGCAGCACGAACCCGGCCCCGGCCAGCACCCCGGCGGCCAGCGGTACCGACAGCACGTTGTACCCGGTGGCCCAGAGGAGGTTCTGCACCATCTTGCGGTACCCCGCCCGGGAGAGCCGCCGCACGGCGAGCACCGCGCGCGGGTCGTCGGTGGCCAGCACGACCCCGGCGGACTCCATCGCCACGTCCGTGCCGGCCCCGATCGCGATGCCGACGTCCGCGCGGGCCAGCGCGGGAGCGTCGTTGACGCCGTCGCCGACCATCGCCACCCGGAGCCCGCGTGCCTGCAGCCGGGCCACGGCGGCGTCCTTGTCGGCGGGCAGCACCTCCGCGACGACCTCGTCGACGCCCAGTTCGGCACCGACGGCCTCCGCGACGTCCCGCGCGTCCCCGGTGATCATGACGACGCGGACTCCCGCCGCGTGCAGCCCGTCGACGGCCTCGCGCGACTCCGGACGGACCGCGTCGGCGAGCGCGATCGCGCCGACCACCACCCCGTCGCGGACGACGTGCAGCACGGTCGCGCCGCTGCGGGTGTCCAGCGGGTCGAGGGCCAGTTCGCGCAGCAGGGCCGGGCCGCCGACGGCGACCTCGTGCCCGTCGACCACCGCCTGCACGCCGCGGCCGGTCAGCGACCGGAAGCCGCGGGCGGCGGGGACGGTCGGCGCCGCGGCGACGATCGCGCGGGCCAGTGGGTGCTCGGAGTCCGACTCGGCCGCCGCGGCCAGTGCGAGCACCTCGTCGCGGGTGCGTCCCGGGGCCGGGGAGACGGCGACGACGGTCGGCTCGCCGCGCGTCAGGGTGCCGGTCTTGTCGAACAGCACGGCGTCGACCGAGCGCATCCGCTCGAGCGCGAGCCGGTCCTTCACGAGGATCCCCGCGCGCGCCGACATCGACGTCGAGATCGCGATGACCAGTGGGATCGCCAGACCCAGAGCGTGCGGGCAGGCGATGACCAGCACGGTGACGGTGCGTTCGACCGCGGCGTCGAGGTCGCCCAAGGCGGTCCACACGGCGAAGGTCAGTGCCCCGGACGCGGCCGCGAACCAGAACAGCACGGCGGCGGCCCGGTCGGCGAGGGCCTGTGCGCGGGATCGGGACGCCTGCGCGTCGGCGACCAGGCGCCGGATTCCGGCGAGCGCGGTGTCCTCGCCGACGGCGGAGACCCGGACGCGGATCGCGGAGTCGGTGGCGACCGTACCGGCGACCACGCGGTCGCCCGCCCCGCGCAGTGCGGGGCGCGACTCGCCGGTGACCGTCGACTCGTCCACCTCCGCGGCCCCCTCGGTGACGGTCCCGTCGGCGGGGACGCGGCCGCCGGAACGGACGAGCACCACGTCGCCGACGACGAGGCCGGCCAGCGGGACCGCCGTCACCGTGCCGTCGGCGGACACCCGCTCCGCGGAGTCGGGGAGCAGGTCGGCCAGGGCGTCCAGGGCGCCGGAGGCCTGTCCGAGCGCCCGCATCTCCAGCCAGTGCCCGAGCAGCATGATGACGACCAGCAGCGCGAGCTCCCACCAGAAGTCGAGCATCAGGTCGCCGAGTCCGAGCGTCGTCGCGGTGCTGGCGACCGCGGCGACGGTGATCGCCAGTGCGACCAGCGTCATCATCCCGGGCCGTCGCGCCCGTACCTCGCCGACGGCGCCGGTGAGGAAGGGCCATCCGCCGTAGAGGTAGAGGGCCAGGCCGAGCGTCGGCGGGATCCCGGTGGCCCAGCCCGGCACCGTGTAGCCGAGCAGGTCGGCGAGCATCGGGCTGGCCACGACGACGGGCACCGCGAGCACCAGGCTGATCCAGAACCGGTCGCGGAACCGGGCGGCGTGGTCGTGGTGGTCGTGCGCGTGCGGAGCGGCCACGGCGTGGTCGATGGTCATCGGTACCTCCTCAGGTATACCCCATGGGGGTATGGCGACGATAGCAGGGAAGGCGGTACCCCCACCAGGTATTCCCGTCGCTGCGCGGGAAGGGTCGGCCGCGCGGACGCCGCGGACCGGTCCGACCGCCGGCGGGCGCGCCCGCCGAGGGGATCGTCGCCATCCGGGAGGCGGAGATCGCCGAGACGGACGGTCTGCTCGCCGGCTGAGCGGGCGGGGCGGCCTGCTGAGGCCGCCCCGCCCCGGTCAGCAGCCCTCGCCCTGCCGCACGACGCCGAGGTCGACCATCGAGCCCGCCGTGATCTCGCTGTCCGGGTCGGGGGTCTGGGTGCACACGAGCCAGTCGACGTCGACGACCTGGGTGCGGTTCGCCCCGCTGAGGTCGTGCGTCGTGACCGGGACCTCGAACCCGGTCAGCTCCTGCACGGCGTCCTGGGCGGCCTGCAGGTTCTGGCCGACCACGCCGGGCATCCGCCACGCGGGGCCGACCGAGCAGCCGGCGATGCCGGCCACCACGAGCAGGGCGGTGAGGACGCGGCGTCGGGTCACGCCCTGTATGTCGGTGGACCGGCCCCCGTGTTACCGCCGGGTACACATGCGTCGGGCTCTCCCGCCTCGTAACCTCCCCGGCGAGTACCCCCTGGTGGGTGCGCGGCGCGCGAGGAGGACGGCATGACCGAGGTGTTCCGGATGCTGATCGGGGGCCGGGCCGTCGACGCGGCGTCCGGCCGCACGTTCGAGTCGGAGAACCCGTACACGGGGGAACCCTGGGCGCAGGTGCCCGACGGCGGGCCCGAGGACGTCGACGCCGCGGTGGCCGCGGCCCGCGCCGCTCTCGACGGCGAGTGGGGTTCCCTGACCGGCTTCGCGCGCGCCGCGCTGATGCGCCGCCTCGGCGACCTGATCGGGGAGAACGCGGAGCGCCTGGCCCGCCTCGAGGTCAACGACTCCGGCAAGCTCTACCGCGAGATGATCGGCCAGCTCACGGGCCTGGGTTCCTGGTACCACTACTACGCGGGCCTCGCGGCCACGCTCGAGGGCCGCCAGATCCCGGCGCCGAACCCGAACTTCCTCGTCTACACCCGCCGCGAGCCGGTCGGGGTCGTCGCGGCGATCACGCCGTGGAACTCCCCGCTGCTGCTCACGACCTGGAAGCTCGCGCCTGGGCTCGCCGCGGGCTGCACGTTCGTCGTCAAGCCCTCGGAGCACTCGCCCGCGTCCACGCTGGGATTCGCCGAGCTGTTCGCCGAGGCCGGGTTCCCGGCGGGCGTCGTCAACGTCGTCACCGGGCTGTCACGGGAGACCGGTGCGGCACTGGCCGGGCACCCGGGCGTCGACAAGGTGGCGTTCACCGGCTCCACGGCCACCGGTCGGGCCGTCGCGCACGCCGCGGCCGACAACCTCAACGCCGTCACCCTGGAGCTGGGCGGGAAGTCGCCGCAGATCGTCTTCCCCGACGCCGATCTCGCGGCCGCTGCCAACGGCCTGATCGCGGGCGTGTTCGCGGCCACCGGGCAGACCTGCATGGCCGGTTCGCGGCTGATCGTGCACGAGTCGGTGCACGACGAGCTGATCCGGCTGGTCGCCGAGCGCGCCGCCACGATCCGGCTCGGCGACCCGAACGACCCGGAGACCGAGATGGGTCCGGTCGCGAACGGGCCGCAGTACGAGAAGGTGCTCGGTTACCTGCGCACCGCGCAGGACGAGGGTGCGACGGTGGCGTACGGCGGCGCTGCGGACGACGGCCTCGGCGGCTACTTCGTCAAGCCGACCGTGCTGTCGGTCAAGGCCTCCGACACGGTGTTCCGCGAGGAGGTGTTCGGCCCGGTCCTCTCGGCCGTCACGTTCACCGACGAGGAGGAGGCGCTCACGCTCGCCAACGACACGCCCTACGGGCTGGCGGGCGCCGTCTGGACGAAGGACGTGCACCGCGCGCACCGGGTCGCCGCGAGGCTGCGGGCCGGCACGGTGTGGGTCAACGCCTACCGCGTGGTGTCGCCGAGCGTGCCGTTCGGCGGCATGGGCCAGTCCGGCATCGGCCGCGAGAACGGGGTCGAGGCGGTGCTCGCCTACACCGAGAACAAGTCCGTCTGGGTGGAGCTGACGGGCGGCACGCGCGACCCCTTCACCCTCGGGTAGGGATTGGGGCTCGTCCGAACGGGGTACCCGCCCCACATGGACACCGACAAGAAGCTTCAGGCGAGCAAGGTCATCGCTGCCCCTGCCGACACGATCTTCGCGCTCCTGTCCGACCCGAACCAGCACTCCGCGATCGACGGTGCCGGTGCGATCCAGAGTGTGGAGGGAACGACCCCGCCCATCTCGGGCATCGGCCAGGTCTTCACGATGAACATGCAGGCCGACGACCTGGGCGAGTACCGGATGGTCAACTCCGTCACCGCCTACGTCCCCGGTGCGCGCGTCGGCTGGGCCCCGAAGGTCGACCCGACGTGCGAGCTGGCGGGCAAGCTCGGCGACATGGAGGCCAGCGGCCACACGTTCACCTACGACCTGCGCGAGGTCGACGGGGGCACCGAGGTCACCTCGGTCTACGACTGGACCGGCGTCAAGGACCCGCAGTTCGAGAAGATGTTCCCGCGGGTCTCGCAGGAGCAGCTCGCCGGCACGCTCGACCGGATCGAGTCCGCCGTCAGCTGACCGGCAACCGCACCAGCACCGTCGTGCCCGACCCCGGTGCGCTGTCCACGGTGAGCTGCCCGCCCATCGCCTCGGTGAGGCCGCGGGCGAGCACCATCCCGAGGCCGGCGCCGGGCTCGGGACCGACGTCCGCCCCGAGTCGGTCGAACGGCACGAACAGCCGCTCCAGGAACTCCTCCGGGATGCCCGGTCCGGAGTCGGCGACGCGGATCGTGCCGGCCCCGGCCCGCACCCGCACCCGGCCGCCCGCGTGGTTGTAGCGCACGCCGTTGGTGACGAGGTTGATCAGCACCTGGCGCAGCCGCCGCGGGTCGGCGCGCACCGTGCCGCAGGGGGCGCACGCGTCGAGCACGACACCGCGCTCGTCGGCGAGGGGCCCCAGCAGGTCGACGACCTCGCCGACGAGCCCGGCGACGTCGACGTCGACCGGATGCAGCGGGAGCGCCCCCGCCTCGATCGCGGCGATGTCGAGCACGTCGTCGACGAGCGCGAGGATGTGCGAGGACGCCCCGCCGATGTGCCCGAGGGCCGCGGACCGGCGCGCCGGGCTGAGCTCGAGGGTGCCGAGCAGCTCGGTGAACCCGGTGATCGCCTGCAACGGCGTGCGCAGCTCGTGGCTCAGCGCCGACAGGAAGTCCGACTTCGCGCGGCTCGCCGACTCCGCCACCTCGCGGGCCAGCTCCGCGTCGCGCCGCGCCCGCCGGTCGGCCTCGGCCGCGCGCCGGGCGGTGACGTCGAGGACGTTGACGCTCAGGTAGACCGGCTCCCCGCCCGCCCCCCGCACGACCGACGCGGTGACGCCCGCCTGCACCGGCTCGCCGTCGGCCCGCAGCAGGGTGGTCTCGAACTGCACGGAGTCGAGCGCGCCACTGGTGCACAGCTCGATCGCGGTCAGCGCCGCCGGGGCGGTCGGCGGGTCGAGCACGGAACCCAGCCCGGCCGCGAGCAGCGCGTCCTCGTCGTGGCCGAGCATCTCGCGCAGGGCGCGGTTGACCCGGCCGAACCGGCCGTCGAGCCCGGTCAGCGCCATGCCGACGGCGTTGTCCTCGAACGCGCGGCGGAACCGCTCCTCGCTCTCGGTCAGTGCCCCGTAGAGCCGCGCGTGCTCGATCGCCACCGACGACAGGTGCGTGAACCGCTCGACGAGGCGCCGCTCGCGCTCCGACGGGCGGTGCGGGACGTCGTGGTAGACGGCGAACGTGCCCAGCACCCCGGTGGCCCCGCCGATCGCGCGGCCGTGGATCGGGCTCGACCAGCACGCCCGGAGTCCGTGCGGGCTGGCGAGTGCGTGGAAGCGGGTCCAGCGTGCGTCGTCGAGGATGTCCTCGGCCACCACCTCGGCGTCGAGGTGCGCCGCCGTGCCGCAGGAGCCGGACTCGGGGCCGAGTGCGATGCCGTCGACGGCCGCGGAGTACACCGGCGGGAGTGACGGCGCCGCACCGTGGCGCAGCGTCGTGCCGCTGTCGTCGAGCACCAGCACCGAGCAGCGGCTGCCCGGGATGAGCTCCTCCAGCGCCACCGTCACCGCCGTCAGCATCTCCGGGAGGGCGGCGCCGCCCGCGATCAGCTCCAGCACGGTGGTCTGGCGGTGCAGCAGGTCGAGGCTGTCGGCGTGGTCGAGCTCGGCGACGGCGTCACGGGTCAGGGCGGGCATCACGGCTCCAGCTGGTAGCCGACACCGCGCACGGTCCGCAGCCGACGCGGGTGCGCGGGGTCGGACTCGATCTTGTGCCGCAGTCGGTGGACGTGCTCGGTGACGGTGGCCTCGCCCTGCCAGCCCGGGTCGCTGCGCCACACCTGCTTCAGCAGCTGCGCGCGGCTGAACACCTGCCGCGGGTGCTGGACGAGGAAGGCGAGCAGGTCGAACTCGCGTGCCGTCAGGTCGACGGTGCGGCCGTCGGCGACGACGTCGCGGGTCGCCGGGTCGACGACGAGTCCGCCGCCGCGCGCCCCCGGGGCGGAGCGTCCCGAGCGGCGCATGACGGAGCGGACCCGGGCGGCGAGCTCGCCGGGGGAGAAGGGCTTGACCAGGTAGTCGTCGGCGCCGAGATCCAGGCCGACGATCCGGTCGGTCTCCCCGCTGCGCCCGGACAGCACGATCACCGGAAGGGACCCGTCGCCGTCGCGGACGCGGCGCAGGACGTCGAGCCCGCCGACGCCCGGCATCGAGAGGTCGAGCACCACGAGATCGGGGCGGGCGTCGGCGATCCGGGCCAGCGCCGCGGCCCCGTCCGGAGCCTCGTCGACGAGGTAGCCGTCGGCCTCGAGCTGCCAGGACACGACGGTGCGCACCCGTTCGTCGTCGTCGACGACGAGCACCCGCGCCTGTGTGCGATCGGTCACCCTCGACCCCCTCCCGGCCATCGTGCCCGTCGGGCGAGGGGGGCGGCAAGGGGGCGGCCGTTGTCGCTCCGTTGAGCGTCCGTTGCGACGGGGCCGTGATCCGTCAGCCGAGCGCGGCGGGCAGCGACCGGGCCATCAGACCGGCCACGACGAACGCGACGCCGACCACGACCGGCCCCGCCGCGACGCGTCCCGCGGGCCCGCCCGGCAACGACGCGCGACGTGGGTCGCGGGGGTCGTGCAGCACCCGTACCCGCAAGCCGAGGCGGACGGTCCACGGTAGGCTGCTGCGCGCGCAGGTGGTGCGCACGAACCGGCCGTCGTGAACTCCGGTACCGGGTGCCGGTGCCCGCCGTCGGTCTCGGAACCCACGACGGCGCCCGGCACCGACGCCGCCCGGCCGACGAACCGTGCCCGCCGCACCGCCACCACGACCCCGGCGACGACCAGTGCCGCGCCGACGGCGAGCAGGCCGCCCGGGATCGCGGTCACCGCACGGGGACCCGGGCGGGGGCGACGTCCATGTCGCGGCGCAGGCTCGCGCTGCTCATGACGAGTCGGTCGAGCAGGTAGTTCTGCCGCACGTCGAACGGCTCCCGGCCGGTGCGGCGGGGGAACCGGTCGACGGCCCGCTGCACGTAGGACGAGGTGAGGTCCAGGAACGGCAGGCGCGGGGCGTCGGCGTCGGGCACCCGGGGCGTCGCCGACGCCAGACCGTGCTCGCGCAGGTGGCGCACGAGCCGGGCGACGAATCGCGACGACAGGTCGGCGCGCAGCGTCCACGAGGCGTTGGTGTACCCGAAGCAGAACGCGAAGTTCGGCACCCCGCCGAGCATCAGCCCGCGGTAGGCGACGCTGCTGCCCACGTCGACCGGGTCCCCGTCGACCACCAGGTCCATCCCGCCCAGCGCCACCAGTGACAGGCCGGTCGCCGAGACCACGATGTCGGCGTCGAGCACCCGCCCCGACTCCAGCCGGATCCCCTCCGGCACGAACCGGTCGATCCGCTCGGTCACGACCGAGGCGTCGCCCGCCGCGACGGAGCGGAAGAAGTCGCCGCCGGGCACGACGCACAGGCGCTGGTCCCACGGTTCGTAGGTGGGGGTGAAGTGCTCGTCGACGTACGCCGGGTCGTCGATGAAGCGCAGCGCGCCCGCCCGCAGCAGCTTCTTCGCGGTCTGCGGGCGGCGCCGGCACAGCTGGTAGAACGCCGAGGTCAGCAGCACGTTCTTGGTGCGCACGATCGAGTGGGCGAGCCCCGCGGGCAGGTACGTCCGCAGGGTGTTCGCGATGCCGTCGGTGCGCGCGAGCGCCGTCAGGTACGACGGCGAGCGCTGCAGCATCGTCACGTGCCCGGCCTTCCCGGCCATCGCGGGGACGAGGGTGACGGCCGTGGCGCCGCTGCCGATGACGACGACCCGCTGCCCGGCGTGGTCGAGGTCGGCGGGCCAGAACTGGGGGTGCACGAACCGGCCCGCGAAGTCGTCGAGGCCGGCGAAGTCGGGCTGGTACCCCTTCCCGTAGTCGTAGTAGCCGGTGCAGGCGTAGAGGAACGTGCACGTCCACACGTCGCCGCCGTCGGTGCGGACCGTCCACCGCGCGTCGTCGGAGGACCACTGCGCTCCGAGCACCCGCGTACCGAACCGGATGTGCTCGGTGATCCGTGCCTCGGTGGCGGTGTCGCGGATGTACTCCCGGATCTTCTCGCCGCCGGCCATCGACTCCCGCCCCCGCCACGGCCGGAACGGGTAGCTCAGGGTGAACATGTCGGAGTCCGACCGGACGCCCGGGTAGCGGAACAGGTCCCAGGTGCCCCCGATGGCGTCGCGCGACTCCAGGATCGCGTAGCTCGTGCCGGGGGCGTCGTGCTGCAGCCGCCACGCGGCCCCGATCCCGGACAGGCCGGCCCCGACGATGAGCACGTCGACGTGATCACTGGTCATGGCCCCGATTGTGGACCGGTCCTGCCACGACCGCTCCCGCCGGTCCAGGACGTCGTACTCACGGAGCAGGGCTGGACGGCATCGGTTCGGGATCGTCCGGCAGGGCCGACGTCACCCGTCGGGTGGCACGGTGGCCCAGGAAGACAGGTCGGTTGGCGTGCGCGAACAGCAGCGGCAGCAGCTCCGCGGCCCGGACGGGGCCGTACCAGCCGTGCCGGGCGGGCGCCTCGCCGAACGCGGTGACGCCGTCGGGTCGCACCCCCGGCCCGGCCACGACCAGCGGGGTGGGGTCGGCGGTGTGCAGCACCCCACCCACCGACGGCGTGGCGTGGTCGCCGGTGACGGCCACGACGGCGCGCCCGGCCAGGTCCGCGAGCCCGGTGAGGCCGCGGTCGGCCGCTTCCAGCACCTCCCGCTTGGCGTGCGGCCGCTTCGTGTGCCCGGCCTCGTCGGTGGCTTTCGTGTGGACGTGGACGAACCGCGCGCCGCCGGTGATCAGCTCGTCGGCCGCGGCGAGCCGGGTGGCGAGGTCGGCGGCGACGTCCGGCGAGGCGGCCACGTGCCGCAGCTCCGTGCCGAGCACTCCGGCCAGGCCGCGGTAGAGCCCGGTCTGGGTCACCAGCGCGCCCGCCACGCCGTTCAGCTCCGTGAACGTCGGGATCGGGGTGCGGTCGCCGGACCACTTCGTGGTGAGCACGTCGAGCGGGGGCAGACCGTCGGCGGTGCGGCGGGCGTTCACCGGGTGGGCGCGGAGCACGGCGCGGGCGTCGAGCAGCAGCGCGTTGAGCGTCTCCGCCGTGGCCGTGCCCTCGGGCGAGGTGGGCAGCACCCGCAGCCACGGGTGCCGCTCGGCGAAGAACGGGTCGGAGTCGGTGACGGCGCCGCTCGCGTGCCCGGCCAGCGTCAGCAGGGCCTCGCCCCTCCCGCGCAGGGCGCGCAGCGTCGCCCCGTGTCGGGCGGCGACGGGGGAGAGGGCGTCGAAGAGGGTCGTGACGTCGGAGGCGTCGTCCGCCGCGGCCCGGCCGGTGATCCACACCCGGCCGTCGTGGGTGGACGACGCCCGCAGTGCGGCGTGCGTCACGGCCGTCCCGTACGGCACGTCGAGGCCCGCGCCGACGGCCTCCAGCACGGCCCGGCCCGGGAACGGCACGTCGGCGAACCCGAACATCGCCCAGTGCGCGAGCTCCGACGCGGGCGCCGGTCCCCACCCGAACGGCAGGTGCCATCCCGACGCCCCGCGCGCGGCCAGCGCATCGAGCACGGGGGTGTGGGCGGCCTCGGCCGGGGTGCGGCCCCCGAGCTCGGGGACCGGGCGGTCGCCGAGCCCGTCGAGCACCACGAGGACGACGGGGACCCGGTCGTCGGGCAGCCGCGGCTGGGTCTCGCCGTGGTGGAACGTGCCGTCGGCGCGCGGGAGCACCGCCTCCGGCGGCCTCACCGGCACCCCGACCGGCGCACGCTCACGCCCCGACCCGGGGGACGGGTCGTACGCACCCCCGCGAGCCGGGGTCCCGTAGTGCGCGGGTCGGGGTCTCCGGGAGCTCGGGTCGGGGCCGGGGCGGTCACCGGCGGGCCGCCATCGGGGCCACGGCGAGGATCTCGGCGAGCAGGGGCGCCACACCCGGAGGCACCGCGTCGTGCCAGCCTGCATCCGCCGCGAGCAGGACGCGGACCTCGGTGGCGGAGCGCTTGGCGGCCGGGTCGCCGTCGAGAACGGTCACCGGGTAGCCGCCCGCCACCAGCGCCTCGGCCTTCTGCCGCTCCCAGCCGTGGTAGGCGCGCACGTACTGCCGGGCGTCGAGCGGGACGTAGTCCGCCCAGACCGTGGGGCGGGTGAGGTCGAACGGCGCGATCGTGGTGCGGTCGGCCCACCCGGCCCCGGCGAGTGCGGCGGTCAGCAGCCGGGACCGCTCGTAGTAGGTGAACGGGTTGGCCGCCCGGGTGTGCCGGTGTGCCGACGTGGACTCCTCGTGGCGGGCCTCGGTGTCCGGGTTCGTCACGGCGACGATCACGTGGTCGCACTCCGCCAGCGCGACGCCGATCAGCTCCAGGTGCTGGTCGTGAACGGGCTGGAACCGGCCCGTGACGCAGCCGGTCGTCACCGCAGCAGCCCCCGGGCGATGGCGTTGCGCTGGATCTCCACCGTGCCGGCCGGGATCTTCAGGTTGCGAGCCACCCGGAAGAGCTTCTCCTCCGGCGAGCCCTGCAGGAGTCCCGTGCCGCCGTGCACCTGCACCGCGTTGTCGGCCACCCGGAAGAACGCCTCGTCGTTGACCACCTTGATCAGGCTGACCAGCCGCGGTGCGTCGGAGTGCAGCGGGATCGAGAACGGCCCCAGCTCGTCGAGCTCGGCCTGCGCGACGAGCGACGTGGCGCGGGCGGCGTAGACGTCGGTGTCCATGTCGGCGATCAGGTGCTGCACGGCCTGCAGGTCCGCGATCGGCCGTCCGCCGGACTGCCGCGTGCGCGCCCGGTCGATCGCCCGGTCCACCAGCCAGGAACCCCAGCCGGCGCACATCCCGCCGCGGCACATCCGCCGCCAGTTGATCCACGCCATGGCGAGCGCGAACCCGTCGCCGACCTCGCGCACCACGTTCTCCGCAGGCACCCGGACGCCGTCGAAGTGCAGCTCGCCGGTCAGGCCGTCGCCCAGCATCGTGGGGATGTCCCGGCCGCGGGTGACGCCCGGCGCGTCGGCGTCGACGAGGAACATCGACAGCGACCGCGTGCCCGCCCCGGCCTCGGTGACGGCGACGACCTGCAGGACCTCGGCGAAGTGGGAGTTGGTGATCCATGCCTTGGCGCCGTCGAGGATCCAGTCGGTGCCGTCGCGGCGGGCGCGGGTGGTCATGGCGAGGACGTCGGTGCCCACCGAGGTCTCGGTGTTGCAGAACGCCCCGGTGATCTCCCCGGCCAACAGCGGCTCGAGGTAGCGGCCGCGCGCGGCGTCGGAGCAGTGCTCGATGGCGGGGCTGACGCCCTCGGTCCAGCCCAGCGCGGCCAGGCCCAGTCCGAGGCCGGAGCTGCGGTAGACGTACTCCTCGACGTGCTGCATCTCCACGCGGGAGAACCCGTCGCCCCCGGCCCCGGTGGAGATGTGCGGGTTGTAGAGCCCGGCGCGGGCGGAACGTCTCTGGACCTCGCGGCGCGCCGCCCAGACGACCGGGTGCATCCGGCCGTCGGCGTCGAGGGCGGGCCGCCACACGGTACCGACGCCCGCCGCGGCGAGCCCGGCCTCCACGGACGCGACCTCGCTGTCGAGGAAGGTGCGGAAGCGGGTCGTGTAGTCGGTGACGCGTCTCGAAGCGGCCACGGTGCCGGTGGTCATGATCCGACCGTAGCCATCGCGTCCGGGCCGCGATAGCACGCTCGGCCGCCCCGGCCCGCCACTCGCCCGGGTGATGCCGCAGGCCTGCCGGAACCGGTGGTGGAGGTGCGCGACGATGCACGGCGCCCGCGCGTCGGGATCGTCGTCCGGATCACCCGGGTCAGCCGCCGGAGGAGAAGTCGTTGCCGTCGTCGTCGGTGTAGAGCAGATCGCCGTCGCAGGTACTGATCGATCCGCTGTCGAAGAACTCGGTCCGGCACTCCGGTTCGCTCGAGGTGCCGCCTCCGCCTCCGTCTCCGCCGAGGAGCGAGGACACGAGCAGGACCATCCCGACGACGAGGCCGCCGACGAGCAGCAGGATCGTGCGGATGCCGGTGGCGGGTCGGGGGGTGTCGTACATGGCGGGCTCCTGGTGGCTGCGACGTCCGGGGGTGTGCACCAGCTTCCGGTGGCGGGACCTTCTCGTCTGTGCAGAAGTACCCGTCCACAGCGGTCGCTCGCCGCAGTTCACCGCTCCGGAACCGATCACTACTCCGACCACCCGGACCCGGCCCAGCCGGAGCAGGCCGTCGCGAAGATCGCGCACCGGTTCCCCGGGCCGCCGGACGCGGCCGTGAGCAGCACCTACGCCGGTTGCTACGACGTCACACCCGACTACAACCCGGTGATCGGCCCCACCGGCGTCGACAGGCTGCTCGTCGCCGCCGGCTTCAGCGGTCACGGGTTCAAGACCTCGCCCGCCGTCGGCGAGCTGGTGGCGCGTCTCGTCGTCGACGGGGGCGACACCTCGTTCCCGCTCGGCCGCTTCGCTGCGGGCACCCCGCTCACCAGCCCGCACCCCTACGTCGGCGCGGGAGAGATGCGGTGAGGCCCGACCACGGACCGGCCGCGCGCGAGGTCGACCGTCCCGCGCCGTCGGACGGACTGTTGGAGCGGGCACCCGCGGTCCAGGTACGGCGGTACCGTCTCGCCGTCGGAGCCACCCTCGGCGACCTCGCGACCCGGACCGGCATCTCGAAGGCGATGCTGTCGAAGATCGAGAACGCCCAGACCTCCTGCAGTCTCACGACCCTGGCCCGCCTCGCCGCCGCGCTCGACGTGCCGGTCACCGCGCTGTTCCGCGGCGCCGACACACCGCGCGAGGCCGTGTACACCCCGGCCGGGGAGGGTGCGCGGATCACCGCCCGCGGGACCCGTGTCGGCCACTACTACACCCTGCTCGGCTACACCCTGCTCGGCGCCCTGCGCGGCCGGCACAAGCGCATGGAGGCCCACCTCGTCACGCTCACCGAGCGCCGCGAGGTGTTCCCGCTGTTCCAGCATCCGGGTACGGAGCTGCTGTTCGTGCTGGAGGGCGAGATGGCCACGGCCACGGCGACTCCGGCTACACCCTGCGCCCCGGTGACGCCCTGCAACTCGACGGCGAGGGCGTGCACGGCCCGCAGGAGCTGGTGGAGCTGCCGATCCGGTTCCTCTCGGTCGTGGCGTACGGCGACCGCGAGCGCTGAGCCGTCGGTCGCTCTGCGTCGCGGTGGATCAGTCGATCGACCGATGTGGACGTGCCGGACGTTCGACAGGGTGGGGTCCATGGGGGGATCCATACCGAGCACGACCGACCCGACCTGGCAGCGCCCCTGCCACGTCCACGACCCGAACCTCTGGTTCGCCGAGACACCGGCCGACCTGGAGACGGCCAAACGACACTGCGGGAGCTGCCGCATCCGACCCGCCTGCCTGCGCGGAGCGCTGAGCCGCGGTGAGCCGTGGGGTGTGTGGGGAGGCGAGATCCTCGACCGGGGCGTGGTGGTCGCGGTCAAGCGCCCCCGCGGCCGCCCGCCGAAGGCCGGTGGCCGGTGGCCGGCGTGAGACCGTGACCTCGGTGTGGTGCCCTCGGCAGGACTCGAACCTGCGACCTAGAGATTCCGAGTCGGTGTCCCGGGACGGTGCCGCGTGGTGCCGGACAGTGCCGCTGAGCTGGGCGGACAGTTCCGGCGCCTACGCGACATCTGGCGTCGTTCCTGGCCGTTCCAGGTAGGTAAATGTGGGATGCGATCTTGAACCGACCCGCTGCGGGGTTCGGCCCACACCTCCCCGGCTCCCTCGTCCTGGCCGCCTTGCTCGTCGCGGTGGTGGTGTCCAGGGTGGCGCAGCCATCGCGTAGCGACGCCGCAGGCGCCCTGTACTCCGCCGGTGCGACGTGGACGATCAACGGCAGAGGGGCCGTTCCGCATCCTCCTGACCGCGTCGACCGTAGGTGCTTGTGACGCCACGTTTAGGGCGGCATGATCCACGCCACAGTCCGTGATCTGACGATCGGACTCATACGGAGGTCGGGAAGTGACGAGTAGCCGCGTGAGCACCACCAGCATCATCGCTGTGGTGTCATTGGCGCTATTGGGTGGATGTGCAAGTACCGGCGGAAGTGGCGAAGTAGCGGTCGAACCGTTGTCACCGCGGCAGGCGGCGGAGCAGGCGTACATGGCAATCATCGTCAATCAAGGTGCCTTGACTTCGACCGAAGCAGATATGATTGCGTACGGTGATGCGGCGTGCGAGTTCCTGGCGAACTCATCGCAGGTAAATGGCGCCGCGCAGGGTCGAAGGCTCGCTGAGTCAATGTTCGTCCTTCAGGGCGACGTTTCGCAGAGTCAGGCGTCCGCAATATTTGGGGCCGCGGAGAACTCGGGCCTGTGTGAGTCGTAGCCAGTCGCTAGCCGTCTGCGGGTGAACTGATCAGCAAGGGCGATCCCGCTGCGCCGGGCGAGCCCCGCCGGGAGCGGAGCGGCAAGGCGGGGTCTGGCCCGGCGGCGCGCGAAGCGCGCCCTTGATGATGAAAGAGGTCAACGCGGCAACGTGGCGGCAACGGACTTGCGACGGTGCTTCGCTACAGGTGCGGCGAAACCTGCGTCTCGTAGCCCGGACTCGTGGATCTGCAGCCGGCTGGAGCCTGACAGCCGGGGTATCAGCTCCGCTGGCCTACGCCCAACCCAGCGTGTCGCGTGTGTAGACCGATCCAATGATGAGGGCGAGGAAGTTGACAATCTCCGCGAATAGTTCCGCTGGCATCGCCGCCTCGGCTGGAATGTATGCGGCCTGAAATCTTACGAGTGCGTGGTAAACAGACTCCAGGATAACCGTGTGGATCATCTCGGCATCGCTGAAGTCTTCATTCATGTCAGCAAGAAGCAGATTTCCGAGAGGGCTGGGAGAAGGGTCTTCTCGGCGTGACCTGGTGTACTCGAAGACGATCTCCTGAAAGTCTGCTGAGATCATCCATCCGTCTTTTCCATTGGGCAGAAGCGTCCCGATATCAAACGCAATCTGAGCAAGTCTGTCATACAGCTCGTGTTGCAGATCCAGAGTTTCCTTGCCGTCAAGCTCTCCTAAAGATTTCAAGTGAGATATCGTTGCGATGTTTCTCATTGCATGGCGGAAGCGGGTCTTCCATGCCAGAATCTTGACTGCTGGAATATCGAAAGCCTGCCGCTTGTCGAACTTTATGGTTTGGGTTCCCGACTTATCGACGGGGATCCGCTTGGAGTAATCGCTACCATCGGGGATCAGGTACCAGCCACAGTCATTTGTGACGTCCCATCGAACTATTACTGCCAAGTCTGCACTCTTCACCCAGCGGGCGAGATGTCCGTTAGATATTGCGACAGCTTTCGGGGATGCTGAATCGCGGAGTGAGGTTCCCTTGAATCCTTTCACCTGTATCCAGATTTTAGAGTCGTCCATTTCCTGTTCGATACAGGTCTGAACGAGTAAGTCTTCGCCAAAGTCTTCATTGTTGATACTCGATATGTAGTCCGCCAAAGCGCAGACCTTCATCACGGATACTTCCGCAAGATGGCCAATCTGCCGGTTGGCGTCCTTTCTGGGTCTGCCACGTTTCATCGGGGCAAAGTACCCGGCTACCAGCAGGTCATGTCGCACAACTCGACATGCCGCTGTCTTGGCTGGCACCGGCGCGAGCGGGCGGCGTCGTTCCGGGGTCCGATCCGGCCTACCCGGCTACGGGCCGGCCGGCACGGGTGAGGGCGACGCCGGCCAGGATGAGGACACCGCCGATGGGCAAGGTCAAGCTCGCGGGCTCGTTGAGAATCAGGACGCCGAGCAGCAGCGCGATCGCGGGAACCAGGTAGGTCACGACGCTGGCGGCGGTGGCGCCTTCGGTGGCGATGAGCTGAAAGTTGATGATCAGCGCGATACCGGTCCCGATGATGCCGAGGATTAGGACGGACACGGTGGGCAGCGCCTCGGGGCCGTGGATCGCGCCGCTGAACGGCAGGGCTACGGCGAGGATGCCGGTTGCGATCACGAGCTGTGCGACGGTCAGCGTCAGGGGTGAAAGTCCGCGGTTGGTGAGGAAGCGGGCCTGGTAGATGTAGGCCAGTCCGTAGCTGGCTGCGGCGCCGATGCAGGCGAGCACTCCGCCGGTTGTGCCGCTGGCCAAGCCGTTCCACGGCTCGAACACCACAATGACGCCGACGAATCCGAGGGCAACGCCCGCGCTGCGTCTAACTGTAAGCCGGCTGTCGCTGCGGGTCGCTGTCGCGAGTAGCAGCGTCCACAGTGGAGTTGTGGCGTTGATGACGCCAGCCAGGCTCGACGACACGGTCTGTTCCGCAACGGCAAACAGTGTGTAGGGGATCGCATTAGCAATCAGCGCGGAAACGGTGAGGTGAAACCACTTTGCCCGGCCGGCCGGCCGCGGTAGCCGGCGCACGAGCACGATCGGCACGAGCACCAAGGCGCCAAGCGCGAGCCGGGCGAATGTGAGCTGTATTGGGGTGAATCCGTCGAGCGCCAGTGCGATCCAGAAGAATCCCGATCCCCACAGCAGGGCGAGTGCGGCGATCAGGCCGGTGGTGCGCACCTATTCGACGGGGGCGTCGTAGCGCAGTCCCGACAGATCGGCGCGCATGACGAACCGCGTCAGCTCGTAGGGCTCGCCCTCGGTGTCGATGCTGGTGTGTAGGACGTCGAGCACTGGGACGCCGGGGGAGAGCTGTAGGTGCTCCCGCTCGTCGGGGGTGGGCATCCGGGCGCTGATCTCGTCGTGGATGCGGGCCATTAGGTGCCCGCGTTCCTCCAAGATCCCGTGGATGCCGAACGGGTGTCCCACCTCGTCGCGCAGGAGCGCGGTGCTGTCGGCGAGTGCCCACGGCAGCCACGTCGTGACCCGTTGGACCGGGTCGGCGTCGGCCCAGAACACGTTCTCGCGGCGCAGGGCCGACGGGGTGTCGGGGGAGATCTTCAACCGTGCGGCGACGTCGGCCGGCGGGGTGACCCGCTCGACGGACAGCACCTCGAACCGGCCGGCCTTGCCCTGCTTCGCGCACTCCAGCAGGAACGGCGACAGGCCGGTGTCGCGGTAGCGGGGGCTGTAGCGGTCGTTCCCGAGGCGGATCACGGAGATGGCCGGCCGCACGAACACCCCGCGGCCGTGCTCGGCGATGACTAGCCCGCTCTCGGCGAGTAGCCGGATGGCCTGGCGGGCGGTGTTGCGCGCGATGCCGTGGAACTCGGCGAGCTCGCGTTCCGAGGGCAGCTTCGCGCCGGCCGCGAGCTCGCCGGACTCGATGGAAACGCGCAGCTCATCGGCCAGGCGCTCGCTGGCCGGACGACGGTCGCCGCCCTCGGAAGAAGTCATGTCACCCACCGTACTGGCTTGCGCCAGTCAGGTGAAATCCATAGGTCGCCGTTCCTGTGTCATGCGCCACGTGCTCTACTGGCTCAAGCCAGTTAGCCAACTGGCGCAACTCAGTCTCAGGAGTCCTTCGTGTCTGCCAGCAACCAGCGCCTTCCCATCCCGCACGAGCAGATCTTCCCGCACGGCTGCTACCTCGTCACCGACGTCGAGCCGATGCGCGACTTCGACAAGTCCACCCGCGAGAACTTCGTCCAGGCCCTCGACAAGGTCACCGGCCTGCGCCTGTGGTCGGCGATGGCCCACGACGCCGACCCGGACGTCCGTAAGACCGAGAAGACCTTCGAGATCAAGTTCATGGGCGAGGTCCAGCCGGTGCCTCCGCCGACCGTGCCCGGCACGCCGTTCCGGCCGGTCGAGTTCGACGGCCTGACCGTGACGCCCTACATCGACGACAAGGCGTGCAAGCCGGCCCGGCCGGGGGAGCAGCACCGCTGCCGCGCCCGGATCGCCTACAGCCTGCGTGCGATCGGCATGCGCGCCCCGCGCCCGGCCGGGAAGGCGGGTCACAGCGATGCTGCGTGAGATCACCGTGCCCGCCGGCACGACCGTTCCCGACCTCGTCGAGCGCGCGATGCTCCGGTGCTCGCAGGAGTACGGCGAGGCATTGGCCCTGCCCAGCGGCAGCTACGCCGAGCAGGCCCACCGCGCCGAGGCCCTGGCCGCGGTGTGCGAGCGCCGCGCCCGCTGGTGGGGCGTGCTCCTGCGGTGGATCTTCTCTACCGACTGCACCTTGCCGTGGGTGTTCGGCGCCGCCGTACTCGACGCGCGCCGGCGCGACGAGGACGACGCCCGGTTCTGGCGCAGCACCGCCGCCGACTGGCACGCCGAGCACACCGCCCGCGTGATCGGCGACCCGTTCGACCGCACGTCCGGGAGGGCGTCATGAACGGCATCGACGAGCAGCGCTCCCCGGCCCTGGACCGGGCCGCCGAGGGCACCGACGGGTGGGGGCAGGTCGTGCGCCACCAGCGGCACGCGACTCCTGATCACGCCGACTTCTACGCCCTGGCCGGCGAGATCGTCACGACCCTGCACGCGCTCGACGACCTCGCCGAGGTCCTGGCCGGCCAGGTCGCCGGCTACGCGCAGGGCCGGCCCGTCTACGACGACACCCGCACCGTCGACCCGGCCGCCCGGCTCGCCGAGGCCACGGCCCTGCTGCGCGACACCCGCAAGGGCCTGCGCACGACCGTGGTGCCGGCGAACCGGTTCTGGTCCGCCATCGGCCACATCGGAACGGAGACGACGCCATGAGCCACGCCATGCGCACCGACCGCCGCAACCGCCGCGCCCCGGTTGACCGCTGCGAGGTCTGCTGCGCCGTCCTCGGCCGCCGCCCGCAGCCCCACCGTCGCCGCTGCGCCGACCACCTCGCCCAACTCGCCCTCGTGCCCATGCGGGCCGTCGGCCGACGCACCCGGAGGGCCGCATGAACCGCCGCACCGACCCGGACCGCTTCGCCCGCTCGGAGCCGTTCGAGGTCTTCACCCGCCCACAGCGCTCGCGCCCGGCCCGCCTCGCTGGCCTCCTGATCCGCCGCCGCGCCGAGATCGCCGTCATCGTCGCCGGGCTGCTCGCCTGGTCCTGGCTCACCGAGCACCTGCCCACCTGGGGCGCCGGTCTCGTCCTCGGCATCCCGGCCCTGGCGGCGATCGCGGTCCCGGCCAGCCGGCGCTACCTGCACCGCCGCACGCTGGCCATGCTCACCCGCCACCGGCTCCGCTCGGTGTTCGTGCAGCGCCGCGTCATGAACTGGACCGGGAACCTGCCGGTCCTGCTCTGGTCGCGCCCGACCCCGGTCGGGGAACGAGTGTGGGTGCTGCTGCGCGCCGGGATCGACGGCACCGACATCGAACGCAACCTCGCGCACATCGCCTCGGGATGCTTCGCCCGTGACGCCCGGATCAACGTCACCCGCCGGATGACAGCGCTGGTCCTGGTCGACGTCATCCGCCGCGACCCGCTCAGCGGCCCGGCCGCCCAGCTGGCCGCCCACACGACACCGCGCCCGGTCGCCCGGCCGGTCCTGCACAGCGTGCCCACCCAGAAGGGAGCCTGACCATGCGCGCCATCCGCCGCCGATTCCGCCCGCGCGCCTGCCCGATCGACCTCGCGCCCACCTCGATCTGGGACCCGATCCGGCTCGGGATCGACGAGAACGCCTGCCCCGTCGACATCACGCTCATCTACCGCAACATCCTGCTGGCCGGGGAGCCCGGCGCCGGCAAGTCCGGCGGGCTGAACCGGATCACCGCACACGCCGCCCTCGCGACCGACTGCCGGCTGTGGCTGATGGACGGCAAGCGCGTCGAACTCGGCCTCTGGCGACGCGCCACCGACCGGTTCGTCGGCCCCGACCTCGCCGAGGCCATCGACGCGCTCGGGGAGCTGCAGGCCGAGATGGACCGCCGCTACGACCAGCTCGACGCCGACAGCGCACGGCAGATCGAGCGCAACGACTGGACCGACGCGATCATGCTCGTGATCGACGAACTCGCCTACTACTCGGCCACGGCGGGGGACAAGAAGCAGCGCGACCAGTTCTCGCTGCTGCTGCGCGACATCGTCGCCCGCGGCCGCGCCGCCGGCATCATCGCCGTGGCCGCCACCCAGCGCCCCAGCCACGACATCATCCCGGTCTCCTTGCGGGACCTGTTCGGCTACCGGCTCGCGTTCCGCTGCACCACCGAGACCAGCTCGGACATCATCCTCGGCCACGGCTGGCACACCCGCGGCTTCGACGCCTCCACAATCGACCCGGAGGACCGCGGCGTCGGCTGGCTGCTCGCCGAGGGCGGCATCCCGCGCCGGATGCGCTGCACCTGGCTCACCGACGCCGACATCGCGTCCGTCGTCGCGGCGGTGACCTCGTGAACGAGTACCGCCTGATCATGACCAGCATCGCTGGCTTCTGCGGGCTCTGCGCCGCGTCGGGCGTGTGGCCCGCCATCGACACCGTGATGACCGCCGGCCTGCTCGGCCTCGCCGGCCTGGCCCTCGCCGGCCACCTCGCCCGGGCCACCGTCCGAGAGCTGCGGTTCCGCCGCTACCTGAACAACCTGGACGCCCACGACGCGGCCCGCCCCACCCGAGAGGAGATCCCGGCATGACCCCACCCGTGAAGATCGTCGCCCCGCTCGCCCGGGAGCTGGCCGAGGCCGCCGCCACCGAGGTCGGCGCCTGCCTCCGCCCGCTCGCCGTCCGCCGGATCGACACCCAGACCGGCGCCCGCATGGCCGTCCCGATCCCGTGCGGCGCGACCCGGGCCAGTAAGTGCCCGCCGTGCGCCGAGCGCGCCCGCCGGCTGCGGATGTGGCAGGCGCAGGAGGGATGGCACCTCGACACCGACCCGGAGATCGTCACCGCCGAACCGACCGCCGAGCAGCTCGCCGTGATCGGCTACCGGGCCGACCTTGAGTCCGCCCGCGCCGCCGCGCTCGCCGAGAACGACACCGCCGCCGTGACCGACCTGGACCGCGCCATCGGCGACGCCGACGACATGGTCCGGGCGGCCGGCGCCCGCGGCAGCACCCGCCCACCGGGGGAGCGCAAGCCCCGTCGCGTCCGCTCCACGCGCCGCCGGCAGGACGCACCGAACCTGCCCCGGCTGCCCGTCGCCGCCCGCACCGTCGGCCGGACCTTCGACACCCCCGACGGCCGGCGCTACCGGCCCTCGACGTTCCTGACCCTCACCCTGCCCTCCTACGGCCGGGTCTACTCCGACGGCTCACCCGTCGACCCCGACCGCTACGACTATCGCCGCGCGGCCCGCGACGCGATCCACTTCGGCGACCTCGTGGACCGGTTCTGGCAGAACCTGCGCCGCGCCGTCGGGTGGAACGTGCAGTACTTCGCCGCCGTCGAACCGCAGCGCCGGGGCGCCCCGCACCTGCACGCCGCCGTCCGCGGCACCATCCCGCGCAAGCTCCTGCGCCAGGTCGCCGCCGCCACCTACCACCAGGTCTGGTGGCCGGCGCACGACGAACCCACCTACTCACCCGACCGGCCGCCGATCTGGGACGAGACCCGCGAGATCCCCTGCTACATCGACCCCGACACCGGCCGGCCACTGCGCGCCTGGGACGACGTCCTCGACGAGCTCGCGAGGGACAAGGCCGCGCCGCCCGCACACGTGGTCCAGTTCGGCAGCCAGGTCGACGTGCAAGGCGTCCTCGGCGACACCGAGCAGGCCGGCCAATGCCTGCGCTACCTCGTGAAGTACCTGACCAAGTCCCTCGACGAGTGCCACGAACCCGACTCCACCTCCGCGATCGCGCACGTCGACCGGCTCGCCGACGCGCTGCGCTACGAACCGTGCTCGCCCACCTGCGCCAACTGGCTGCTCTACGGCGTCGCACCCGAGAACGCGAAAGCCGGTCTCGTGCCCGGGCTGTGCAAGGGCAAGGCGCACAAGCGCGAGAACCTCGGCTACGGCGGCCGGCGCTGCCTGGTCTCGCGCAAGTGGGCTGGGCGCAACCTCACCGAGCACCGCACCGAACGCCGCGAGCACGTGCTCCGCACCCTAGGTGTCGTCGGCGCTGCGGTCGAACAGTCGACACCGGACGGAGAGCGGGAGCGCTACACCTGGGAGCCGATCCGGCCCACCGACCCCGACCAGCCCGACCGGCTCGAACTGCTGCTCCGGCTGATCTCCGAACGCAAGCGATGGCGCGAGCAGTACGAATGCGCCCGCGACCAGGTCGCCGAGCTTCCGGCAACCGACGATCAACCGGCGGCGTAGGGGAGGAGGTGACAGCGATGCAGGTCAAGAACCGGCTCTGGACTGTGCAGGACGTGGCCGACTACCTCGGCGTCCCGGTCGGCACGCTCTACGACTGGCGCTGCAAGGGCTACGGCCCGAAGGGCAAGCGGGTCGGGCGGTACCTCCGGTACGAGGAGACCGTTGTTCGGCAGTGGTTCGCCCAGCTCGACGGGGACGCCGCCTGATGGGCCGGCCCCCGCTCCCGATCGGGACGTACGGCCACATCCTGACCGTGCGCCTCGACCGGGAGCGGTACCGCTCGTGGGCCAACTACCGCGACTTCGACGGCGTCACCCGCCGCGTGCAGCGCTTTGGCCCGACCAAGCTCGCCGCGGAGAACCGGCTCAAAGAGGCGATGCGTGATCGCAACCGCGTCGCCCTGGACGGCGAGATCACCGGCGACACCCGCGTCAGGGTCGTCGCCGAGATGTGGTTCCGGGAGCTGGACGAGTCCGACCGCGCTCTGCGCACGAAGATCACCTATCGGGACGCCTGGCGACGCTCGGTCGAGCCGGCGGTGGGGGAGCTGCGGCTGAGCGACCTCCGGGTGTCGACAGTGGACCGCGTCATCCGGGAGATCCGGCAACGGCGCGGCTCGGCGTCCGCGCACCACGCCAAGGTGGTCCTCTCGGGCATCCTCGGCCTGGCCGTGCGTCACGACGCGCTCGACGCCAACCCGGTCCGTGAGCTGACACCGGCCCGGAAGTCCAAGCCGGCGCGCGAGGCGATGACGCTCACCGAAGACGGGCTGATCCGGCTACAGGCCTTCCTCGCCGAGTCCGACGACGCGGGCAAGTACGACCTCCGCGACCTCGTCGACGCGCTGTCGGGACTCGGGTGCCGCATCGGGGAGTTGCTGGCGCTCGACTGGACCCGCGTCGACGACAAGGCCCGCACGCTCGCGTTCGAGGGCACGGTGATCCGGGTTCCGGGGGAGGGCCTGATCGTCCAGCCGCACACCAAGGTGCGGGCCAGCATGCGCACGATCACCCCGCCGGCCTGGTTGATGGAGCTGCTCGTGAAGCGGCACGCGGACTCGCACGGCCTGTGGGTGTTCCCCTCCACCGCCGGGACCCTGCGCGACCCGGACAACACACGCAAGCAGCTGCGCCAGACCGTGGCCGGCACGGAGTGGGAGGGCCTTCACCCACACGCCTTCCGACACCTCGTCGCGACCCGGCTGGATGCCGAGGGGCTGTCCGCTCGGGAGATCGCCGATTACCTCGGCCACGAGCGCATCTCCATGACCCAGGACGTCTACATGACCCGCCGCGTGGCCGGCGCCGCCGCGTCCACCGCACTCGACCGCTTCGCACCAGCGCGTAAACGGTAGGTACTCGGTAGATGGATCTTGCATGCGTTTGCAGGCCATCGCGCTGACCTGGTGGTGTGTGCCCCCGGCAGGACTCGAACCTGCGACCTAGAGATTAGAAGGCTCTTGCTCTATCCAGCTGAGCTACGAGGGCCGGGACGGACGAACCGCCCGCTGAAAGCGTAGCGGGCCCCGCACGCACTCCGCGCGGCGAGCAGGACCTCTCCCGGGTGTCGTCGTGGTGGCCGATGTCGACCCCATGAGAAGGTGTGCCCATGCCCCTGACGCTGCGCTCGGCGGCCGGGTCCGACGTGGGTCGGCGCCGTCCGTTGAACCAGGACTCCGCGGTCACGAGTCCGCGCCTGCTCGCCGTCGCCGACGGTATGGGTGGGCACGCGCACGGTGAGGTGGCCAGTTCCGTCGCCGTGACGGCGTTGGCCGACCTCGACAAGGACCTCGCCGGCACCGACCTCGCGGGCCTCGACCTGCTCGGCGTGCTGGCCAGGGCAGTCACCGCCGCGGCCGACCGGCTCACCGGCCTCGCGCGCGAGAACACCGCGCTGCGCGGGTCGGGCACCACGGTCGTCGCCCTGCTCTTCGACGGGGGTCGGGTCGGGATCCTGCACGTCGGCGACTCGCGCGCCTACCTCGTACGCGAGGGGGAGCTGCTGCGTCTCACCCGCGACCACACGCTGGTGCAGGCCCTGGTCGACGAGGGACGCATCTCGCTCGAGGAGGCGCGGGAGCATCCGCGCCGGTCGATGCTGATGCGGACGCTGCAGGACGGCAACACCGTCGAGCCGGACCTGTTCCACCACGAGGCCGAGCCGGGCGACCGCTACCTGGTGTGCTCCGACGGGGTCACCGCGGTGCTCGGCGACGACGAGATCCTCGAGGTGCTGACGTCGGCGGGCGACCCGCAGGCGGTGGTGGAGCGGCTGATCGAGCTCTCCAACGACGGCGGCGGGCCCGACAACATCACCTGCGTCGTGGCCGACGTCGTCGACGGCGACGAGCCGGTTTCCGACGCGGGCCCGGAGCTGGTCGGGGCCGCCGCGGTCGCGCCGCCCGACTGATCGAGCCGGACGGCCCGACTGTTGGCAGGATGAGCGACGTGGCGGCCGAGGTGACCGCGGGGGACGTGGCTCGCCGTACCTCCGTCGGGCTGGTGGTGGTTCAGGACGGCGCCGTGCAGTGGGCCAACGACGCCGCCCGCGACCTCGTCGTCCCGCACGGCGGTTCCTGGCAGGGGCCGGCGTCGGTGGTGCGCCTCCTGCACGCCGTCCGCCCAGGTACCCGGCGCGAGGCGCTGCGCTGGCCGTCGCCGGTGGGCGGCACCCGCTGGTGGACGATCACCTGCAGCCTGCTCGACCCGGGCGGACCGGCACTGCTCTACGAGGTCACCGACGAGACGCCGCGGCAGCTGCGCGACGACCGCAACGACCGCTGGCGCCTCGCGCGGCTCGAGGCGATGGCCGGCATGGGGTCCTGGGAGTGGGACCCGCTGGACGAGCACGTGGAGTGGTCCGACTCGTTGCTGCGCCTGTTCGGCATCCCCCCGGGGGGCACACTCGACCAGGCCGGGTTCGCCAGGCTGATCCATGACGAGGACCGGGAGACGGTCGGCGCGGTGATCGCGGAAGCGCTGCGGACAGGCGCCCCCTTCACCTACACCCACCGCATGCACTCCTACGACCGCAGCACGCTGCGCACGTTCGAGTGCTTCGGCGAGGTGTTCACCGACGCGTCGGGCGCACCGGTGCGGGTGCTCGGTGCGGTGCGCGACGTCACCGAGCAGAGCCGCGCCCGGGCCGAGCTCGCATTCCTCGCCGAGCACGACCCCCTCACCGGCATCGCCAACCGTCGCCGCATCACCGGGCGGCTCGAGGAGTGCCTGGCCGACGAGCAGGGGGCGGCGCTGCTGCTCGTCGACGTCGACAACTTCAAGGACGTCAACGACATCCGGGGCCACGCCGCGGGCGACCGCGTCATGCGCACCCTCGCCGGCACGTTGGGGGCGCAGCTCGGGCCGGACGCGCTGCTGGGCAGGCTCGGCGGCGACGAGTTCGCGGTGGTGGTCCCGGCCTGCGGCGCCGCCGACGCACTGGACCTCGGCGAGCGCCTGTGCGCCGCGGCGCGCGGCACGCAGGTGCCGGGGGAGGGCGACGCCTTGCGCGTCAGCGTCTCGGTCGGGGTCGCGGCGTTCCGGCCGGGTCACGACGTCGAGAGCGCGATGTCGCAGGCCGACCTCGCGCTGTACGAGGCGAAGGGCGCCGGGCGCGACCGGGCGCGGCTGTTCGCCCCCGACCAGTACGACCAGGCGCTGCGTCGCGTCTCGGTCCTGGAGCGCGTCCGGGCCGGGCTCGACCACGGCACCATGACCTTCGACGCCCAGCCGATCCTCGACCTGAGGACGGGCACCGTCGTCCGGCACGAACTGCTGATCCGGCTGCGCGACGGGCTGGAGCCCGCACTCGGGCCCGCCGAGTTCCTGCCGGCGGCGGAACGGACGGACCTGGTGCTGCGGCTGGACCGCTGGGTCCTGGAACGGGCGATCGCGGCGTTGGCGACGCCGTGGGCGCTGGAGTCGCACCTGCGGCTGGAGGTCAACGTCTCGGCGCGGTCGCTCGACGACCCCGAGCTCGGCGCCTGGATCCTGTCGGTCCTCTCGCGCGCCGACGTCGACCCGCGCCGCCTCGGTCTGGAGATCACCGAGACCGCCGCGATCGCCAGCATCGACGCCGCCCGCGACCTCGCCTGTCGGCTCACCCGGGCCGGGTGCGGCTTCACCCTCGACGACTTCGGCGCCGGTTTCGGCTCCTTCTCCTACCTCAAGCACCTGCCGTTCACCGGGATCAAGATCGCCGGCGACTTCGTGCGGCAGCTCGACACGGAGCCGGTCGACCGGGCACTGGTCGAGGCCGTGGTGGGGGTGGCGCACCGGTTGGGGATCGTCACGGTCGCGGAGCAGGTGGACCGGCCGCCGCTGGTCGGCCAGCTCCGCGGGCTCGGCGTCGCGCAGGGGCAGGGCTACCACCTCGGGCGGCCGAAGCCGCTGCGTGAGGTGCTCGCCGCGCTCTAGCGGCGGGCCACGAGCCGCCGCAGGGGGACCGGCAGCCGGCACCCCGGGCCGCAGCGCCGGACGAGCTCCGCGGCCAGCTCCGTGCGGACGTCCGCGGTGAGGTCGGGCCACAACCCCGCCGCGGGGAGGTCCGCGACCGCGCGGCGGGCGGCACCGCCGTCGGGCAGGGGCAGGGTGAACGGGACGCGGTCGTCGGCCAGCACGGCGAAGTCGGCGGCCATGAGCAGCCACGACGCGTCGTCGAGCGCGGCGCGGTGGAGCCATGGCCCCCGGTGCACCGGGCGGAGGGCCCCGCGCCAGCGCAGGTCCGCGACCGAGCGCACCGACACCGACGGCGTGACGACGACGAGCGTCCCGCCGGGCCGCAGGGTGTCCCGCAGCCGGGCGAAGGCCCCGTCGACGTCGACGACGCGGTGCAGTGCCAGCCGCAGCAGGACCCCGCCCGCCCCACCGCGCCCGGGCTCGTCCACGACGAGCCGGCCGCCGACGACACGGGGGACCAGCACCGGATCGAGCCCTCGCAGCGGTGCGGCGGCCCATGCCGCGGCGTCGCCACCGCAGAGTGTGATGAGGGGATCGTCGGCCACCGCCGCAGTGTGCCCGGCCGGGCGTCGGACCTGCGGCTAGCCTGGTTGACATGGCGAAGACCCCCGTCGAGACCGCCGCTCCACCCCGTTCGTCCGGTCCGGCCGGGCTGGTCGCACTGGGGACGGCGATCGCCGTCCTCGTGGCCGCCGGCCTCACCGTCCTGTCCGGCGCCCGCCCGCTCGTCGCGCTCGGGCTGCCTGATCCGGGCGTGCTCACGACGGCAGGGCTGCCCGCCGTGCGGGCCGTCGCCGAGGTGGGGATGGTGCTGACGATCGGCGCGCTGCTGCTCGCCGCGTTCCTGGTGCCCCCGCAGCGGTCGGGGTACCTCGACGTCGCCGGGTACCGCGCGTTGCGGACGGCGTCGTGGACGGGCGCGGGATGGCTGGTCGCCGCGGTGCTGCTGGTGCCGCTCAACGTCGCCGACGCACTCGGCCGCCCGGTCGCGGACGTGCTCGACATCGGGCTGCTCGTCGACGTCGTGCCGCAGCTCGCGGCGTCCACGGCGTGGGCGTGGACCGCGGTGGTCGCGCTGCTCGTCGTCGTCGGGTGCCGGAGCGTGCTCACCTGGGGCTGGACGACGGTCCTGTTCGGACTGTCCGTGGTCGGGCCCCTGCCGGTGACGCTGACGGGCCACTCCGCCGCCGGGGGATCGCACGACCTGGCCACGGACAGCCTGGTGCTGCACGTGCTCGCCGCGTCGATGTGGGTGGGCGGTCTGGTGGCGGTGATCGCGCTCGCCGCCGCCCGCGGCCCCGACCGCGACGCCGCGTTGGGCACCGCCGTCCCGCGGTTCTCGAACATCGCGCTCGTGTGCTGGATCGTGCTGGCCGGCACCGGGATCGTGAACGCGTTGACGCGGATCGCCCCCGGAGCGCTGTTCGACAGCTACTACGGCGCTCTCCTGCTGGCGAAGGCCGGCGCGCTGCTGGCACTGGGTGCGCTGGGCGCTCTGCACCGGCAGCGCACCGTCGGCCCGGCGTCCCGGGGTGAGCCAGGGGCGCTGCTGCGCCTGGGGGGTGTCGAGATCCTGCTGATGCTCGCCACCATCGGGTTGGCGGTCGCGCTGGGACGCACGGCGGCACCGGACGACGGGAGCGGCGCACCGTCGCGGGCGGAGGCGCTGATCGGCTACGACCTGAACGGCCCGCCGACGCTGGAGCGGCTGCTGTTCGACTGGCGCTTCGACCTGATCTTCGGGACCGCGGCGATCGTGCTGGCGGTCGCCTATCTGGTGGGGGTGCGCCGGCTGCGGGCCCGGGGTGACGCATGGCCGGTGGGTCGCACCCTGGCCTGGCTGGCGGGGTGCGCGGCGCTGCTGCTGGCCACGAGCTCCGGGATCGGCCGGTACGGGCCCGCCATGTTCAGCGTCCACATGGGCGAGCACATGATCCTGTCGATGCTGGTGCCGATCCTGCTCGTACTGGGCGGGCCGGTGACGCTCGCGCTGCGGACGCTGCCCTCCGGGGGACGCTCCGGTCCGCCGGGGCCGCGGGAGTGGCTGCTGGCTGCGGTGCACTCCCCGGTGTCGCGCTGGCTGACGCACCCGCTGGTCGCGCTGCCGCTGTTCGTCGGGTCGTACTACGCGCTCTACTTCTCCGGGCTGTTCCCCGCGGCGCTACCCGAGCACGGGGCGCACGTGCTGATGAACCTGCACTTCCTGCTGGTGGGGGCGCTGTTCTTCTGGCCGATCATCGGGATCGACCCGTCACCGAGGCGGTTGCCGCCGGTCGCGCGCCTGGCGGTGGTGTTCGCATCGGTGCCCTTCCACGCCTTCTTCGGGGTGGCGCTGATGAGCAGCGCGACGGTGATCGGCGGCGACTTCTACCGCGCGCTCGCCCTGCCCTGGGTCCCTGACCTGCTGCAGGACCAGCGCCTGGGCGGCGGTCTCGCGTGGGCGTCGGGGGAGCTGCCGCTGCTGCTCGTGGTGATCGCTCTGCTGATCCAATGGTCGCGCCACGACGAACGGTCGGCGCGACGCGATGATCGTCGGGCCGAGCACGACGGTGACGCGGACCTGAAGGCCTACAACGCCATGCTGCACCGCCTGGCGACGGAAACCGGGCCGCCCGTCGCGGAGAGCGACAATCTGAAAAGTTCCCCAGGTCACACCGATCAGGGTGGCGGCACCGCCGAAGGGCGTCCGACGAGCCCACACGGACGCGACGACGTTGCCATCTCCGCAGTTCAGAGCCCTGATCGGGCGTCCCCGGAGCCGCCGGAAAGGTCCCGCTGACCCCGACCGTTCATCGGCGACGAGCGCGACGAGCACGACGCCGGGTGACGGTTACGGGCATGTTTCCGCAGGTCAGCGCGATTCAAGGGCGGCGATTTGACTTGGTGTCAACCCCCCGCGTAACTTTCTCTTTGTCAGCGCGACACCGGACAGAACGAAGCCCCTCAGGGGCCCGGTCACCAGGTGAGCGAGGACCGCCCCACTGGGACCCCCCAGGATCCGCAAGGATCGGGAGGTGTACAGTGGGAACACAGCCCCGGAACGTTGCCGAAAGGTAGC